>NCHJ01000003.1:547-58534 GCA_002256765.1 Bacteroidetes bacterium 24-39-8
ATTGATTTCTTAAACAATTGCTGCACTCCAATAGATTGGGTGTTAATAGAAATATTGAACAGGTTTCTAGATGCCCCAAAAGCAAAAAGGACAATGGCCATTTGCCAAACCTGATCTGCAAATCCAATCAAGCTCAGCAATAAAACATATAAAAGGGCACCAGCTAGCACAATGTTTCTGCTTTTGTATTTGCCAATTAACCAAGCGGATAAGGGCATGGTGAGCATTAACCCTGCAGGTAAACTAATTAATAGGGTACCCAATGCAGCATCGGTTAAATTCAGTTTTTGTTGCAACTGAGGAATACTAGAAGCCCAATTGGCATAGACAAAACCAGAAACAAAGAAAAATACAGTTACCGCAAGACGTATTTTTACCGCCTTTATGTCTGGTTGATTTTTCTGATCCATCTTATATAATTACTACTAATGGGCACAAGGATAAGGAATCTACCTTGGATTATGGCCTATTAGCCTATTTGGAGGTGTTAGATTCACTCAGTTTTCGTACCTTTCAATTCTGAAAAAGCCCATCGCCATACTATTCTTGAGCATTTACTTGCTAGCCACTACAGAAGCGCACCAGCTTTTAAAGTTGCCTGTGGTATTCCAGCATTTTGTAGAACACCAACAAGAAGATAATAGTATTAGCTTTCTTCAGTTTTTGGATATCCATTATTTACACGGTAGTCCCAAAGACGCAGATTATGACCGTGATATGCAATTGCCCTTTAAAAAATCAGCCGATTGTGTTTCTGTAATGGTTAGCGCAGCAGTAGCAGAACAATTGGTTATGACCCTAGAATATCCTGTTTTTTTTGTAAAACAAGACAAAATAGAACTAGACCATAACAAACCACTTTCTTCTTGTTTGTCCAATATCTGGCAACCTCCTAAATATTGTTAGTAATTCATTTTTGTAAATGGCTGATGGGGCTAAACCATTGGCTACATTGCTATAGGCATTTGCAATAGCAAGATTCCATCATTACTAAACAGATTTTAATGCTAAATGCAATCATCCAATTTTCCATTAGGAATAAACTGGTAATCGCTTTGTTTGTGATTGGCCTAGTGGGGTATGGTGCCCTTCAGGTAACCAAATTACCCATTGACGCAGTTCCTGATATTACCGATAATCAAGTACAGGTAATTACCATTGCCCCATCTTTTGGTGCAACCGATATAGAACGCTTGATCACTTTTCCTATTGAACAAGCCAATAACAATATTTCTGGACTCAAAGAAATTAGGAGCTTCTCCCGTTTTGGTTTATCGCTTGTGACCATTGTCTTTGACGATGCTACTGATGTTTACTGGGCCAGGCAACAAGTGTCTGAAAGACTTCAAAAAGTTCAGTCTATAATCCCTCAAGGAATTGGTGTACCAGAATTAGGGCCTGTGAGTACGGGGCTTGGCGAAATTTATCAATATGTGGTAAGACCCAAGGAAGGCTATGAAAATAAATTCAATGATACAGAACTGAGAACCATTCAGGACTGGATTGTAAGAAGACAATTGTTAGGGGTAAAAGGGGTGGCCGAAGTAAGCAGTTTTGGCGGAAAGCTCAAACAATATTCTATTGAGGTAGACCCAGCCAAATTACAGAGTTATGGTATAACCATTGCCGATGTATTCAAGGCCCTAGAAAACAATAACCAAAACACAGGAGGTGCTTATATTGAAAAAGGCCCCACAGTTTTATACATAAGAACAGAAGGTTTGTTAGGAAGCATTGAAGACATAGAAAATATTTCTATCAAATCATTGAATGGGGGTTCTCCTTTATTTATTAGGGATGTAGCGGATATTAAAATAGGGAATGCAACCCGTTATGGCGCCATGTGTTATAATGATAAGGGAGAAGTAGCTGGTGCTGTGGTGATGATGCTAAAAGGTGCCAATAGTTCTGACGTAATCAAAGACGTAAAAGATAGGATTGCACAAATTCAGAAAACAGTTCCTGAAGGAATAATCATTGAACCATTCTTAGACAGAACAAAAATGGTGAATAATGCCATTGGAACGGTGGAGAAAAATTTATTGGAGGGAGCACTAATTGTAGTCTTTGTATTGGTGCTATTCTTAGGCAATTTTAGAGCAGGATTATTGGTAGCTTCTGTGATTCCATTAGCTATGCTTTTTGCTATTATCATGATGAACTTATTTGGTGTAAGTGGAAACCTCATGAGTTTAGGCGCATTAGATTTTGGATTGATAGTAGACGGAGCTGTGATTATTGTAGAAGCAGTCATGCATAGGCTAGGGCATAGCAAGCATTTTGTGAATATCAAAAAGTTGAATCAGTCCGAGATGGATTTGGAAGTGAATAATTCTGCCAGCAAAATGATGAACAGTGCTGTTTTTGGACAGATCATCATCTTGGTGGTATACTTGCCCATCTTTACTTTACAAGGTATAGAAGGCAAGATGTTTAAGCCCATGGCACAAACAGTGGCATTTGCGCTCTTAGGGGCATTTATTCTGTCTCTGACCTATATACCCATGATGAGTGCCTTCTTCTTGAGTAAGAAGATCAAGCACAAACCCAATTTTTCTGATATTTGGATGGGTAAGATTGAAAGATTGTATCAAACCATTTTAAACAAAGTGATTGGTTTTCCTAAATTGGTTTTGTCTTCTGTGGTGGCATTATTTATCATAGCCATTTTTATACTAACCACGCTTGGCGCTGAATTTATTCCAGCATTGGAAGAAGGTGATTTTGCAGTAGAAACAAGGGTGTTGGTAGGAAGTAATTTGAATACAACAATTGAAAACACCCAAAAAGCTGCGCATATTTTAAAGGTCCAGTTTCCTGAAGTTGAAAAAGTAGTTACCAAGATTGGAAGCGGAGAAGTACCTACAGATCCTATGCCCATGGATGCTAGTGATATGATGATAATTCTGAAACCCAAGGATGATTGGACCTCAGCCAAATCATTTGATGAACTAAGTGAGAAAATGGGAAAAGCTTTAGAAGCAGTTCCTGGTCTAACTGTTGGTTTTCAATACCCTGTACAAATGAGATTTAATGAATTGATGACAGGTGCCAGACAGGATGTGGTGTGTAAAATTTTTGGAGAAGACCTAGATAGTCTAGCATCCTTAGCTAATAAATTGGGAGTCATTGTCAATAGCGTTGAAGGTGCCAAAAACCTCTATGTAGAAGCAGTTGCGGGTATGCCTCAAATTATCATCAACTACAATAGAAATACCATTGCCCAGTATGGACTAAGTATTGCCGATATTAATAAAGTGGTGAATACTGCTTTTGCGGGTCAGACAACTGGAATGTTATTTGAAGGAGAAAAAAGGTTTGATGTAGTTGTAAGGATTGGAGGAGAACAGAAAAAGGATTTGTCAGATATTCAAGGTTTATTGATTCCAACATCCAAGGGAACCCAAGTGCCACTTAGCCAGTTGGCCGATGTTCAAATTAAAGAAGGACCCAACCAAATTCAAAGAGAAGACGCAAAAAGAAGGATTGTTGTAGGCTTCAATGTCAGGGGCCGTGACGTGCAAAGCATTGTAGAAGAATTGCAACAAAAAGTGGACAAGCAACTCAAGTTTCCTACGGGATATTATGTGACTTATGGTGGGGCTTTTGAAAACTTAAATGCAGCCAAACAAAGATTGATGATTGCGGTGCCAGTTTCTCTGTTGTTGATTTTTATCCTATTGTATTTTGCCTTTAATTCTATCAAACAAGGATTGCTGATTTATTCAGCCATTCCATTATCTGCAATAGGAGGTATTCTCTCACTGGCCGCTCGTGGTATGCCATTTAGCATTAGCGCAGGTGTTGGTTTTATTGCACTTTTTGGAGTAGCCGTATTAAATGGCATTGTATTAATTGCCGAATTTAATTTACTCAAAAAAGAAGGCATCACGGACCTCAGAAGAATTGTTTTAATGGGCACTAAAGTGCGATTGAGGCCAGTGTTAATGACCGCTTTTGTTGCTTCTCTTGGATTCTTTCCTATGGCAGTTAGTAACGGAGCAGGTGCAGAAGTACAAAGACCATTGGCTACTGTTGTGATTGGGGGCTTGCTTTTAGCCACTTTTCTAACCCTATTTGTATTGCCTATTTTATACATGCTTTTTGAAAAAGGCGGAAAACCAACAAAGATGAAACATCCTATTGCCATATTGATTTTGGTATTAGCTAGTTTGGGCATTACTCAACCAATTGCAGCACAAACACCTATCAGTCTCAAAGCAGCCATTGATACCGCATTGCACAATAACCTACAGGTAAAAAATGAGCAGTTAAAAGCCAGGTACCAAGAAGCACTGGTAGGAACTTCCGCCAACCTTCCTCAAACCAATTTTATGGCAGAAGCAGGGCAGATCAATAGCATTTATACAGACACAAAATTTTCCTTGTCTCAGTCTTTTAGTTTTCCATCGGTTTACAGCAAACAAAAAGCCCTCTTGCAAGAAGAATTTAAATCAGCTGTGTTGAATGTGGCACTCAAAGAAGCACAACTTAAAAAAGACCTGACCCAAGTATATTATAGCATTGTTTATCTGGAACAGAAAAGTCAATTATTACAATATACAGATAGTTTGTACAGGTCATTTTTTAAGAGAGCAGAACAGCGGCTTGCCAAAGGTGAAACCAATCTCCTAGAAAAAACCAGTGCAGAAACCCAGTTGGGACAAATAGGCATTCAATTAAAACAAATAGCGCAAGACCAATCTGTTCTTCTATTACAGTTTCAGTTATTATTGAATACGGCCAATGCTTACAGACCCTCTAAGACAGACTATCGCTTAAGCTATCTAGGAATACTGGACAGTACTTTACTAAAAGAACACCCAAGTTTGAAACTGATTCAACAACAGCAGCAAATGGCGGAAGCCCAGATAGGATTAGAGAAGAGTAAGAAACTGCCCGAATTAAGTGTAGGATATAATAATACCAGTATTAAAGGTACAGGCGCAGACAATGTGCTGTATGGTGCGGGTCAAAGATTTAGTGCGGTACAATTAGGGATTGGCATTCCCATTTTTGCCAGGTCTCAAAATAATCGGATTGCCGGCGCCAAACTAAACAAACAGGTAGCTGAAAGTAATTATCAAGTTGGCAAACAAAGTTTGGAGAATGCCTACTTAACGGCCAATCTGCAGTATCAAAAGAACTTAGAAACGCTTAAGTATTATGAAGAACAGGCTTTGAAGAATGCCCAATTAATCACCAATACAGCAAATCAACAATTGGCTGCTGGTAGTATTAATTATCTGGAATGGTTTCAGTTGATTAACCAAGCAACCTTGGTCAGAAGTGAACATATTGACGCCATTCGCAGTCTTAACGAGTCCATTATCCAATTGAATTTCATCAGCAACAAATAAAAACATGAAACAACTAACTTATATATTAGCCATTCTTTTCTTACTCAATGCATGCTCAAGTAAAAAGGCACCAGAAGCAAGTCCAGTAGAAGCCGTTCCCAATAATGTAGTCTTAACAGATGCACAGTTTAAAAGTGCGGGTATACAAACAGCTTTGATGCAACAAAAAGAAATTTCCTCCATTTTAAAAGTGAGTGGAAAGATTGATGTGCCCCCTCAAAATATGGTCTCTATTAGTGTGCCATTAGGAGGCTATTTAAAAACTACCAAACTCTTACCTGGTCAGCACGTGAGCAAGGGTGAAGCCGTTGCTGTAATTGAGGGGGAGCAGTATATTCAATTGCAACAGGACTATTTAACTACCAAAGAAAAAATTGGTTACTTACAAAAAGAGTTTGAACGCCAGCGCGATTTAAATAAAACTCAGGCGGCTAGTGACAAAACTTTTCAACAAGCAGAAACAGAATACAAAACCCAATTAGTGCTGATTAGTGCTTTTAGAGAAAAACTCAAATTGGTTGGGATAAATGCTGATAAATTATCAGAGAATAGTATTTCTAGAAGCATCAATATCTTCTCACCTATTGATGGTTATGTTTCTAAAGTGAATGTAAATATTGGAAAATATGTTTCTCCAACAGAAGTCTTGTTTGAACTCATCAACCCAACGGATATTCATTTGGCATTGAAGATTTTTGAAAAAGACATTAACAAGCTCTATGTTGGTCAACCACTGGTAGCCTATACCAATAACCAACCCAATAAAAAGCACGATTGTGAAATTCTATTGATTGGTAAGGACCTATCTGAAGAAAGAAATACAGATGTGCATTGTCATTTTGAAGATTATGACAAGACCTTGATTCCTGGTACCTATATGAATGCAGAAATTGCTATCAAAAACGCAAAAGCCTATACGCTGCCAGAAGAAGCCATTGTTTTATTTGAAGGAAAACAATACGGGTTCATCAAAAATGCAGACAAGAACTATAGCATGCAACTCTTAGAAACTGGAACAGTAGACAAAGGGTTCGTTGAAATTTTGAATGCAGAAAAATTGGCCAGTAAGGACTTTGTTGTCAAGGGTACTTATTCCTTGCTCATGAGTTTGAAAAACAAAGTAGAAGAAGAATAGCTGTCAATATTGTAATGTAGCAGGATGGAATGTTTTCCAGCTATGCCAAAATTCTTGGTAGGCAGGAATCGGGTTTAAATAAGCAGTACTATCAACGGATCTTCCATTGAGTAAGTATTGATGATTTGGCCCAGACAAGCTATCCTGCTGCAGAACATATTTTTCATCTGTGGCATTTCTTTCAAAAGCAAAAAAGCTTTGGTTGTTTTTGCCTATCACCAACATGATGGGTTTGTTATCTATTACATCATAAATAACCCTTTCTTTAACCAATCTATTCCAATCATAAGCTTTGCTTGTCTTGCCAATAACTATGCCTACTACCCAGGATTTTTTATTCCAAGAAAGACTATCGGTTCCTGTTAATTTCTTTTTACTTTTTCCTGATTCGTAATTTAAAGTAGTGTCATAGCTTTTGAGATAAGCTGGATCTGCCTGCATGATTTTTGTGGTTGGATATAATTTGATCCAATCTGCTAAGCTGGTTTGATGGCTTGGGTATTCGGGTAATTGAACTCCTTTCAAAGGGCCAGTGACAGCCTCCCCAGAAGCCTGTCTAAACCAGGAGCCAGTTGTCCTGTCTTCAAACATGGCATTAAAATGATCCATGCCTACCAAACGGAAACTTTCAGTTGATCCATTGATAATGGGTTCATAAACCCTTCCTGTTCTGCAAACCGTACAATAAGTAATTAGTATGGGTTTGCCATCCAAACTATCCATGACCAAATGATGGTAACCAATAAACCGAATGGGGTAGGCCTTGGTTTCTTGTTTGCCCACAATTCCCAAGACCAATCTATTTGTATCTACTTTATTTTCTGAAATAGGTTTCATTAATAAGGTAGCAGGCTGGTAGAACATGCTATCTGCTGCCATTTGAAAATTGACAACATATATAATCCCCCCCAAGATCACTAATGGAATCCAAGCTTGCCATGCTTTGGGCCAGGAAGATTTGAACCATCCAAAAATCAAGAGCAATCCAAAAAAAGCACGAAATACCCATCGCCATGCATAAAGAAAATAAGCAGTATCCAAGCTATTCATTTCCTGACTCCCAGGCATGGGCATAATGCAATACACATTTGCCAACTCAAATATGAGGAGGCCAAGGATACCAATATAAAAAAGCTTTTTCATCATTAGAATGAAGCAACCATGGCCATGGATTCACGAGCCATTTGTTGGTTGTACTCAAAAGTCAATCTTTTGTGATTCACCAAGTCTACAATAGTACCAATTAAGCAAAGCCCTCCTGTGAAAAAGTAAAGGATGCCCATGCCGTTTTCACCTACCATAAAACGTTGTACGCCAGCTACCCCAAAAAAGCCCAAAATACAGCCCAATAATACCTGGTCTGTTTTTCTTCTCTTGCCATTATAAACGGCTATAAAACTTTGCAATTTGTGTTCAGGAATTTCTCTAGTAATGGCTTGTAAAAAGATTAGTTCTTCACCTTCCAATGCCGGAATCAAGTTAATTAGGTTGTTGCTCATGTTTGTTGTTTTGTTTGATTAGTAGCCTTATTCTGTTAAATATAACAAGAACTGCTAAAATTCCCAGCGGATGGTGATGAAAGGAGCTGCTAAAGTCTGCACGGAGCGCATAATGGATGGCATGTCCAATGCCACAGCCTGGGCATTGTCCAAAACCCAGTAAACTGAACACGCAGAGCGATGTCTCTGACTTGTTCACGGGTAGGAAAAACAAAACTATTAGTGCTGCTGACCAAAACAGCAGTTCAAAGTTTTTCCAAATCCATTTGATCATATGTTGAATAGCGCTGACCATTATTTACCAAATGCCCCAATATTGGAACTAAAGATTTTAACCGCAATGGCCAATAAGATGACCCCAAAGAATTTGCGTACGGCCAATAAACCGGCTTCGCCCAAAGCGTGTTCAATCATTTTCAAAGATTTGAGCACTATATAGACCACTATTAGGTTAATAATGATGCCAGCCAAAATATAGGTTTCGTCAAAATTGGCTTTTAAAGACATAATAGTAGTAAGCGTTCCACTTCCGGCAATAATTGGGAAAGCAATGGGTACTACAGAGCCAGACTTGGCGTCCTTATCTCCCTTGAAAATTTCATGCCCCAAGACCATTTCTAAACCCAGTAAGAAGATGACTATGGAACCACCCACGGCAAAACTTCTAATGTCTAAACCTAGGATTCTTAAAAATGGCCTTCCGGCAAACAAGAATAAGATCATCAAACCCCCAGACACAAATGTGGCTTGAAAAGAGCGGATGCCACCCATTTTGTCTTTTAGTGAAATTAATAAGGGAATGGATCCCACAATATCAATCACCGCAAAAAGGGTAAAGCTTACGGTTAAGAGTTGGTCAATTTGAAAATCCATATGCCTGATTTTATTAAAGATACTAATTAGGTGAAAGAAGGTCTATGTTGTTCCTTGGTAGAAGGCGTAATATTATGTAAAAGCTCATATGCATAGCCTTTTGCCGAAGGAACAATTTTCACTACCGCCCCATAATGCAATTGAAAAGCACTAAAAGATTCTTTTAATTCAATACCCGAAATATGGGCCAGAATGCTTCTTAAGACTCCGCCATGGCCTACAATGGCCGAGGTTTTGCCCGTGTTAGAAATCTCTAGGAATTTTGCCAGCACCCGATCATGCAATTGCTGATAGCTCTCTCCGCCGGGTACCACCACGTTGATAAAATCATCCATCCAGGGTTGAATTTCGGGTTTGGGAATAGCGTCCCAGTATTGCATTTCCCATTCACCACAATTGAGTTCCATTAAATGCGGATGAAGACTAATTGCGTGAGTAGGGAAGAGCTGATTGGCCAATTTGGAACAGCGTTGTAAAGGAGAACTATAGACTTGCTCAATACTAGTTGGTAGGCTGGAGCGAATGGCTTCTGCCTCTGCCTCAAAACTTTCTGTAATATCTAAATCGGTTTGTCCATAACAGATGCCTTTTTCTACAAGGGGTGTAGTATGTCTGATCAGGTAGATTTCCATGATGCGAATTACCGGATTTTTCCCCTAATGGCAACATGAAATGATTCATAAGTTGAAGTTTACTACATTTATCACTTACTATACAACTATGCAAGGCAAACAGCAATTGAATCTATTTAGCTTCACCATGATTGTGGTGGGTTTGGTCATTGGGATGGGTATTTTTAGGTCTGCAGCTACCAGTGCCAAAGACGCTATTGAACCATCGGTCTATTTTACCGCTTGGTTATTGGGCGGGTTCTTTGCTTTTTGTGGGGCTTTAACTTATGCAGAAATAGGCAGCCGTTTCCCAGTTACCGGGGGATATTATAAGATTTTCTCTTATGCCTATCATCCCAGTATTGCTTTTGCCATTAATTGTATTATCCTGATCAGCAACGCAGCATCATTGAGTGGTGTGGCATTGATTGGAAGCGGATATATTACCAAACTATTTCCACAAATTAATTGGACCGATACTGACAAAGCACTGATTAGTTGTGCTGCCATTTTGATTTTCTATTTGATCAACCTGCGTGGCTTGCGCATTAGTTCTAAGGCACAGAATTTTCTGATGCTGATTAAAATTGGGATGATCCTTGTATTAATTGCCGCTTTGTTTTTTCCAGAATCCGGTTGGCATACAACCATAGCAGCTCCTGCGGTTTCCACACCCAATATTAGTTGGATCCAGAGTCTGGGCATTAGCTTGATTGCCGTATCCTTTACCTATGGTGGTTATCAGCAGACCATTAATTTTGGAAACGAAGTTGCACAACCTTCCAAAAATATTCCCCGCGGTATCTTTATTGGTATAGCCATTATTATTGGTTTATACTTATTGGTGAACCTGAGTTACTACCATATTATTGGTTTTGAAAACATGAAGGGCGAACGTGAAATTGCTTATGTGGTCATGAGCAAGGTCTTTGGTAAAACGGGGGCCGATATTTTTTCTTTCTTCCTATTCTTTGGGGTACTAGCTTATGTGAATGCCTTACTCATGAGTAATCCACGCGTCATGTATGCCATGAGTACTGAAGGAGCACTACCCAAAATCTTTGGTAAACAATCCGAAAAAAATGACGTGCTGGTATTCTCCCTCACCATTTTTGCCAGCATGTGCGTGGTCATTTTATTCTTTGCCCAAACCTTTGAGAAGATTCTCAACTTTACCATCTTTTTAGACTGTTTTGGCATGGTAGCTTCATCAGCAACTATTTTTATTTTGCGCAAAAGAACCAAGCATTTAGATGGAACTGGTATTTACAAGATGAAGCTATATCCCTTGCTGCCACTGATTTTCATGGGCGCTTATTTGTTTGTAGGCGTAAGCATTACCATACAAACACCCAGTATTGCACTCATTGGAATTAGTGTTTTAGCCGCCTTTATGCTTATATATTTTATCGCGCAGCGATTTTCAAAAACACCCATTGTATCTACACATCAAGAACTTGACTAATGGAACTTTCTTACATTCTCAATGAACTAGCCGAGGACAGGGATGATTATTTTAGAGCCATCGCCCCGCCAATTGTTCAGACCAGCAATTTCGCTTTCAAGACAGTAGATCAGATGCGTAAAGCATTTGAAGACGAATACAGTACTTGGTTGTATAGCCGGGGATTGAATCCAACGGTGGAGATACTTAGAAAAAAACTAGCTGCTTTAGATAAAGCAGAAGACTGTTTGGTTTTCAATAGTGGGGCCGCCGCCATTTTTGCAGCGGTACTAGCCAATGTAAAATCGGGCGACCATATTTTAAGTGTGAAGCATCCCTATACCTGGGCCAAGAAAATGTTTGAAGAGATCCTGCCTCGTTTTCAAGTAAGCCATACTTATATAGACGGAACAGACTTGGATAATTTTAAAAATGGGATCCAAGCCAATACTACGGTCATCTATTTAGAATCTCCCAATAGCTGGACCTATGAATTGCAAGACTTGGAGGGGGTAGCTGCATTAGCCAAAGCCAAGGGCATAGTTACTATAATAGACAATAGTCATTGTACGCCCCTGTATCAACAGCCCTTTGCTATGGGAATTGACCTTGTGTTACAATCTGCTACCAAATATATTAGCGGGCATAGTGATGTAGTGGCTGGTGTACTTAGTGGAAGCCGTTCCATGATAGAGCGGATATTTAATAGTGAGTACATGAATATTGGTTCTGGAATCCAACCTTTTAATGCCTGGCTATTGATTAGGGGGCTTAGAACCCTAGAAGCAAGATTGGAAAGAATTGAAAGAACCATCCTTCAGGTATTACCCTATTTACAGAATCACCCTAGGATTGACAGAGTGATTTATCCGCTTGACCCCGCTTTTCCGCAGTATGCTTTGGCTAAAAAGCAAATGTCTGGAGCCGGTGGTTTGCTCACTTTTAGTATTAAGGCCCAAGACTGTAATACCATTGAAACCTTTTGCAACTCCCTCAAACATGTCTTAATGGCCGTTAGTTGGGGGGGACATGAGTCCTTGATTATACCCAAATGTGCGGGCATGAAACCCCAAATGTTTGACCCAGCCAATCTGGAACATAGACTCTTGCGATTTTATGTAGGATTAGAGTCTGCGGATTACCTGATTCAGGACTTGGAACAGGCTTTTTTAACTATTCAAGACCTTTCATAAGATTTTTTGACGCTTTTAGTCTAATTCCTTTCCGTCTGTCTAATTTTTCTGCAGGAGCAGGGCTTTGCTGTATTTTTGTTTTATATGAAGAAGTTATTCACCCTTTTTGCTTTAACAGCTACCCTTCATTCCTTTGCTCAGGAGAAATGGGATTTGCGCCGTTGTGTGGACTATGCCATACAAAATAATATCTCCGTGAAACAGGCGGATGTGCAAGCGCGTTTGTCAAAATTACAGGCCGATCAGGTTAGGATGACCCGTTTGCCTAATGCCAATGCCAACGTAACCACTACCTATCAGCACGGTTTGAACATTAACCCTACTACCAACGTGTTTGAGAACATAGACATTTCTGGTGGTAATATTGGGTTCCAGGCCAATTATACCATTTTCAACTGGTTTACCAGAAAGAATAATATTGAAGCCAACGCCATTTCTGCAAAGGCGGATCAAATGAATATTGAGAAAACCAAGAATGACCTAGCCCTTACGGTAGCCAATGCGTTCTTGCAAGTGATGTTGCGTAAAGAGCAGGCCAATGTGAGTAAGGTGCAGTTGCAGCAATCACAGGAGCAATTGCAAAATACCCGCAAACTGGTAGCTGCAGGTAGCCAACCTGAATTGAATGCCATTCAATTTGAAGCACAGGTAGAAAGAGATAGTGCTACTTATATTCAGGCTTTGGCAGGAGTTGAACAGGGCTTGATTAATATGAAAGCAGTTATGAACCTAGACTTTGCTACTACCTTTGATATTGTTTATCCCGATGTAGCAAGTATTCCTGTAGAAAATATCTTAGACCTACAACCAGAGTCGGTGTATAGTTTGGCAATTGCCAACCAACCCCAACAGAAAGTAACAGCGTTGAGAATTGAAGCGGCGCAAAGATTGGTAGCGGCTTCAAGAGGTGCCATGTATCCTACACTTTCTGCCTCTGGTACTTTGAGTACCCGATTTGCCAACAATGTGTATGATTATAGAACACAATCCATTGTAGGGAATACTGGTGCATATGCCTTAGATAATACCAAACAATATCCTGTTTATGCCCCTTTGAATAGTGTAGTAGGTATTGACAAAGTAGCTTTTGGAGCACAGTTGAACCGTTATTTTGGTCAATCATTAGGATTGAATTTGAACGTGCCTTTGTTCAATGCCCACCAGGCTAGAACACAATGGGAACGTTCTAAGATTAATGTACGTCAAACACAATTGCAAGACGATCAGGAAAAACAAACACTGCGTTCTAATATTTATAATTCATACCAAGACGCCTATTCTTCTTTGCAGAAATACAATGCTTCTAAGAAAAGTGTTGCCGTGTCTGAGAAAGCTTTAGACTATGCACAAAAAAGATATGACGTAGGACTGTTGGGAACACTGGATTTGATTACTACCCGTAACAACGTGTTTACCGCCAAGATCACTGAATTGAGCAATCATTATGAATACGTTTTCAAATTAAAAGTGCTAGAGTTTTACAAAGGTCTAGGCATTAAATTATAAGTATCACCAAACATTAATACACAAGAAACACTGTTTAATATGAGCAAGAAATTGATTTGGATCATTGTTGGATTGGTAGTGGCCATTGGCGTTCTGATTGGCTTGAAAAAAGCCGGCGTGATTGGTAAAGAAGAAGGTACCAAAGTATCAACTGAAAAAGCGGTTAAACGCAATATCATTGAAACCGTAAACGCTAGTGGAAAGGTTTATCCAGAAGTGGAAGTAAAAGTAAGCCCAGATATTAGTGGAGAAATTACAGAGTTATTTGTCAATGAAGGTGATACCGTAAAAAAAGGTCAAATCTTGGCCAGAATTTATGCCGATATCTACTCTACACAGCGTGACCAAGTAGCTGCTGGTGTAAACCAAGCAAAAGCACAGTTGTCAAATTCCAACGCAAACCTTGTTGGCTTAAAAGCTACCTTGGATAATGCAAAAGCTGTTTATGACCGTCAGAAAAAACTGGTGGATGAAAAAGTAATTTCCAGAGCAGAATTTGAAAATGCCCAACAAGCGTATCGTTCAGCGGAAGCTAGCTATAATGCTGCTAAAGAAGGATTGAAAAGCGGTGAAGCAAATATTCAAGGAGCACAGGCTCAGTTAAACAGGGCTGATAAAGACCTATCTCGTACGGTGATTACTGCTCCAATGGATGGATTAGTAAGCTTATTGAGTGTTAAAAAAGGTGAGAAAGTAGCAGGTAATAGCTTTAATGTAGGTACTGAAATGATGCGTATTTCTGATATGCGTTCTATTGAAGTAAGGGTAGACGTAGGTGAGAACGATATTCCAAAAGTAAAAATTGGTGATACCGCCATTGTAGAAGTTGACGCCTATATTAACCGTAAGTTCAAAGGGTTGGTATACAAAATTGCAAACCCAAGCACTGGTAACTCTTTATCCACTAGTTCAAGTTCTGATGTAACCAATTACAAAGTGCATATTCGTTTATTGCCTGAGTCTTATGCAGATTTGATTAGCCCTAAAAAAAGCTTCCCATTCCGTCCAGGAATGAGTGCTAGTGCAGATATTCAAACCAAGACCAAGGCCAATGTATTGTCTATTGCTTTGAATGCGGTAACTACCAGAGACAAGAATGGTGACATCAAAGAGGGTGACAAAAAAGACGAGAAAAAACCTGAAACAACTGAAGCAAAATCTACCACAGCTGATGATGATATTGAAGAAGTGGTTTTTGTGTATCAAAAAGACGGAACCGTTAAGAAAGTAAAAGTAAAAACTGCAGTACAAGATTTGAATAATATAGAAATCTTAGAAGGATTAAAAGAAGGTGATGAAGTGGTTACTGGTCCTTATACCATTGTCAGCAAAACACTAAAAGATGGCGCCAAAGTAATGGTGGTAGCCAAAGACAAGTTATATGACGATAAGAAAAAAGACTAGTATTTATTTACATAATTAGGTAAAGGGCTTTGGATATTCCAAGGCCCTTTGCTTTTTAACAATCGCCTTTCGTATGTTTGCTATCTAATAATCCTATTGCATGCAGTTTGGTATCATTGGAAGTGGAAGTTGGGCTACTGCTCTGGCAAAGATCCTAACCGATAACGGGAATAAGATCTATTGGTGGATCAGAAATGAAGAAGCTATTCGCTTAATGAAAAAACGCAAACACAATGCGCATTATCTAAGTGGTGCTTATTTTAATCAGGATCAGCTAGAGATGAGTCAAGACATTGCAACGGTAGTGGCTCATTCAGATGTTTTGGTCATAGCAGTACCATCTGCCTATGTGGTAGATGCATTGTCTAAATTGGACAAAACCGCTTTCAAAGGCAAGAAAATAGTTTCCGCCATTAAGGGAATTTTACCTAGTTCCTATGAATTGCTCAATGAATATTTGGCAAAGGAATTTGAAGTTCCATTGGAAGATTATTTTACGGTCTTGGGTCCCTGTCACGCAGAAGAAGTTGCTGCAGAGAAATTATCTTATCTCACATTCTCTGGTATTCAAGAATCAGAAGCCTACGGTATTGCGCGCTATTTTCAAACAGAGTATTTGAATACCTTGGTCAATCATGATGTGTTAGGTGTTCAGTTTGCCGCAGTACTTAAAAATATCTATGCACTGGGTGCGGGTATTGCACATGGATTGGAATACGGAGACAATTTCTTGAGTGTGTATATTGCCAATGCTGCCAATGAAATGGTAGGATTTCTGCGCGCATTATTGCCAGTTAAAAACCAAGATAATCCAGAAATAAATTATGCCGCATCAGTGTATCTAGGAGACTTATTGGTGACCTGTTATTCTCTCTATAGCCGTAACCGTACTTTTGGAAATATGATTGGCAAGGGTTATTCAGTAAAGGCCGCACAGTTAGAACTCAATATGGTAGCAGAAGGTTATAATGCTAGTATGTGTATTGAAAAAATTAATGAGCAACTAAAGGCTGAAATGCCCATTGCACATACCATCTATCAAATCTTATGGGAACAATTACCAGCTGAAGATGGCTTCAAAAAAATTGAAGGATACTTGGTCTAATTGTCATTGCTTAAGAAAAATAAATCAGATGCAATGCCATCGGCCAATAGCCTTCCTGATTTAGTCAAGATCAAAAAATCTGCTTCTAAAAAAGCATCGCCACGGGCAATAAATTTATTTGCCTCAAATAGAATTTGATCTCTTTTATCGTGACCCCATAAGTCAGCAACCCTGTTCAAAGAAAGGCCTTCCATGGTTCGTAGTGAAGTCATGATATATTCATTCAACTGTTGTTCTTGAGTCAATGTTTCTAACTCAAAAAGCAGGTTGTTTTTTTCTAATCCCTGAATGTATAAACTGTTATTGGCAATATTCCATTGACGGCTTTGACCATTAAAAGAATGTGCTGATGGGCCAATGCCCAAATAGTGTTTGCCACTCCAATAACTACTATTGTGTTTGCTTCTATGACCAGGCAGGGCAAAATTTGAAATCTCATAGTGTTCAAAACCGGCATCTTCCATCCACTGCATCAACAAACTAAAATGACGCGCCTGTTTTTCTGGATCCACGGCTGCCAATTGTTTTTTCTCAATCATTTTTTCCAATCCGGTTTTGGGCTCCACGGTTAGGGCATAACAAGAAAGGTGTGTAATGCCTGCGGCGATGGCAATGTCTACATTTTGCTTCCATGCTTCATCGCTTAAAGTAGGTGTGCCATAAATCAGGTCAATGGTAAGGTTGTCAAATCCTGCTTGCTTGGCAAGCCGAATGCTATCCAATGCTTGTTGGGCATGGTGGGCACGATTCATCCATTGTAGGTCAGCGTCAACAAAAGATTGGATGCCAATACTCAAACGATTAATACCTATTGCTTTCCAAGCCAATAGTGCAGCTGGGTTAATATCGTCTGGATTGGTTTCTAAGGTTATTTCAGCTCCAGCTTCTATTTGAAAGGCTGTTTTGATTTTTTGGAAAAGACTTTCTAGCATGGGTATGGGAATCAAGGATGGGGTTCCACCTCCCAGATAAATGGTTGCTAAGGGTCCGCTCAGGTATGTTTTTTGAAGCTCCAATTCCTTTTCCATAGCAGCCAACATGGCGGGCAATTGGTGGTGGGTAGTAGAAAAGTGAAAATTACAATAGTGACAGGCTTTTCTGCAAAATGGAATATGAATATAGAGTCCCGCCATGGAGCAAAACTAAAGGCTTATTGGAACCCATTGACCTAAACCTTAAGATTATCTTTTGCGTAGATTATGGCTTCAGTTCAATATTTTTGCTGCAAACCCATTTTTTTGAAGCAGTTCCTCTTTTTGATATTCTTGCTTTCTCTGCATTTGGCACTGCTTGCCCAAAAGGATTCCGTGAAACCAGTTGCTAATAAAACAGCAGTTGCCAAACCATCCCCAAGCCTCAAATCTGTGGGTGCTATTAAACCAAAGGTTGATTCTCTGAAGAAGCCCTTATTAGATACTGCTCGGGTTCAACAAGACAGTACTGGCATCAAAGACAGCCTAGCCAAACAAGTGCTGTTAGATAGTTTGCAATTGGATTCCACCAAAAAAGCCCTGCAATTGCAGATCTTGGCGGCTAGACCAGATACGAGTACTTATGCTAAATACCTCTATAGCAAGTACCTGCCCTTTCAAGGTCAAGCCATTCAACAATTTAGCCAAGAAAGAAAAAGAGACAGTCAGGAATTATTGTTTTATATCTTAACCGGACTAGTGGGTATACTAGCTGCCATAAGATTGATCTTTCCCAAGTATTTTAAAAACCTATTCTTACTGGTGATGCAAACATCGGTTAGACAAAAACAGACTAGGGAACAATTACTCCAAAATAATCTGGCTTCCATTCTGCTCAATTTCCTGTTTCTGGCCAGTGCGGGATTGTATGTGAGTTTGTTGGTACAACACAAGCACTGGGTAAACCTGCCTTTTTATCAATTGGTTTTATATAGTTGTTTATTGTTATTAGTGGTTTACTTGGGCAAATTCTTATTCTTGAGCTTTTCAGGTTGGGTATTTAATGTGGGAGATGCCACTAATGCCTACACTTTTATTGTTTTCTTGGTCAATAAAGTGCTGGGAATTATACTAATCCCTTTTGTTTTAGTACTTACTTATTCTCCCGAGCCCATCATGCAAATTGCAACTACCATTTCTCTTGGTATTTGTGCATTGTTATTTGTTTACCGTTACCTGATTGGATTCGGAGCCATCCGGAATAATTTGAAAGTTAGCGCCTTACATTTTTTCTTGTACCTTTGCGCTGTTGAATTACTACCACTGGTGTTGATATACAAACTGTTACTCGATAACCTGACTGGGAGTATCTAATCATCCATTATTCTTATAGCGTATTAGCATGGCAAAAAGCGGGACAAAAAATTCGGGTACTGTCAAGAAAGTAAGAAGGATCCTCATCTCCCAACCTAGGCCGGAAAGTGAAAAGTCTCCTTACTTTGATCTGGAACGGAAACACCAGGTTGAATTGGTTTTTCATCCCTTTATCAAGCTAGAAGGAATTCCAGCTAGAGAATTCCGCAAACAGAAAATTGATATTCTTCAGTTTACTGCTGTCATATTCACTAGCAGAAACGCCATTGACCATTTCTTTAGAACCTGTGAAGAAATGAAAATCTCTATTGGTCAGGATACCAAGTATTTCTGCATTACCGAGGCTGTTGCGTTGTATCTGCAAAAGTTTATTCTGTATAGAAAACGCAAAGTGTTTTATGGCGCCGATGGTACTAATAAGAGCATGTTTGATGTAGTGAATAAGCACAAGGAGAATGAAAAATTTCTCTATGTCTGCAGTGAAAACCAACAGGACAATGAGATCTGTGGCTTCATGAAGAATAATAAGTGTGAGTACCAGTTGGGCTTTATGTACAGAAGTATCAGCAATGATATCAAGCATTTATTAGACAAGGAATATGATGTCATCTGCTTTTTTACCCCAAGTGGTGTGAAGAGCTTGTTTGATAATAATCCTGAGTTTAAACAGAATGGAACCACTATTGGAGCTTTTGGTGGTAACACTTCTAAAGCAGTGGAAGACGCAGGGTTGAACCTAGAATTCAAAGTGCCTTCTCCTCAAAAACCAAGTATGGTAGCTGCCCTTGACCAATTTTTGGCCTTGGGAACTCCCGTAAAAAAATAATTAACCAAGAATTTTTATAGAGCCCCGCAACCGCGGGGCTTTTCATTTGTAATAGATTCAAACGCTTTTAGATGCATACCAATAGACTTGTTCATGAATCCAGCCCCTATTTATTACAGCACGCACATAACCCAGTAGATTGGTATCCTTGGGGTGAAGAAGCATTAAATAGGGCCATAGCTGAAGACAAACCCATCTTGGTAAGTATTGGCTATGCGGCTTGTCATTGGTGTCATGTAATGGAAAGGGAGAGCTTTGAAAACGATGCAACTGCCCAGATCATGAACCAGCATTTTATCAATATTAAAATTGATAGAGAAGAGCGCCCAGACCTAGACCATTTGTATATGGATGCAGTTCAAGCCATGACTGGCAGTGGTGGTTGGCCCTTGAATGTGTTCTTGACACCAGATAGAAAACCTTTTTATGGGGGTACCTATTTTCCTCCTGTAAAAGCTTTTAATCGCGCTAGCTGGACCGAGGTTTTAGAAGGGATCCGCAAGGGTTACCAAGATAGAAGGGAGGAGATTGAAACCCAGGCCAATCATTTGACCCAGCACTTGCAATCATCCAACTTATTTGGTTTTCAAACTAAAACAGGAGATGCCACATCAGGAATACAACAATTGACAACCATTACAGAAAATTTGTTGGCCCAGGCAGATAAAGACTGGGGTGGTTTTGGAAGAGCCCCCAAATTTCCACAAACTTTTTCCATTCAATTCTTACTCAGGCAATACCATTTTTATCAGGATCAAGCAGCGTTGGACCAGGCTTTGTTAAGTCTGGACAAAATGATTCAAGGGGGTATTTATGACCAATTGGGTGGGGGATTTGCCAGATATAGCACAGATACTCAGTGGTTGGCACCCCATTTTGAGAAAATGCTTTATGACAATGCCCTATTAATTTCCGTATTATCAGAAGCCTATCAGCTAACTCAGAATCCAGTATATGCCAAAGTAATCAATCAAACCATTGGCTTTTTAGAAAGGGAATTACTTGACCAAGAAGGCGGCTACTATAGTGCACTTGACGCAGATAGTGAAGGGGTGGAGGGTAAGTTTTATACTTGGTCCAAGGCAGAAATTGATGCACTATTGGGTAAGGATGCAGCACTGTTTTGTCAATATTATCGGGTTGAGGAGCAGGGTAATTGGGAGCACGTGAATATTCTTTGGACCAATGAGCCGGCGGTAAAGTTTGCCCTTTCTCAAGGATTAGACCTTGCGGCATTTCAAAATTTGATGGAACAATGTGGTCAAATTTTAATGAATGCTAGGGACCAACGGATTCGTCCGGGTTTGGATGATAAAATTTTGTTGGGCTGGAATGCGCTTTTGAATACCGCCTATTCCAAAGCATTTGCAGCTCTTGGAAACGAGTCCTATCGCCAACAGGCTATTAGCCATATGGCTTTTCTGGAAAAAACACTCCAGCAGGCGGATGGCTCTTGGCACCATACCTATAAAAAAGGGATAGCCAAATTGCCCGCCTTTTTGGATGACTATGCTTATTTGATTCAAGCCTATATTCATTTACAAGAAATTACAGGGAATCAGGACTATTTGGTCAGAGCAAAGGAACTCACTGATTGGGTTTGCACCCATTTTTCTGAACCAGAAACCGGATTTTTCTATTTTACCCATCAGGATCAGCAAGATATTTTGGTCAGGAAAAAAGAAGTCTATGACGGTGCAACACCTAGTGGTAATGCTGTCATGTGCGCTAATTTGCTCTATTTATCCCTGGTTTTTGACCTTCCCGAGTTTAAGGAAAGGGCCATGGCTATGTTGGGTGCATTGGAAAACGCGATAGTTAAATACCCCGGATCATTTGGGGTATGGGCTGGGCAACTGCAAATACAAACCAAGGGGGTAGTAGAATTGGCCATTACTGGGAAAAATTGGCAAATTCAAGTGCCCCAAGTACTCCAAGCCTATATTCCCCATAAAATAATCCAGTGGGGGGAAACTAATTTGGCGTTTTTTCCGTTATTGGTGGGCAGGGAGAGCAACGAGGATGCGGCATTTTACATCTGTAAGGATTATAGCTGTAAAGCACCAATTTTCAATATCGCCGATTTTTTAGCAAATGTGTAACAAACTATGACTTAATTTGCTTTCAATGACAGCGGTACCCGGTACCGGAAATTCGTTGTTCCACATAAAATGTATCCCCATAAGTAGACTTCTACACGTTCAAATTTTATTGGCAACAAAATCTTAAATGCGGTTTTAGACCCAATAGAAAACATATATTTGTCACTGTCATAAATCATTCTGAACAGATGAAAGGGTATCTAACATTACTGATATTGGGGGCACTCACGCTAAGCATGAGTTCCTGCTTTTTGAAAAAGGGGGGAAAGGGTAAGCCTGGCGTTCCTGATGATGGTCAATTACATGGCCTTCCACCTACTGCTAGACAAAGCATGAATAGGCCTCTGCACATGGTGTATATTCCCGCGGGTACCTTTCATATGGGACCTAGCGATGAAGACATCAGTTACAACTTTACTACGCGTAACAGACAAGTGTCTATTCCAGGTTTTTGGATGGATGCTACCGAAATTACCAACAATGAGTACAGACAGTTTGTAACCTGGACCAGGGATTCTCTGGCTTTCAAAATTTTGTATGGTCAGGGTATTAATAAGGATACCGATACTAGTGCTGTTGACTGGAAGAAAGTGAATACTATTAAGTATGACAGAACTACCATTGAAAAATTAAACGAATTAAACCTTGCGCCTGATAACCGTTTGTATGGCAAACCAGAAGTGGATCCTGACAAATTGGTATATCGCATTGAATATTTTGACCTTCCTGCTGCCGCTAAAAGGGAGAATGCAGGACATCCTCGTAAAGAATTCATGGTAAAAAGAGACCAAAAAGTGTATCCCGATACCCTGGTTTGGATGAGAGACTTCTCTTACTCTTATAATGAACCTATGACCAAGCGTTATTTCTCACACCCTTCTTTTGGAAACTATCCAGTGGTTGGGGTTACTTGGAAACAGGCAGTGGCTTTTTGTCACTGGCGTTCACATATTCAGAACAGTTATTTAGAGAAAAAGAAATTTGCCGTAGAAAGTGATTTCCGTTTGCCTTCAGAAGCTGAATGGGAATATGCTGCAAGAGGTGCTAGAAGCAATTCTATGTATCCTTGGGGTAACTACTACCTGCGTAATAAAAAAGGATGTTTGTTGGCCAACTTTAAACCAGGCCGCGGTAACTACGCAGAAGACGGTGGTTTCTATACCGTTCGCGCCGATGGTTACTGGCCCAACGATTATGGCTTATATAATATGAGTGGTAATGTGGCCGAGTGGACCAATTCTTATTTCTATGAAGGTGCTTATAACTTTGTGAGTGATATGAGTCCTGACGTTAGATTAGACGCCAAGGATTCTGATCCTCCACGTATGAAACGCAAAGTAGTAAGAGGTGGTTCATGGAAAGATATTGGCTATTTCTTACAAGTAAGTACCCGCAACTTTGAATACCAAGACACAGCAAAATCTTATATAGGATTCCGTTGTGTGATTGACTTGGCTCCCAAAATGCGTAAATAATTAGAATCAACCAACTGTTTATTTGAAGATGGGTCTAGGCCCAGTTTCATCACAATTTTCTATAAAAATCAAATAGCAAACATTATGGCTTCAGGTGTTTCTCCAACTGTGAATCGTCTAGTTAACGTTGTTGTGTGCGTAGGTGCAGCAGTAGTTATCATTGGTGCAATGGCAAAAATCTTGCACTTGTCTTGGGCGGATTGGGCTTTGAAAATAGGTCTATCTACTGAAGCTTTAATTTTCTTGGTATACGCCATTTTACCACCACCAGATATGGGGCCTTCATATGCACCAGCTCCGGTAGAAACAGGTAATCCTGCTTTAAAAACCATGGAAAAAATGTTGGCTGAAGCCGATATTACTCCTGCCAATCTTTCTAAGTTGAGCGCTGGTTTTGAAAAATTGGGAAGCACCGTAGAAAAAATGGGTGAGATCAGCGATGTGGTAAAATCCACTGGCGATTTCACTGCAAAAACCAAAGAAGCTACTATTGCTTTGGGCGCTATTAAAGATGCAACCACTCATGCTAGTCATGCATTAGCAGGATTTCAAGGTGCTTCTGAAGCTACCAAACATTTCCATGAGCAAGTACAAGGTCTTACTAAGAACTTATCTTCTTTAAATACGATTTACGAATTGGAATTGCAAGAAAGCAATAACCACTTAAAAGCATTGAATCAATTCTATGGTAAACTGTCTCAGGCATCAGCTGCCATGACTGGAACTGCAGAAGATGCTATTAAGGCAAAAGAGCAGATTGCGGCATTGGCCAATAACTTAGGTAAACTTAACCAAGTGTATGGCAGTATGTTAACCGCCATGCAAGGCAGGTAATTCCTAATAGCAAATTCAACATTCGTATTTCTAAATTTTAGTTAGCATGTCATTACCTAAGGAGCCGCGGCAGAAGATGATCAACATGATGTACCTAGTGCTTACCGCACTATTGGCACTGAATGTTTCAAACGAGATCCTGAACGCATTCAAAACTGTGAACAACAGTTTGAATACTGCCAGTTCAATGGTTGAAAAAAAGAACGTAGATATATTCAAGTCTTTCCAGAAAAAATTGGAAGACCCCAAGACCAAGGAAAAGGCTGAAGTCTGGATGCCCAAAGCACAGAAAGCTAAGGAACTGGCCGATAACCTTTTCAATTACCTAGAATCTCTAAAAGCAGAATTGAAAAAAGAGAGTGGGTTGAAAATGGTAGAGGGGGTAGAAGATTATAAGGAAGATGATTTGGATGCAGCTACCCGTTTATTTGTTGAACCTCCGCCAAGTGGAAGGGGTAGGGGAAAGGAATTGTTTGACAAATTAAAGTCATTCAAAGAGCAGTTAATGGCTATTGACCCAGATATTGCCAAAGAAGTAGGACCAACTCTACCTTTAGATTTGACACCACCACCCACCACCAATAAAGTTGTAAAAAACGATTTGCCCTATCTCTATTTTCACATGACCCCAACTATTGCGGCCATAACCATTCTGAGCAAGTTTCAAAATGACGTGAAAAATTCAGAAGCACAGGTAGTTGAATATTGTCACAAAGAAATTGGTGAAGTAGAATTGATTTATGATGAATTTGCCGCATTTGCTGGAACCAACTCTCAATACTTGATGCCCGGTGAAGAATTAGTCATCACTGCTGGTATTGGTGCATTTAGTAAAGCGGCAAGACCAAGTATTACTATTGATGGTGCCAATGTGGTGGTAAAAGAAGACGGATCTGCTGAATACAAAACTACCGTGGGTAGTTCTGGTTCAAATACCAAGAAAGTAAGAATCTCTTATACCAAACCCGATGGTACTATTGCTACCGTTGAAAAAGACGTAAAGTATACTGTAGGTGTTCCAAGTGGTCTAGTAGTTTCTACCGATAAAACCCGTGTATTCTATCAGGGATTGGACAATCCTTTGAGTGTTACAGGTGGTGGGGGAGATGAGAAAGTAAATGTTTCTGTGGAAGGTGCGGGAGTAAGTAGCAGAAAGGATGGTGCAGGATTATATATTGTGACTTGTCAGAATTTAGGTTCTGCTATAGTTACTGCTAGTGATGGAAAGAACAATCAGAAAATTACTATCCCAATCAAACGTGTTCCAGATCCTTTGGCAACCGTTGGTGGTAAAGCAGGTGGTCCCATTGCAGCCAATGTGTTCCGTGTTCAAAAAGGAGTTGCTGCAGAATTGCGTGACTTTGTATTTGAAGGTGTAAAATACAATGTAACTTCTTTTACCATTATCTGTACAGGTAAGGGATTTGAAGAAGGGTTGGGTGTAGCTGAAGTAAGCGGCGCTTATTTTAGCCCAGAAGCGGTTGCATTGTTAAAAAGGTGTCAGCCTGGTTCTACCGTAGTAATAGACGAAATTAAAGTGGTTGGTCCTGGTGGATCAAGACAATTGGATCAGAATATTTCATTTACACTTCAATAATAGGAGTATGAGACAAATTATTTTTAAGAGCTTGGTCATCTGCATGGGATGCTTGGGTTTGGCAAATGCCCAATCTAAGTACAAGACAGGCAATGCGGCTAAACAGCCTGCTACAAAGCCGGCAACAACACCTGCTCCAGCTACAACACAGCAGAAGCCTGCAACCCAACAGAAAACGGGAACCTCTCGTTATCTGAATAATAATGCGGCAACTAATAATGCAAATGCTGCACCAGCTGCAACTACTACCAATGATCCAGCTTCTACAACACCTGCATCAACGGCTAATGTAACAGTGAGGTATGATACTACCATTGCAGGTGCATTTGATGGTAAAGTAGAACAGTCTTTGCGTAATAACTATGCAGTAGAAAGAAACCTGATCAAGGATCGCAAGCCCTTGGAATACGATTATATTCGTGAAGACGACCAGTTCTGGAGCCAATTTGTTTGGGAAGAAATTGACGCAAGAGAAAAAATCAACCAGTCTTTTATCTATCCAGGAAAAGATGATAATGGTGACCAACGTTTCTTCTCAATTTTGTTGAGTGCTATTAAAAATGATAGCGTTGTTGCATTCTCTCCTGATAATGATATGTTCCGTACACCTTTAACTGCAGATCAAGTAAATAACCTAACTGCAGGTGCTTTAGATACGGTAGAAGTGGCTGATCCCGTTTCTGGAACAGTAGAAAAAGTAATCACAAGAAGACCTAAGTTTAGTCCTGATTCTGTATATACTTTCCGTTTAAAAGAGCAGTGGATTTTTGACAAAGAATCAAGCCGAATGTATTGCAGAATCATTGGTATTGCTCCTATTGCCAAGCAAGTAATAGGAGGTAAGTCTGAGCGACGTACTTTGTTCTGGGTGCATTACCCAGACTTACGCAGAACCTTGGTAAAATTTGACGTTTACAATCCAAAGAATTTTGCAGGTAGAATGTCTTGGGAAGAGTTATTTGAAAGCCGTTTCTTCTCTTCTTATATTATTAAATCTACCATCAATAATCCAGGTGATAAATACCTGAATGCCTTGATTAAAGATCCTTTATTCCGTTTGTTAGAAGGTCAGAACTTGAAGGATAAGATCTTCAACTATGAGCAGGATCTCTGGAGTTATTAATAGAAAGATTCGAAAAAATTCAAAAAAGGGGCCATTTGGCCCCTTTTTTTGGTAAAATCATCAAGAATTGACGGAAAATAGATAGTTTCTCTTTGTGGATATAATAACAAATGCTTAACTTAGACATGGTTTTTCATAGGATATTGGATTTTAAAAACGGGGCTGGATATTCATCCTGGCCCCTTTTTTACAGCCTCATTCTCAATGGAATGAAAATACTCGTGTACCAATTTGGCCTTTTGTATGCCAATAGCTTTTGCTAGAGTTTCCAAATCTTGTTCCCTCACATTTTTGATAGATCTAAATGTTTTTAACAACTGATCAGCGGTTTGTTTTCCAATGCCTTTAATGGTTTCTAATTCATTGGCTAGGGTGCCTTTTGACCGTTTGTTTCTATGGAATGTAATACCAAAATGGTGTACCTCATCTCTGATTCTTCTGACAAGTTTTAAGCTATCAGAATCCCAGGGTAGTTTAATGGATTCCGCATCGCCCGGGAAAAATAATTCCTCAATATTTTTTGCCAAACCCACTACCGTAGTTTTACCATGTAAGCCTAGTTGGTGAATGCTCTGCATTGCAGCTCCTAATTGCCCCTTTCCGCCATCAATGATAATCAATTGAGGAATGGGAAGGGATTCGTCCAAGACGCGCTTATATCGCCTATAAACCACTTCAGTCATGGTGGCAAAATCATTGATGCCTTGTACGGTTTTTACATTGTAATGTCTATAATCAGCTTTGCTAGGCATGCCATTTTTAAAACAGACCATGGCCGATACCGGATAAGATCCTTGAAAATTACTATTATCAAAACATTCAATATGGGTGGGTACTTCTTGCAATTGCAGCATCTCTTGCAATTGGTAAAGCACTTGCTTCTGTTCTATATCTGTCTTGCCCTCTAAGTGCAGTAATTGTTTTCTGTGCAAGGATTCTTTAAAGTATTGCACATTCTTTTCTGAGAGTTCTAATAATTTCTTTTTGTCTCCTGCTTTTGGAACTGTGATTTGAATCTCTGGTTCTGGATAGTCTATCTCAAAAGGTAGGATCAATTCACGGGATAGACTATTGAAACTGGTTCTAAGATTGGCTATGGCAAAACATAAAACTTCTTCATCTGATTCTTCCAATTTGGTTTCAAGAGGAACGGTATGGGTTTGTACAATAGTTCCGTTCTGTACCATCAAATAGTTTACATAAGCCCATTGTGCTTCACGAACTAGGGAGAATACGTCTAGATTTTGTAAGTGCTTACTTACAATCACAGACTTGGCACTATAACTATCTAAATGTTCTATTTTCTTTTTAATCAGCGCTGCTTTTTCAAATTGCATTTCTGATGCAGCTGCTTGCATTTCTTTACTAAAATGCGCGGTTACTGCCCCCAAATTTCCTTTGAGCATATTGCGCACCTGCTGCAAACCTTCATTGTAATCGGTACTATCTTGCAATCCCTCACAGGGCCCCTTGCAATTACCCAAATGATATTCTAAACAGACTTTAAATTTTCCTTTCTGAATATTAGCATCCGTTAAGGGTAGCTTACAGGTTCTTAAGGGAATATACTGTTTGATAAAGTCAATCAATTCCCGCACTTTACCCGCAGAAGTGAATGGTCCTAAGTATTCTGAACCGTCATTGTATTTATTTCTAGTTAAAAATATTCTAGGAAAGGGCTCTTTCTTGACAACTATATAAGGATAAGTCTTGTCATCTTTGAGGTTGATATTGTATTTGGGTTGGTATTCCTTGATCAAGGAATTTTCCAATAAAAATGCATCCTGTTCTGAATCAACAATGGTGAATTGGATGGTAACAATTCTTTGCACCAATTCATGGGTCTTATAGGTAGTAAAGGTTTTAGAAAAATAAGATCCCACACGTTTTCTCAAATCCTTTGCCTTGCCTACATAGAGTAGCACACCCTCTTGGTCATAGTATTTATAAATACCAGGTTGGTGAGGAATAGTATGCGCTATTTGTTGAAATTCGTTGGAATTCATTTGGGCCAAAAATTATTTTCTAATCCAATAAACGGTAGTGGTTTCATTGATTCTTCCCTTAGCCGTTTCAACTGTTCTTGTTATTTGAAATTGTTTGTTGGTGGTCCAACTATGGCGTTCCATAATGCTACTATCTGCGCTCTGTCTTTCTGAGACAATGAACACACGCTTAGCTAGTTTTGTTTGCTCGTCTAACAAAATGTCCATGCTTTTTACCAATGAAGATGGTTGACTAGCTTTATAATTCATAGTATAACTAGCCGTACTTAAATCATGAAATATGGTTTCAGTGTATAACTGCTGTTGGTTTTGTTTACTAATATCTAAGGTTAGAAAAGTGGTAGCTAACTGTTTGAATTGATCTTTGCTAATGATACTGGAATCTGTCTTAGAAGCATAACTATGCTTAAAATGAATTTCATAATTTCTTAGGTCTACATAAGCTATTTGTTCTTTTATAAAATCTGAAAGGGGATAAAACTTAGTACTATCTGTTGAAGCGCTAGCTTGATTAGACGGTTGGCTACTAGGCTTGTTTTTGCAGGCGTAAAGACTTGTTATAAGAAAAAGAATAACCCATAAATATTTCATACGCAAATGTATTCATTCGGTACAAAACTTGGACTGTTGAATCTTGTCTGAAATTGTTAAGGATTGTCTATTTCAATTGCTTGATAAAACCTAGGCGAATACCATAATCCATCAAATACTCTGTAATGGGGTATTTGTTGGAATAAGTGGGCAAGTGTTGAAACCTTGCTTGTGGTCCCAAGTACCACTGATAAGCCCCTGTTTTGTAAGTAAGATTAATACCAACAGCACTGTTGATATTCCACTTGCGCATCAGGTTATTACCATCTGCATAGTGTTTATAATCTGTAGAAAGCAGGTAAAGACTTTTATTCAGTGTAAAAGTTGGTTGTATAGAAGCTTCTGCAGTGATACCCAATTTCCGCCCTTGAATCACGTCATATTGAAAACCAATAGGAATGGATACCTGGTACATTTTATTGTCTAATTGGGTGCTCTTATAACCGTTATTGTTGTTATAAGGAGAGAACATAGAAATATTTTCAACGCCTCTGTTGTTCACCAAAGAAATGGTAGTGATATCTGTACTAGCTTGAAAGGTTTCTATATGGTATTGTCTTGTATTGAACTGAATACCCGTTTTGAATTTTAGGCGCTTGCTCATATTGTATAAAACAGCAAATCCCAATTCCAAACCAACAGCTGGTTTATGCCTAACAATACTGTTGACGTCTGTGGTATAGTTTAAGCCTACTGGAGCAGAGGCTGGAGCCTCACCTAAAAGGTCTTTGGCTTTATCATCTGTTAATCTACGGTAACTGGTAGAAGGGGTAATGAAAAACCCAAATCCAAATTTGGAGTTCTTTCTCTGCATAATCCTTGTAGGTGGAACATAAGCAAAGTCTTGCAGAAATACGTCGGTTGCAGCTTGCTCTTTAACAGCATTGGAAGACGCGGGTTCTGTTATTTTGCTAGCTTGATCATTGGTTTGATGCTCTTCTACTGTAGGTTTTGTATTGCCGGCAGACATGGTAGGCTGCTCATTCATTTCAGTAAGAAAATTTATTTTCTCAGGGCTCAATTCCCTTGATGCTAAACTGCCCATAGGAACTACTATGGCCGGTTCTTGTAAAAATGCTGGCTTACTTGGGTGCTTGTCAAGTCCATTTTTCATAACAGAAATGGGCTCGGCTCTATTTGAAAAATTCATAGCAACCACAGGAATTTCTTCTATTTCACTCAATTCAGGCTCCAATGGGTTGCTCTTTCTTTTTAGATTAGCAATGGTATTGGCAGTAAGGTCTGAAGGTGCGGTTGAATTAAAATCGTTCAACGTATGTTTTAAATCCTGTAAAGGTTGTTTCTGAGGGCCTGTTTGCCTTAGACTATTTGCCTTTAATAATTTCTGTGATGGATTAATATTCAATAAAGTAGAAACAGTAAGAGCAGAAATAATGAATATTGAAATAAAACTCAAAGCAGGCCAACGCTGATGGCCATTGACCTCCGCATTGATATTCCTCCAGATCTTGTCTGAAGGGTACATGCGATGGTCTTTTACCTCATCCTGTAAAAATTGTTCAAGTTCGTCTTGGTACATATCATTTCCCATATACAGCAGTAGCAGCAGCGATCAATTATTTCTTCAAACCGGCCAACCAATTGAATTCTGTTTTTGGTTGTTCAATGATCTGTTTCCTGATCAGTATGTTTTCTAACATGGATTTTGCCCTAGTATATTGACTTCTGCTGGTACTTTCTTCAATATCCAACATCTGTCCTATTTCTTTGTGGCTATATCCTTCCAAAGCATATAAGTTCAATACGGTTCTATAACCTAGAGGCAGCAAACGAATACATTCAATGATTTGTCTTGCCTGCATGATGGATGGAACTGTTTCCTCCTTCACTTGAATATAATCAGCATAAGCCAAGTCAACACTTTCATTGAACTTCTTGTGTTTTTTCAGAAAGTTGATACAGGTATGAACTATGATTCGCCTGATCCATCCTTCAAAAGCACCCTTGTTCTGAAATGTATGCATCTGAGTGAACACCTTTATAAATCCTTCTTGCAACATGTCTTCACCGTCTTCTCTGTTTTGAGCAAATCGGTAACAAACACTGAGCATTTTTGGACTATAACGGTTATACAACTCCCGTTGCGCTGCAACGTCGTTCTGTAAACATCCCGCGATAATTGCCTGTTCGGTCATGAGGGGGTATTATGATACACCCTAAATATAGGACATTCTAACTGTTTAAAAGCTGCATCCGGATTGGTTTTTATGGCAATTTCATGACCCAAAAAGCATTAAAAGCATTTTTTACTGTTGAAAAAAATAGTTTTCCTCCTATATTTGCAACAACGTAACAATTTTAATTGTACAGAAAATACATCATAAAGACCCTTTCTGCAGTCCTGCTTCTCTTGGTGTTTGCGGTTAGCATTACACCCAAGAAGACCTGGCATGACCTGATTGCTTCCCACCAGGATGGAAAGAAACCCAGTTATGATTATAGTGCTAGGGGAGAACAGTTGCATAAAACGGTTATTCATTGCGCCTGTGATTTACAAGTGGCAGAATCTCCTTTTGTAGTAGTCAATATTGGCTTAGAATTAGGCTCACCACTTGTTCCAGCTATTTACTATTTAGCTACAAGTCAAAATCCCCAATTTCAGCAAACGCATTTTTATGGTTTAAGAGGACCACCTGCATCAGTTTAAAGACTGCTATGTTGGTTGAGGTACCCTTGTGTGCCCTTTTTCCTTTTAACTTTTAAAATTGAATCATGCGTTTAGCAATAGCTTTAGGCGTAATGGCAATGGTAGTTTTCTATCTTCCAGTGAATGCCCAATTACAATTACAAAATTTACCAGTATCTAACACAGTTGAACAAGCTAAGCATAGCTTTTCAGGAGTAGTGCTTGACAAACAAACCACCAAACCCTTGGGAGGTGCCAGTATTTATTTGCACGAAGTAAAAATGGGTGCTGTTACAGATGCTAGTGGTAAGTTTCTAATTTCTGATATTCCCTCTGGAAAATATTTATTAGAAATTAGTTTTCAAGGATTTTCTACCCATATTGAAACCATTGACATCAGCGGAAATCTAACCAAAGATTTTTCCTTGTCAGAAACCTTTGCGCAACATGAAGAAGTAGTTGTTACTGGTGTTGCTTCAGCTACTAGAACTAAGCTCAGTCCTCAACCTATTTCAATTGTAAAAAAAGCAGACTTACTTCAATCATCGGCTAGTAATATTATTGATGCTTTGAGTAGACTGGTCTCCGGAGTTTCAGCACTCTCTACAGGTCCTGCCATTTCAAAACCCATCATCCGAGGAATGGGATATAATAGGGTTGTAACCGTACATGATGGCGTGCGCCAAGAAGGACAACAATGGGGAGACGAACACGGCATTGAAGTGGACGAATATAGTATTCAAAAAGTGGAAGTGCTTAAAGGACCAGCCTCTCTATTTTATGGCTCTGATGCCATGGCCGGAGTAGTGCATTTGATTACCAATGCTCCAGTAGAAAAAGGGACAATCAAAGGAAATATTTTGGGAACTTATAATGCCAATAATGGTTTGTTGGGTACCAATGCCAACTTAGCGGGGCACTTGAAAAATGGGTTTAATTGGAACGTATATGGTACGTATAAATCCGCAGGCGATTATAGCAATGCTTATGATGGCAAAGTGTTTAATAGCCGATTCAATGAAAGAAATTTTGGTGGGTATTTAGGGGTCAACAAATCATGGGGATATAGCCATTTGTTGATCAGTAATTTCAACCAAAAGATTGGTATGGTAGAAGGTGCAAGAGACCCAGCTACCGGTGGATTTATGATATTTCCGGAAACCGCACTAGAGCGTCCGGCTAGTCAGGCCGAATTAGATAGCAGAGACCTGTATACCCCTTATCAAGGCATCAACCATTTTAAAATTGCTTCAGACAATAATATAGTTGTAGGAAAAGGTAGGCTAAACTTAAATATTGGATACCAACAAAACCAACGAAAAGAGTTTGGAGATCCAGACAATATGAATCTTCCAGCGCTCTACTTTAATTTGCAAACCATTACCTATAATGCCCAATTTCATTTTGCAGAAAACAAGGGTTGGAAAACCTCTATTGGTATTTCAGGTATGCAACAACAAAATAAAAATCTTGCAGAAGAAGTGTTGATTCCGGAATACAATCAGTTTGATATAGGAGGTTTTGTTTACAGTAAAAAAACCTTTGCCAATCAAATCACAGTCAGTGGTGGTCTTAGGTATGATCTTAGAAATGTGACAGGCAAAGAATTTATGGAAGGTACAGACCTGAAATTTCAAGCTTTTAATAAAAACTTTTCTGATTTCAGCGCCAGTATTGGTCTGAGTTATAGTCCCAGCGAACAGCTGACCTGGAAGCTAAATATAGCTCGCGGTTATAGAGCTCCTTCTGTTTCTGAGTTGGCCAGCAATGGTGCACACGAAGGTACCAATAGATATGAATATGGTTCACTTGACTTGAAAACAGAAACTTCTCTTCAAACAGATGCGGGAGTTGAATACAATGGCACCCATATTAGTTTTGGTCTAACTGCTTTTTACAATGCCATTCAGAACTATGTATTCTATAGTAAACTGTCTTCTGTTCTAGGAGGAGATTCCTTGGTAAATCTTGGTGGATCGGATCTTACTGCCTTCAAGTTTAGACAGGCTAATGCAGCATTATTTGGTTTAGAAGCAAGACTAGATTTACACCCGCATCCATTAGACTGGTTGCATTTTGAAAATAGTTTTTCACTTGTTGCCGGACAATTTGCACAAAGTCTTGATGGCTCCAATAAGTTACCTTTTATACCAGCTCCAAGATTGTTAAGTGTACTTAGGGCCAATGCCACTAAAATGGGTAAGGGCTTGCGTAATGCCTATGTAAAATTAGAATTAGACAATACCAGTACCCAAAACAGGGTGTTTACAGCATATGACACTGAAACCCCTACTGCAGGATATAGCTTGTTAAATTTGGGATTAGGCACTGAAATAGTTGCTAAAGGAAAAACCTTGTGCAGTATTAATTTGAGTTTTAATAACCTAACCAATATCAGTTATCAAAACCATTTGAATAGATTAAAGTATACCGATACCAATGCGCTAACTGGTAGAATGGGGGTATTTAATATGGGCAGAAATCTAAGCCTGAAATTGAATATTCCACTGAATTTCAAAGTGGCGTCCTAAGCAAGTTGGATTATATTGCAGTATGGACATTTCAATTAATACGCCCGCACTGCTTTTTCCTGCTATCAGTTTGGTACTCTTGGCCTATACCAATAGATACCTTGCACTAGCAAATAGAATCCGGAATTTGCACGATAAATATTTAGAGAAAGGAGTGAATGACCTAGTGTTGCACGGTCAGATTAAAAGCATTAGGTATAGATTAAAATTGATCAGGAATATGCAGATGCTTGGGATGATTGCTATCATCACTTGTATCTTCTGCATATTCCTGATTTATATTGAAAGAACCGGAATAGCGCATGTATTGTTTGCTTTTGGCTTAATGGCCTTCTTGGTTTCTCTCTGTATTTCCCTTTTAGAAATTAGTTTGAGCAACAAAGCCTTAGAGCTAGAGCTAAGCGATATGGAAGGCCTAGAAGACCCTACTGTATTGGAATACATCAAAAAGAAGTTTGAATAATTCCGCTCAGTATTTAAGCCGTTGCCAATAATTTACGTTCACCAATTTGTTGACGCCACATAGCGTAATACAACCCTTTTTCTTCTAATAATTGTTGGTGACTACCGGTCTCTACTACTTGGCCTTTTTCTAATACATAAATTCTATCTGCGTGCATGATAGTACTCAAGCGGTGGGCAATCATTACCGTAATTTGTTCCTTCTCTGAAGAAATGGTTCTAATGGTATTGGTAATTTCTTCTTCAGTAATACTATCCAAGGCAGAAGTAGCTTCGTCAAAAATCAAAAGATGTGGATGACGCAAAAGTGCTCTAGCAATACTGAGTCTTTGTTTTTCACCACCGCTCAATTTTAAACCTCCCTCACCAATCATGGTGTCTAAGCCATTTTCTGCTCTTGAAAGCAAATTGTCACAACTAGATTTGTGTAAAGCGTCTAATACATCTACGTCAGTGGCATCAGGACAAACGAATGTGAGGTTCTCTCTAATAGTGCCTGCAAATAGTTGGGTGTCTTGAGTTACAAAACCAATTTGGTTGCGAAGCTCGTCAAAGTCCATATCGTTTCCATTGATACCATTATACTCAATGGTTCCTTGATTGGTCCTATATAAACCTACCAAGAGCTTTACCAAAGTGCTTTTGCCTGCGCCAGATGGTCCAACAAAAGCAATGGTTTCGCCCTTTTTAACATCAAATGAAATGCCGTCTAAAGCATTGTAGGTAGCAGTTTGGTGTTTGAAGGTTACATTCTTAAATTCTAGCTCTTCTACCATTCCAACCAATGTAGGTTCTGTTGGTTTAGGCTCTACTTTTTTGAGCATGAGGTTATGAAAATTGGTCAAAGAAGCTTCTGCTTCGCGATAGCTCATGATGATGCTACCAATTTCTTGCAATGGGCCAAAAATGAAGAAACTATAGAATTGTAAAGAAATCAATTGACCAACAGTTAATACGTCTTTAAACATCAACCACATTAAAGTAAAAGTGATCACTTGACGTAAAAAATTCACCATAGTTCCTTGAATAAAACTCAAGGAGCGAATATTTTTCACCTTACGTAATTCTAGTCCAAGAATTTTGTAAGTGTTATTATTCAAGCGTTTTACTTCCTGTTCTGTGAGACCCAAACTTTTTACCAGTTCAATATTGCGTAAACTTTCTGTGGTTGAACCCGCTAATGAAGTTGTTTCCTTAACAATGGTTTTTTGAATGACTTTGATTTTCTTACTCAATAAATTGGTAACCATTGCAATTAGTCCAGCGCCTCCCAAATAAATGGGCATAATAGACCAGTGTAGTCTTGTGGCATAAATAGAAACAAAAATTACTGCTACTATAATTCCAAATAATACATTAATCACATAACCAATGAATTTTTCTGTATCTGTTCTTACTTTGGATAAAATAGACAAAGTTTCTCCACTGCGTTGGTCTTCAAATTCCTGATAAGGTAGGCGCATGCTATGTTTGAGCCCATCAGTAAAAATTCTAGCACCAAATTTTTGAATAATCACGTTCACCGTATAATCCTGAAAGGCTTTGGCAATCCTACTTACCATTGCGGTTCCTACTAATAATAACAACATACCAGAAATGCCTCTGATATAGGCTTCTTCATTCCTAGGCAATCCATCAGGTCCAATTTGTGGATGGCTGGCGTATTGGTCCAATAATTTTCCAAAAATCATGGGATCAAACATGGAAAATGTTTGATTGATACCAGCTAAAAGCAAAGCCAGCGCCACATGCCATTTATAAGGCTTAAGATAGGTAAGTAATATTTTCATCAGATATTGTTGAGTAGGTAGATATACCAATTTTCGTACTACAAGTCAAAATATGACAAAGTTTCCATTTGAAGGGCCAAGCCTGTCTGAAATTGTGACCAATGGGGGTTTTCCACCGCTGTTGACAATTAGATAACCTGAAAATGGCAGTCTGCCGGGCTTTAATTGGTAAATTACAAAAACCACTTATCTATGTATTGGAGAAAATTCAACGGTGAATCTATTGATCTTCCCATAAAACAGGCCGTGGCAGATGCCATTGTTCTGGAAACAGAAAAGGGAACCAAACTCAAAGTCTGCATTGGTACAGACAGTCAAGTTAAAGGAGATGATACTGAATTTGCCACTGTGATTGTGTTCTTGAGGGAACATAACGGAGGCTTTATGTACATCCACAATGAAAAGACTAAGACCAAGTACCATATTAAAGAAAGGATGTTGGTAGAAGTGGCAAAAAGCATTGAGATTGCTTATGAGCTCTGTGACTTGTTTATTGAGCACCATGTAGAAATGGAAGTGCATGCAGACATCAATACCAATCCCCAGTTTAAAAGCAATGATGCTTTGAAAGAAGCCATGGGTTATATACTGGGTATGGGATTTGCCTTTAAAGCCAAGCCAGAAGCATTTGCCAGCAGTTGCTGTGCAGACAAGATCTGTAATTAATCACCCAATGGAATGTAAAATGATTGGTTGAAAAACCAATAGGCAGTCTATCCCCTAATCCTTAGGTTCATTGTTTTCCTTTATTTGGTTATTCATGAATTGCAAGAACTGCAAAAGTTCTTCTCTTCCTTCTTTTTTCTCAGCACTGGTTACAAAATGCCTAGGCAGGAACTGCCAAGTTTCTCGGAGCTTGTCTAAAAATGCTTGTACATTTCTTGCTACCACACCAGGTTTTTCTTTATCCGATTTGGTGAATATCAGCGAAAATGGTACCTGCCAACTATCCAATTGATTCACAAATTCCAAATCGTTTTTCTGTGGTCCATGACGGCTATCAATCAGCACAAATACCTGTACCAGATTTTCTCTTTTGCGTAGGTAACCGTCAATCATTTGTTCCCATCTATTCCTGTCAGAGATTGACCTTTTGGCATAGCCGTAACCTGGTAAATCTACCAAGAACCATTTTTCCTTGGGTCCCTTAAGGTTGCCCGAGCTTTCAATTTCAAAATGGTTGATCAATTGGGTTTTACCAGGCGTGCCCGATGTCTTGGCCAGATTCTTAGTCTTGGTAAGCAGGTTAATCAGGGATGATTTTCCCACATTGCTTCTACCAATAAAAGCGTATTCGGGTCTATCCGGTTTGGGACATTGGGTAACTAATGCAGAAGAAATATTGTATTTGGCCGATGTGATTTCCATGTTCTTTTTTAGATAAGTGTATTGCCCGTCATTTCTTTTGGAATGTCTAATCCCATTACTTTTAAAATAGTGGGTGCTAGGTCTCCCAATTTACCAGGCTGTATGGTTCCTTTCCAATCCTTGTCAATGATAAAAAATGGAACAAGGTTTAAGGTATGTGCTGTATTTGGTGAACCGTCTTCATTAATCATGAAATCGGCATTGCCGTGATCGGCTGTTAAGAACACGGTATAGCCATGCGCTAGTGCAGCTGTAACCACTCTTTCAACACAGGCGTCAACTGTTTTAGCTGCGGTTATAGCCGCGCTAAATACGCCTGTATGGCCCACCATATCTGTATTGGCATAGTTTAAACAAATAAAATCGGCTGTTTCATTTTCAATTTCTGGAACCAATTTGTCTGTGATTTCTATGGCAGACATTTCTGGTTGCAAATCATAGGTAGCCACTTTTGGAGAAGGCACCATGATCCTGCTTTCTCCATTAAAAGGTACTTCTCTACCACCACTAAAAAAGAAAGTAACGTGCGGATATTTTTCGGTCTCTGCAATCCTGATTTGCTTCTTGCCATTGGCTTCTAATACCTCACCCAATGTGTTCACCAAATTGTCATTTTCAAAAATTACTGAAACGTTTTTGAATTTCTGATCATACATGGTCATGGTAGTATAATTCAGATGCAAGGCTTTCATCTCAAATTCAGGATAGTCTGTTTGAGTAAGCACTTCTGTAATTTCTCTGCAACGGTCTGTTCTAAAATTAAAACAGATGGCATAGTCACCAGATTCAATTTTGGCAACAGGTGCACCTTTCTCATTTAAGATAACGGTAGGCAATAAAAACTCATCGGTCTTGCCCGCTTCATAAGAAGCTGTAACCGCTTCAATAGCATTGGATGCAGTGGACCCTTTTGCATGCACCAAAGTATCATATGCTAGTTTTACCCTTTCCCAGCGCTTGTCTCTATCCATGGCATAATACCTACCACTTACAGTTGCAATTTTTCCAACAGAATCCTTTAAGTATGCTTCCATATTGGTGATATAGCCCAAACCACTTTTGGGATCTGTATCTCTACCGTCTGTAAATGCATGAATATACACTTGGGTTAAACCCTCTGATTTACAAACATCACAGATGGCTTTTAAATGACTGGTATGAGAGTGTACGCCACCATCACTTACCAAGCCCAATAAATGCAAGGGTTTATTTGCTGCTTTTGCTCCGCGGATGGCCGCTAAGAGCACTGCATTGCCAGCCAACTCGCCTGTGCGGATGGCCACATTAATGCGTTGTAATTCTTGGTATACAATTCTACCCGCACCCAAATTCAAGTGCCCTACTTCACTATTACCCATTTGACCATCGGGCAAACCCACTTCTTCTCCGCAGGTTACCAAAGTAGTATTGGGATATTGACTATACAAACTGCTTACAAATGCGGGATGTGCTTGCTGAATAGCATCTGCACTGGCTATTTTGCCCAATCCCCAGCCATCCATGATGGCCAAAATCACTTTCTTGCTCATATGTTTATGTTAAAATGTTGGTGGATACCAACGTTATTTTCAGCTAACTTAGCTTTCCGGGTGTAAGTTATTAAACTTGGCATGTTTTTGGCGAACTGTTTATAAGAAATACCACATTATGCGTAAGATTCTTTTATTAATAGGCTTGTTGTTCAGCTTTGCAGGATTTGCCCAGCAATCAGACACGGATGCAGTGGTCAAAGCCTTTAAAACGGCTAATGCAGACGAAGTGGCACGTTATTTTGACGATTATATAGACCTCAAATTTCTAGACAAGGATGAGGTTAAAAATATGGGTCGTAATCAGGCTACTATTGCGCTGAAAAACTTTTTTAATGAGAATAACATCAAGGGATTTGACAAGAGCTCAGATAGAGAAATTGGCAATACCCTCTATATTACTGGAAAACTCACAAGCACGGGAAAAGCCTATAATGTAACGGTGATGCTCAAGGCAAAAGCTGGTAAACACCAGATTATCACTATGCGAATCAATTAAGGTTCAACCCTTTTTCTGGAAAAATAATCAGATCCTTTATCAATCAACAGGAAGCGCCTAGTTTTGTACCATGCAGAATTATGATGAATTGTTGCAAAAACTAATTGTAGATGCTTTAGCAGAAGATATTGGCAATGGAGACCATTCTACCCTTGGATCCATTGACAAAGCTGCAAGGGGCAAAGCTGTTTTGAAAATCAAACAAAATGGTATTCTTGCTGGTATGCATGTAGCAGAAACCATTTTTAAATTGGTTGAGCCTAGGGCTGTATTTCTGCCAAAAATGAAAGATGGTGATAGCATGCAATTTGGCGATATTGCTTTTGAAGTAGAAGCTGCTGTTCATACCATTTTATCCTGTGAAAGATTGGTCTTGAATTGTATGCAACGCATGAGTGGTATTGCTACCCTTACCAAAAAATATAGTTCGCTGTTAGAAGGCTATTCCACTAAGATTTTAGACACCAGAAAAACTACCCCCAATTTTAGATTATTGGAAAAAGAAGCGGTAAGAATTGGTGGAGGTGTAAACCACCGATATGCCCTCTATGATATGATCATGCTCAAGGATAATCATATTGATTATTGTGGAGGCATTGAAGCGGCTATTAATAAAAGCTATGACTATTCACAGTCATTGCCAAGCCCCTTGAAAATAGAAGTTGAAACAAGGTCCTTAGAAGACGTGGCCCTTGTTTGCAAAATAGCCAAGGGAAAGGTTTTCAGGATCATGTTAGACAATTTTAGTCCGGCCATGGTTGCCCAAGCGGTAAAGCTGATTGATGGGGCTTTTGAAACAGAAGCTAGTGGTGGAATTAATCTAGAGAATATTCAATCCTATGCAGCAGCAGGAGTGGACTATGTAAGTGTAGGTGCCTTGATTCACCAGGCCCAAAGTTTGGATTTAAGTTTAAAAGCAGTTTTGATAAAATAAAGGAAGATGTCAAAGAAAAACAAACCCGATGTACAAGGATTTGTGTATAGCACGGATCCAAATTTTTCTTTTCAACCTGCAGATGAGGCAGTTGAAACACTAGCAGCTGCTCAACAAAAATTGCGGATTCGTTTAGAGACCAAACACCGTGCGGGTAAAGCAGTTACACTAATTACCGGATTTATTGGCAAGGAAGAAGACCTAGAAAAACTGGGCAAACAATTAAAAAATTTTTGTGGCACCGGTGGTTCGGCCAAGGATGCTGAAATTATTATCCAAGGCGATCAACGCTTGAAAGTATTGCCCTGGTTAATTAAAAACGGCTACACGCAATCCAAATAAATCAATAATCTATTTCTAGTTTTAAACGGTCTTTGAGTTCTTTGACCATGGGGAATTGCTCCGCAATGCGCTCAAATTTCTGACGACTATTCATGCGCAAATGTGCGGGTACTTCTTCTTGTTCACCTGCTTCTACCAATACCTGAAACATGATGCCTGGGTTAAAGAAAGCTTTTTGAATATGCTCTAGCAACATCATTTTCTCTTGCTCTACAAATTTTTGAGAAGTTAGTGATCCCACTAATACATTAAAATGGATTTCGTCTTCAATGGTCAATCTGGCAATACGGAAAGTACCCGCCGAAGAATGTTTGAGTTGCTGCTCTAAGGACTTGGTATACTCATTCCAGCAAGCTTGTAATTTATCCATGTTGAGTAGTTCAGCCTCTGGAACTTCTTGAATAGCATACTGGTCACCATATTTTTCACGTAGTGCGTCTAATAAACCTTTTTTACCAGCTCCTGTTGTTGCTGGTGGAATTAGTTTAGAAGAGCTAGTTGTTGTGGCAACTGCAGCAGGCACGGTAGGTTTGGGTGCCGCAACACTAGTATTGATTGGGCTTACTTGCTTTACAGGTTGCTCAGTAGCAGGAGCAGCAGGTTTGGGCGTTTCAATATAGAGTTTAGAATCAGTAGCTAGAGCTTTACTAGGCGTAGCAGGTATTGGGGCCCCTCCCATTTGAATAGGTGGTACCGCTTTGGTATGAAATGCTATGGGTTGGTCAAGTCGTTTTTTTTTTACTAATTGACCACCATCCGCACTGAGCTCAATGGCTTGTTGTAGAAAGTTCAATTTAATCAGTGCCAGTTCTACATGAAGGCGTTTGTTCCTAGCCATCTTATAATTGATCTCGGCCTCATTTAAAATATTGAGGGCGCTCACCAAGAAAGATACTCCAGCCCTTTGTGCAGTGGCTGTATATTTTTCTTGTAATCCCTCTACTACTTCCAATAAAGCAGCAGACTTAGGATCCTTACATACCAATAGGTTACGGATAAATTCTGCAAATCCATTGAGTACCAAATCTCCTTCAAATCCCTTTCTATTAATTTGGTCAAATAGTAACATGGCAGCAGAAAGATCCTGTTGCTGCATGGCTTCTAGGAGTTTGAAATAATAATCATCGTCCAAGATATTTAAGTGCTCTAAAGTATTCTGATAGGTAAGGGTGCCATTGGTAAAACTGACAATCTTATCTAAGATACTGAGTGAGTCACGCATACATCCTTCACTCTTTTGCGCAATCACTTGTAATGCTGCTTTCTCTGCCTTAATAGATTCTTTGTCTACAATTTCTTGTAAGTGTTCTACCGTATCATTATTAGTGATCCGTTTAAAATCAAAGATTTGGCACCTACTCAAAATAGTGGGAAGAATTTTGTGTTTTTCCGTTGTTGCCAAAATAAAAATGGCATAGGGTGGGGGTTCTTCCAATGTCTTTAAAAAGGCATTGAATGCCGATGCGCTGAGCATATGTACCTCATCCACTATATACACTTTGTATTTACCCGCTTGAGGTGCAAAGCGTACTTGTTCTACCAGTGTACGAATATCATCTACTGAGTTATTGCTTGCCGCGTCTAACTCGTGAATATTCATAGAACTGCCAGCATCAAATGAAACACAGCTATTACAAGTATTGCAGGCTTCACCTTCTGGTGTCTGATTGGTACAATTGATGGTTTTTGCTAAAATTCTAGCACAGGTGGTTTTTCCAACTCCTCTTGGACCACAAAACAAGAAAGCATGTGCCAACTGATTGTTTTTGATGGCATTCTTTAGGGTGGTGGTGATATGCAATTGACCCACAACTGTATTAAAGTTCTGGGGTCTATACTTTCTGGCTGATACTACAAAATTATCCATGGCTTTTTGAACTCGTTCAAAAGTAAGCATTCGCCCATTTTTTTACAGCTTATTTAGAAATTTTATGGTTAATCCAAAAAACGGTGCTATTTTCCCAATGCCCGCCAATAAGAACCCTTATTCATTAAAATCCCCCGAGATATGTCATTACATACCATTTTAGGAGCCGGAGGCATGATTGCCAATGAGTTGGTTCCCATTTTATTGGCCAACAAAGAAAATATTAGAATTGTTGCTAGACATCCTAAACAACAAATGGGTCTTGATGCGGTAGCAGCAGACCTAGAGAATTATGAACAGACCCTTTTTGCTATTAAAGGATCTTCCATTGTTTATTTATTGGTAGGACTTGAATATGATAGCAAAATTTGGGCGGATAAATGGCCACTAATCATGACCAATACCATCAATGCCTGCAAAGCAACTGGGGCCAAACTAATTTTTTTTGACAACGTGTATATGTATGGGAAAGTGGAGGGCTATATGACAGAAGAAACACCCTTTAGACCCTGTTCCAAAAAAGGAATGATTAGAGCAGCCATTGCCAAACAATTGTTGCAAGAAATGGCTAATGGAAGTCTTCAAGCTCTGATTGCCAGAAGTGCCGATTTTTATGGCACCAAATCTATCAGAACATCATTTGCAAACACCATGGTTTTTTCCAATTTGTCAAAAGGAAAAACTGCCCAGTGGTTGGTGAACGCAAAAACACCCCATGCATTTACTTATGTACCTGATGCAGCAAAAGCATTATACCTTTTGGCAAAAGATGCAACTGCCTATGGACAAACTTGGCACTTGCCTACCCAATCCAACCCCCTAACAGGAGAGGCATTTGTAGCAATTGCTGCACAAGCCATGCATCAAAAAATAAAGGTGACTGTCTTGTCAAAATTCATGGTTCGCTTGGCGGGTTTATTTGTAAAACCCATTAAGGAATCTTATGAAATGATGTACCAGAACGATGCTCCTTATTTGTTTGATTCAAGTAAGTTTGAACAACATTTTGGAATCAAGCCCACCAGCTATGAAGCAGGCATTGAAGCTACTGCCAAGCTTTATTTGTAATCCATTTCTGGGTGTCTTTCAAAAGCCCTGTTCCTATCAAACAAATAGCGGAAGGTAATCATTCGCCTACTTTGTTTGCCCCCAAGACTTTTATAGATATTGACCATTTTGGGATTCCAGTCACCGGCCCAGCCCATTTCATACTGAAGGTACCAGCCCTTGCCTTGAATGAGTAAGCCACATTCTTTGATTAAGAAACTATCAATGCCCAATGCTTGGTATTTAGGCACTACCCCAAAAGCAAGACCGGTTAGTCGTTTGTTGGTACCCCTCCATTTCATCCAGAGTAATTGCAGTTTTTGCATCCATCCAAACTGTCCATTAAAATGTTTGAAATATTGGTTCAGGTCTGGAATATTAATAAACATGGCAATGGGCTCTTCCTTAAAATAGGCAAACCAAACCATCCTTGGATCCATAATGGGTTTCATTTTTTTGAAGAGTTTGATTACCTGTTCTTCCGTAATCTCTTTAGACTCTCCGTGCTGTGCCCATGCAGCATTATATACAGTAGCAAAATCACGGGCATATTTTTCCAATTGATTCAGGTCTGCGTGTCTAGCTTCATAACCAGGCTTGGCTTTGAATTTGGCATGTCTTTCTGTGAATCTTTCCGGTAAGGGATCATCCACATTCATGTAATAGTAATACTGGTTATAGTAATTCTTAAAGCCATAGTTCTCAAACAAGCCTTGGTAATAACTAGGATTAAAAGACATGCCGTACATGGGTTCGGAATCAAAACCTTCTACCAATAATCCCCACCATTTATCTCTGTCCCCAAAATTGATGGGACCGTCCATGGCTTCTGCGCCTTGTTCTTGCAACCAAGCTTTGGCCACATCAAATAATTCGTTGGCAGCAGTTTGATCATTGATGCAATCAAAAAAGCCAATGCCACCGGTAATAAAATCAGTTCCCTTATTTATGTATTTGTCATTGGTAAAGGCGGCAATTCTGCCAATGGGTTCACCCGCATCATCTAATAGAATCCAGCGTTTGGTCTTTCCGTATTTGTAGTATTTATTTTTTGATGGATCAAAGACTTCATTTACTTCATTGTCCAATGCTCTAATATAAGCGGGATTAGAACGGTTCATTAAAACATTCACTTCTAGAAAAGCCTTCACTGATGCTTTTTCTGCTACTTCCTTCAAATGCATATCCAACTATTTTTTACAAATGTACTAGTAATGAAAAAATCATTTACGGATAAACAATTTTTCAGACATTTTTTGGTCATGACCATAGATGTCATTTCTGAAATTAAGTGTGCCAGATTTGTCAACCCATGCCGTAAAATAAACAATATAAACGGGTACTGATTTGTTTAGTGTAACCCATTTTTCTTTGGCTAAGTGCATGGCGGAGTCTATGTTTTGGCTATTCCAAGTCTTGTCATTACGCAGCAAGTATTCCGCCATTTTCTTGGGTTCACTAATGCGAATACAACCATGACTTAGGCTTCTGCTTGATTGACTAAAAAGGTTTCTATTGGGCGTATCGTGCAAATAAATATCATAGTTATTGGGAAATAGAAATTTGACCAAACCCAAGGAATTGTGTTCACCAGGCTTTTGTCTAACTATGGGTAATCCATTGCTCCTGCCAGTTATCTCCATATGGTTGCGATCTAAATAATTGCTAGAACGTTCCATGGCTGGTACAATCTCTTTTCTAACAATACTGGTTGGTACATTCCAATAAGGACTAAAGACCACGTATTTCAATTTGCCATTAAAAATAACGGTACCATTTGCAGCTTTACCTACAATAACATTCATGTCCATCACATTTTTACCACTATCATATACGTGCAATCTGTATTCTGGAATATTGACTAAAATATAAGTGCTATCTGATTGTGGCGGCATCCAACGTAGTCTCTCTAGATTTACCAAAATCTGTTCAATACGTTTGGCTATGGGAACATTCAAAGACTGAATCATTTTATTGCCAATACTGCCATCTATAGACAAGCCCATTCTTTTTTGATACTGCTTTGCTGCAATAAATAAACTGCTGTCAAAGACCCAACTACTGTCTTTTTGTGAGAGGTCTCCAAATTCAAATAGTTTCTGTTTGATCAAGATGACCGCTTCAGAACTATCTCCTTTTTTCAATGGTTTTTGTAGCAGGCTAATGGAATCCTTACTGCCAGTGTTGAGTAATTCATAATAAGCCGCTAATTGACTTTGCAATTTTTGAAACTGCGGATTAAATGATGCATAGGAAGCTATATCAGCCGCTTTTGACTTAATAGAGGAGTCTAATAATGCAGCAAGGTCTAGCTTTCTGCGAGGGATAAACCAACCTAGGTCTGCAGCGTCTAAATCACTTCCTTTATATACTTTGGCAGCGTATTGAAAAAACTGTCCGGTAAAGAGTAATTCTGTTTTTAAAATACTGTCTGCAGACATTTTGTGCAAGCTGTCATTGACTGCAGACACATAATAACTAGTCAGGGCTGGATTGTTTAAACTACTATCCTGTAAGTCTACAACAGCCGTATTTAAGAGGTTGAGAAAATGATTGGCCTGTTCAGTGATGCCCTTGTTGTCAAACCAAGCGTATTGAAAATTACGCACTTTGTAAAAGTCTTGGTATTGCTCTTCAAACGCTTGAAGGTCTGGATGCGATTCTAAAAAATGGCTAATGCCAAGACTATCAAAAAATAAATTATTAAAAGAAGTGGTTTTGGTAATACTAGTATCACGCACCACGGCTCTTTTTTGCTTTTTCCAATTTTTGCAGGCTGCAAAAAATAGTAGCAAACATACTGCAATGGTTAAGTGCTTGGTTTTCATATTTGTAAGATACTGAATTAAGACAAAGTACCTACAGGATTGGCTAATAGGGTTATGGCTACTACTCCTGCCGTTTCTGTTCTTAGTCTGGTTTCACCCAAACTCACGGGGATAAATCCCTGTTGAAGTGCTAGGTCAATTTCTTCCCTACTAAAATCTCCTTCTGGTCCAATGAGGATTAAACTATTTTGTGCAGGTGGAACTTGCTGTAAAGGGTTTTTCTGATCATTTTCACAGTGTGCTATCAGTTTTAAATCCTGGTCAGCTTGGTTCATCAACGTGGTTGAAGAGATGGGTTCATGTAGTATGGGTAGCCAGCACTGTTGGCTTTGTAACATGGCTGCAATGAGAATTTGATGATATCTATCAAAGCGAAAACGGTGTTGCTCAGATCTTTTACTGTTCAGGGGATAGATTTGGCTGACGCCTATTTCTGTTATTTTTTCAAGCATCCATTCAAAACGGTCGCTGTTTTTGAGCAGGGCAATACCAATACTCATACTGCGCTTTGCTGCTGGAATAGCTTCAAAGGAAAGTATTTGAACCACGGCCGCTTTTCTGTCTTCACTTAAGATGCTGGCCTCAAACTTGAAGCCCTTTCCGTTGGTGAGATGCAAGGGTCCACCAGTTCTCATGCGCAATACTTGAATGCAATGACGACTGCTGGCTTCACTTAGTTCAAATGTGCTAGCACCCGCTTTAATATTTGGCTCATAAAAAAATGGGACACTCATTAGAAAGGTTGTTCTGTTTCATAACCTTGGTCAAAATCAGCCTCATTCATCTTGCTACCTTTTTGCAAATAGAATTTGGCACCATCGCCCCCGGCTGCTGGTGGTGCAGCTCCCAAAGATTTGAAATTGCTACCAGGTGCAGGGAAACCTCCACCACCTTCTTCCCATTCTTCAAAACGTTGAATGGCAAGGTTGGCTCTAAGTTTCACAGTTTCCAAAGAACCATTACGGTGTTTGGCAATTCTAATATGGGTTTCACCATGGGTGGATTCACCCATTTCATTGCTCTTTACTTCATAGTATTCTGGACGATAAATAAACATAACCATATCCGCATCTTGCTCAATGGCACCGGATTCACGCAAGTCACTCAACTGAGGCATCTTGCTTTCTTTTCTTGTTTCCACCGCACGACTCAACTGACTCAGTGCAATAATGGGAACACTCAATTCTTTGGCCAGTGCTTTTAAGTTTCTAGAGATATTACTGATCTCTTGTTCGCGGTTACCACCTTTGTCATTGGAGCCACTCATCAACTGCAAATAGTCAATGATGATGATGCCTACTTTGTGTTTGTTCACCAGTCTTCTGGCTTTGGCACGGAATTCAAAAATGTTTAGTGCAGCAGTATCATCAATAAAGATGGGTGCTACTTCTAATTTCTTGATGCCCTTATTTAATAATTGCTGGTATTCGTGTTCTTCTAATTTGCCTCGGCTAATTTTTTCCATTAAGATTTCACTCTCCGCACTCAAGATTCTTTGCACCAACTGTGAGGCGCTCATCTCCAAAGAGAAAAAGCCAACTGCTACAGGTTTGGTAGGGTGCAAAGCCGCGTTACGAGCCAGGTTTAGGGCAAAAGCGGTTTTACCCACAGAAGGTCTTGCCGCTAGAATAATTAAATCCGTAGGCTGCCAACCATAAGTGATGCGGTCCAGTGTGGCAAATCCACTGGGTACCCCAGAAATATCTTCTGTCTTGGTTCTTAACTCATCAATTCGGTTGATGGTCTTGGCCAACACATTGGTAATTTCTTCAAAGTTCTTTTTTAAGTAGTTGTTGGTGATGTTGAACATCTTGGTTTCACTATCGTCCAACAAGTCAAATACATCGGTGCTGTCTTCATAAGCATCACCAATAATTTCACCACTAATTCTAATCAATTCACGCTGAATAAATTTTTGCAAAACTATTCTAGCATGTGCTTCAATATTGGCCGTAGAAACTACTGAGTTGGTCAATTTGGTCACAAAATAAGGACCACCCACCACGTCTAATTGTTCCCTAACTTTTAATTCTTCTACCACGGTTAGGATATCAATGGGCATGCTTTTTTGCTGCAAACCCTGCATGGCTTTGTAAATGCTTTGATGCGCTTCTACATAAAAACATTCTGGTTTTAGAATTTCCGTAACGGTATCAAAAGCACTTTTTTCCAGCATAATGGCTCCCAGAACGGCTTCTTCCAATTCTTTTGCCTGTGGGGGTACCTTACCATAGAGCATGGTGCTCATGTCAACTGAGGTCTTTCTTCTTTTTCGGTCTTTGTTCAAACTGGTAAGGTCCATTATTGCTTGCTTTCTATTTGGTAAAATCCTATTTTATGTTACTAGCCCTTCTAAAAACGCCAATGTCTTTATTCGTGGGGGGAGCGAATATGAGTTAAGAAATCGGGTTGTAAAAATATTTTTACTTCAATTTTCGTCCACAGGTTATTCCATGTTCATTCACATGAAACTAGGGGCTATTCACACAAAGTACCATTGTTATCCACCAATTTCAAAAGTTTTCCTACCTTTTTCTAGAAATATACACAGAGCCTTGTGCAGAAAGATATTTCTGGTTTTGACCCTCCAAATCCGGAAAATGACTTAACTCAAAAGGCATTCCCCTAGCATATTTAGGCATTTATCCCGCTTTTATAACCTATTTTTGGCAACCGAAAATGGATTTGAAACATGACGATTAGTTACAATTGGTTGAGTGAATACCTTCCCGAGGTCTTGGATCCTGAAAAACTGTCCAAGATTCTCACTTCCATTGGATTGGAAGTAGAAAGCCTTGAAAAATACGAACGTATCAAGGGCGGCTTGGCAGGTTTGGTCATTGGAGAAGTGTTGGATTGCCAACCACATCCCAATGCAGATAAATTAAAACTGACTTCTGTAAATATTGGTGCCGCTGAACCCCTACAAGTGGTTTGTGGCGCTCCTAATGTAGCAACTGGACAAAAAGTGGTGGTTGCAACCGTGGGTACTACCATTTATCCCTTGAGTGGAGAACCCATGACCATGAAATTAGCCAAGATTCGTGGAGTGGAAAGTCAGGGTATGATTTGTGCAGAAGACGAGATTGGACTAGGTGGTAGCCATGATGGCATTATCATTCTAGGTCCGGAGACTGTTCCTGGAACCCCTGCTGCTACTTATTTTCAGCCCTATAGCGATTGGATTTATGAAATTGGATTAACCCCCAATAGAATGGATGCCATGAGTCATTTTGGGGTAGCTAGAGACGTTTGTGCCTATTTGACGCACCACCAAAAAGACGCTAGGGTAAAAACACCTTTTAGCAATGGCTTCAAGCATGACAATACCAATTTGCCCATTAAGGTAACTGTAGAGAATGGTACAGATTGTCCCAGATATGCTGGTATCACTATTAGCGGCGTAACTGTGGCTGAATCACCAGAATGGTTAAAAAACAGGTTGCTTTCTATTGGTCTTAGACCCATCAATAATATTGTAGACATCACCAATTTTATCTTGCATGAAACGGGTCAGCCCTTGCATGCTTTTGATGCTGATGCTATTGTTGGCGGAGAAGTGATTGTCAAGAACCTACCCAAAGACTCAGTATTTATTACTCTTGATGGAAAGGAAAGAAAACTCAGTGACAAAGACCTGATGATCTGCAATGCTGCTGAAGGCATGTGTATTGCAGGTGTGTATGGCGGACAGAAATCTGGGGTTACTTCTAGCACCAAAAATATTTTTTTAGAAAGTGCTTGGTTCCATCCTTCCACTATTCGTAAAACATCGGTGCACCATGGTTTAAGAACTGACGCGGCTACTAGGTTTGAAAAAGGTGTAGATATTGATAATACCGTACAGGTACTCAAGAGGGCCGTATTGATGATTAAGGAACTGGCTGCTGGAGAAATCTCCAGTGAAGTAGTAGATATTTATCCAGCTCCACAACCCAAAACAGAAGTATCGCTCAAGCACCATTATTTGAAGAAATTGAGTGGTAAAAATTACCATGCTGATAAAGTCAATAGAATCCTGAATAGTCTTGGTTTTGAAATTTTAAAAGAGGGCTTGGATGAATTACGTGTGGCTGTTCCAAGAAGCAAACCAGATATTAGCCTGCCGGCCGATATAGTAGAAGAGATTATTAGAATTGACGGATTAGACAATATAGAAATTCCATCTACCATTACCATTAGTCCTGCAACGGATGCAACTGCTTTCAAAGAAAATTTGAAAGACAAAATTGCCAATTACCTAGTGGGGCAGGGCTTTGTAGAGATTTTGACCAATAGTATTACCAATAGCAAATATTTTTCAGAAGAGGTGTTGGCTAGTTCTGTGAAAATGATCAACAACTTAAGTGCAGACCTAGACATTCTACGCCCATCTATGTTGGAAACGGGTTTAGAAACCCTGGCCTATAACTTGAATAGAAGGAATAATAACCTTTTGTTTTTTGAATTGGGTAAGACTTATCAAAGCAGTGCGCCTGGGGCTTATTCTGAAGCAGAACATTTGGCATTGTACTTTACAGGAGTAGACCAAGATCCATCTTGGCAAGTAAAAAGTAGGGCTGTTGATATTTATAAAGCCAAGGGTGTAGCCGCCGCCATTTTGCAACTCTGTGGATTGAATGCTGCACAGTTTCAAGTACAAGAAGACGCTGCTGGCAAACTCTTGCTTAAATCAGGTAAAAAAGAAATTGGTTTTGTGCTAGAAGTTTCCAAAAAACAATTGGATGCTTTTGACATTAAACAACCCGTTTTCTATATTGATATCAACTTTGCTAGGTTATTGGAATTGGCTTCTCAGAAAAAAATCACCTACAAAGAAGTGAGCAAATTCCCTGCTATGCAGCGTGACTTGGCTTTGGTAGTGGATAGGAGTTTGAGTTTTGACCTGATTGACCAACAAGTGCGCAAGTCTAATTTGTCTAAACTGCAGCAAATGCGTTTGTTTGACATTTTTGAAAGTGATAAATTGGGCGTGAACAAGAAATCCATGGCCGTTAGTTTCACTTTTGTGGACGAGGAAAAAACCCTAACCGACAAAGAAGTAGATGGTATGGTAGCCAGATTGGTGCAAAATTTTGAAAAAGAACTAGGAGCAGAGATTCGTAAATAGCGGTTAAAAAATGGCCGGCTTTTACATGGGTGTGCTGCTTAATGTATAAATTAGATGGATGGAAGACCTTTCCTTACAACTCAAATCAATCCAGGATAAGCTACAATTGTTGCTCAAGCAACAACAGTTGTTGCAAAAGGAGAACCTACGCCTTAAAAAGGATTTGGACAAAGCCTTAATGGATAAGGACGGACAAGACTCCCTACTGGATGGATTGAAGCAACAATTGGAAAGCGCTGCTATTGGTGGGGCAAAATGGAGCCCTGCTGACAAACAGCAAATGGAAAAACGGATAGACGCTTACTTGAAGGAAATTGAAAAATGCCTAGCATTACTGAACACTTAAACTCATGGAAGAACTGATTCCCGTAAATATTGTCATTGCAGATAGAACCTATAGACTGAAAATTGAAGTTTCAGACGAGGAAATGGTGCGCAAAACCGCAGGTTTGATCAATGACAAGATTACTGAATTCAAAACCAATTTTGCCGGTAAAGACATGCAGGATTATGTTTCCATGGCCCTACTATGGTTTGCCACAGAACAGTCTCAGTCTGAAAACCTATTGGTTAAATGGAACGATCTGGCCCTGCAATTAGGGGGATTGGAAAAGCAGTTAGACAAAGCCCTCCTAGAAAATAAGTAATGCCTTTTAGCTTAGTCATTTCACTTTGATTATTTGACTATCTTCGCCTATTGTCATTTGTTCATTATGAAAAAATGAGATGTGACCAGTGAAAAACGATTCTGAACTTTTTTAAAAAATCTCCAAGAACATGGATCCAATGATTTTATCTATTATAATTGGTGCAGTATCACTAATTGTGGGTGTAGTCTCGGGTAAACTATTGTTTAACCAGAACACCAAAAAACAGGTGGAAGAAGCCGAATTACAGGCCCAAACCATTTTAAAAGAAGCCGAACTAAGGGCTGAAACAGTAAAAAAAGAAAAGCAACTAGAAGCTAAAGAGCGCTTTGTTCAGTTGAAAAGTGAGTATGAGAAAGAGGTAAATGAACGCAATCGCAAACTGGGTGAAGCGGAAAACCGCATTAAACAGAAAGAAGTTTCTATTAACCAAAAAGAAGCTAATCTAGACAAGCAGAGCAAAGACAATGACGTGATCAAAGACAACCTGAACCGTCAGATTGAAGTGGTGAACCTAAAACGTACCGAGCTAGAAAAGCACCAAGAAGAGCATATTCGCAGACTGGAAAAAATTGCCAACCTAAGCGCTGAAGAAGCCAAGGCCCAATTAATAGAAAGCCTGAAACAGGAAGCTCATTCTCAAGCACTTGGTTTACAACAAGAAATTATTGAAGACGCTAAACTGAAGGCCAATAAAGAAGCCCGTAAGATTGTCATTCAATCTATTCAGCGAACCGCGGCTGAAATTACCATTGAGAATACTGTTACCGTTTTCAACCTAGAAACAGATGAAATTAAAGGTCAGATCATTGGTAGAGAGGGTAGGAATATCCGCGCTATTGAAGCTGCAACGGGTGTTGACTTAATTGTAGACGATACGCCTGAAGCCATTATCCTTTCTTCATTTGACCCATTGCGTAGAGAAATTGCTCGTTTGAGCTTGCAGCGCTTGGTGGCCGATGGTAGAATTCACCCCGCTCGTATTGAAGAAGTGGTTGAAAAAACCCGCCGTCAATTAGAAGAACAAGTGATGGAGATTGGTGAAAGAACCGTAATAGAAATGGGCATCCATGGTCTACACAAAGAATTGGTGCGCATAGTTGGTAAAATGCGTTTCCGTTCTTCTTATGGTCAAAACCTACTCATGCACAGTAGAGAAACCGCCAATTTGTGCGGTATCATGGCTGCTGAGCTAGGCATGAACCCCAAATTAGCCAAACGCGCTGGTTTACTCCACGATATTGGTAAGGTTCCAGATGAAGAAACCGAATTGAGCCACGCATTATTAGGGGCCAAATTGGCTGAGAAATATGGTGAAAACCCTGCAGTAGTCAATGCTATTGGGGCCCACCACGATGAAATGGAAATGCAATACGTGATTTCTCCTATTATTCAAGCCTGTGACGCCATTAGTGGTGCTAGACCGGGTGCTAGAAGGGAGATCATGCAGCAATATTTACAGCGTATCAAGGACTTAGAAAATCTAGCCATGGCTTACCAAGGCGTAGAAAAAGCCTATGCCATTCAAGCTGGTAGGGAATTGAGGGTGATTGTGGAGGCAGAAAAGGTAACCGATGGCGATAGCGATAAGCTAAGCTTTGAAATTGCCCAGAAAATCCAGACCGATATGACTTATCCAGGTCAGATTAAAGTAACCGTAATCAGAGAAAAAAGGGCCGTAAACGTAGCTAGATAAAAAATATTCTAATTTTAGTGTAAAATTTATTTTTTATCCCCTACCTTTGCCGTCCGTAAAAAATTAAAGTTATGAACGCAGCAGTTCAGTTTGTACACGAACAATTGACCGTTAAGAAAGAATACCCCAAGTTTAAAGCTGGTGATAATATCACTGTAAACTATAAGATTGTAGAGGGTGGTAAAGAGCGTATCCAGAGCTTCCGTGGCGATGTGATTAAGTTGCAAGGCAATGGTGCTACAGCTTCTTTCACCGTTCGTAAGATCTCTGACGGAGTAGGCGTTGAGCGTCTGTTCCCGATTCTGTCTCCAAACATTGACAGCATCTTGTTGAACAAAACTGGTAAAGTACGTAGAGCTAGATTGTACTACTTGCGTGAGCGCAGCGGTAAATCTGCTCGTATTAAGGAAAAACGTTTCTAGTTTTCTAGTTGAAAATAATAAAAGCGGAAGATTAGCCATGCTATACTTCCGCTTTTTCGTTAAAACTTATCAAGCTTAGGCAGATTTAATTGTTCAGCATTTCTTTTGCCTTAACTTTGACCACCTCAAATCAATTTTTATGGGAAATTTAGGATTTCAAGAAATAGCTTTAATTGCAGTAGTGGTTTTAGTATTGTTTGGTGGTCGTAAGATCCCCGAATTTATGAGAGGCCTTGGAAAAGGTATCCGTGAATTTAACGATGCTAAGAACAACGTGAAAAAAGAACTGGAAGAAGGTATGAAGGAAAAGGATAGCACTCCTACCACTCAACCTTAATTGCTACTATTAAAAACGCTCTAGCCTTTGTTTAGGTATAGCTCCATCAAAGACTATCACAATGCATTACAGAACGGCCAAACCACCTGTGTGGAGGCCGTTCATTTTTATGTAGATGCCATTGCCGCCAGACCAGGCTTAAATGCTTTTCTAGAAGTATTTGCCCAAGAAGCTTTGGCAAAAGCCGCTGAACTAGATGCCCATCGCGCCGGCGGCGCAAAAATGGGCAAACTACACGGGGTGATAGTTGGGATTAAAGACGTGATCTGCTACAAAGGTCATGCTGTGAGCGCTGGCTCCAAAATTTTAGAAAATTTTACTAGTGTATACAATGCCACTGCAGTTGATAAACTGTTAGAGGAGGAAGCCATTATTATTGGTAGGCAGAATTGTGATGAGTTTGCCATGGGTAGCTCTAGCGAAAATTCTGCTTTTGGTCCCGTAAAAAATGCCTTGGATGAATCCCGTGTTCCTGGTGGATCATCGGGTGGTTCTGCCGTTAGCGTGCAAGCTGGTTTAGCCATGGTGAGTTTAGGCTCTGATACCGGTGGATCTGTGAGACAGCCTGCTGATTTTTGTGGCGTTGTGGGGCTCAAACCCAGCTATGGCCGCATTTCTAGGTATGGCTTGATTGCCTATGCATCTTCCTTTGACCAGATTGGTATTTTTGCTCAATCGGTAGAAGACGCGGCATTGGTCTTAGAAGTAATTGCTGGTAAGGATAATTTTGATAGTACGGTTTCTCAGCAGGATGTTCCTGCTTTTGGTACCATCTCTCAAACACCATCCAAAACTTATAAAATTGCCTATTTTAAACAGGCTTTGGAGCACCTGGGTTTGGATCCGGAAATTAGAACCGCTGTTCAGGGATTGATAGACCAACTGCGCAGTCAGGGTATTCAGGTAGATCCCATTGAATTTAACTTATTGGACCAAGTGGTTCCTACCTATTATGTTTTAACTACCGCGGAAGCTTCTAGTAATCTCTCTAGGTTTGATGGCGTGAGATATGGCCATAGAACCAGTATTGCCAATATTGACCTGAACCAATTATACAAAGCATCTAGAACAGAAGGGTTTGGTAAAGAAGTACAAAGAAGGATTCTTTTGGGAACTTTTGTACTTAGTTCTGGCTATTTTGACGCTTATTTCACTAAAGCTCAGCAGGTTAGACGCATACTCTGGAACAAGGCCAACGAGGTTTTTTCGGGTTATGATCTGCTCATTTCTCCTACCGTTCCGGCTCCGGCCTTCAAATTGGGCGAGAAGTCTGAAGACCAGGTAGCCATGTTTTTGGCTGATATTTATACTGTTTTTGCCAATTTGGTGGGTATTCCGGCCATTTCTATTCCACTTTTCCAACATTCTAATGGCATGCCCTTTGGATTGCAGCTCATGAGCAGCCATTTTAAGGAAACTGATTTACTGCAATTCTCCGCCCAATTAATGGCGGCCAAGCCTTCACAAAGCGTTAAGTAATTAAAGTTTAAATTTGCGGTTCATCAATTTGGTCCCATTTATGAAATGGTATGGTATTTCTTTGCAAAACCGCATCTCCCTTTCCCGCGCTTGGCTGGTAGGATTTGCTTGTTTGGCAGGAACCATTGGTACCCTTTCTTTTAGAACGGATCTTAGTTTTAAAGACCAGCAAACAACAGATAGTACTCAGGACAAATACGGGTTTAAATCACTGTTTAAGACCAATCAGTTCAACGCCAACAAACCCTATATTGACCAACTGAATCCAAGAGCGGTTTCTTTTGTACAGGAATATATTCGCAAACAAGGCAAGGAATTACAACGCATGAAGGGCTGGGGTAAACCTTATTTTGACCTCTATGATAATGTGCTAACCAGTTATGGTATTCCCAAAGAAATGAAATACCTAAGCGTTATTGAAAGTCATCTTCAAGCTGGATTGGTGTCTTGGGCGGGTGCAGTTGGCCCCTGGCAAATCATGGACTATGAAGCCAAACGTTTTGGTTTGCGTGTTGGTGGCATGGGTGATGAGCGGATGGATTTTTACAAAAGCACCCATGTGGCAGCTAAACTCATGAAAGAATTGTACAAAGAATTTGGTGACTGGTTATTGGTAGTTGCAGCCTATAATGGGGGTGCCGGTAGGGTGCGTCAGTGCATAAGAAAAGCCAATAGCAGGGACTTCTGGGATCTACAATATTACCTGCCTGAAGAAACCAGAAACCACGTAAAAAAATTTATTGGTACCCATTATGCCATGGAGGGTGGTGGTGGATGGACCACACTTACAGCGGAAGAAACCACACAGGTAAAAGCTTCCATGGTTAAAAACAATAATCAAGTTCCCTTGAATGAAGCAGAACAAGCCAATACTTCTTTGGTAGAACTCAGTGGCAGATACCATTCCATGGTAGTGGCCAATGGCTTGGTCATGGATATTGTCCAGTTCAATAGGTTGAACCCCGGTTTTGACAAGGCTTTGGCAGAGGGAAGAAAATACAGCATGCGTATTCCCAAGGAAAAAATTCCTGTTTTTGAAGCCCGAAAACAACAGTTGTTGATGGAATCTTTCCGTTTATTAATTGAGGGAACAGCTGCCACACCCAATGGCTAACCCAAGACCTGCATAATGGCCCCAGCTTTGGCCAAACACTCTTGATATTCTTTTTCTGCATCACTATAGAAAGTAATGCCACCACCCACTTGGTAACTCAGGTATTTTGTTTCTTGGTTATAGAGAATACTTCTGATGACAACATTAAAATCAAAGTCAGCATTTGGTTCAATATAGCCTACTGCCCCTGAATACAGACCCCTTCTACTTTGTTCATATTGCTCAATCAATTGCATGACCTTATACTTAGGTGCACCCGTCATACTGCCCATGGGAAAACTGGCATTCAAGATGGCGCAAAGATCCATTCCTGCTGCGGGCTCGCCCACAACGGTAGACACCATTTGGTGTACCTGCGGAAAGCGATAG
>NCHJ01000003.1:58616-69437 GCA_002256765.1 Bacteroidetes bacterium 24-39-8
GATGCCAAACAATTCCTCCACTTTAACACTGCCTGGTTTGCATACACGGCTTAGGTCATTGCGCACCAGATCTACCACCATCACGTTTTCGCTACGGTCTTTAACACTATTGCGTAATTGGTCTTCTAAAATTTGGTCTTGCTCAGGATTTTCAAGGTCTCTTTTCAGGGTTCCTTTAATGGGTTGAGAAACTAAGCGATTGTTTTTTTGCTGTAAATACCTTTCTGGACTTGCACAGAGTAAATAAGACCCATGATATTTATAAAAACAGGCAAAGGGGTTGGGTGATACTTGATTCAGTGCTAAATAAACGGCTATTGGGTCAATGCTGGCTTCTTCTGCAAAAAACTCTTGACAGAAATTTAATTCATAACAGTCTCCTTTTCTAATATGTTCCTGAATGCTATGAATCTTTGCTATGTATTGCTCTTTGCTAATCCTAGCTTGCATCTGCACCTGCTTTTCGGCCTTGATTGCTGGCGCGATGGCAGGGTCAATATGACTAATGACTTGAAAGAGTTCTTGGGTATTGGTTGTTTGAGAACTGATTTGGAGTGTATTTCCCTTTAAATCAATCACGGTTTCAGGCTCAAAAAAATAGAGCTCCGGAAAACCCACATGATTTTCATGGGTAGATACAATACCAGTAATGCTTTCTTTTAAATCATAAGAAAGGTGTCCAAAAACCCTTTGAGTTTTACCCTTTAACCATTGGCTCAATTGCTGCAAGTGTTGGGTACTGGGCAAACAGGCATCCATTGCTCCAACAGCTAAAACACAATCTATGTTTTGGTATCTGGAATGGTATTGGTGATTGTCCAATAAAGCATAAATGTTGAACCGGTTGGCCCAGATCAACATTTGTGTTTTGAATTTTTCAGGTTCGGGGATAGTATGTTGGCTGCTGTATTTAGACAGCATGTGCGTGATTAAAAATCATCGTCATCGTCATCATCAAATCCACTGTCCTTATCATTGAATAAGTCAAATTCTTTGAAGTCTTCGTCCAATTTAAAATCATCATCCTCATCGGCTTTTTTCTTGCCGCCTGCTGCAGGTGATTTTTTGGCGCCCTTACTTTTAGGAATATCAAATTCGTCAAAGTCAGGATCCCAATCGTCATCGTCTTCAGATTTTTCCCAATCGTCGTCTACTTCATCCGCTTCATCATCATCGTCGTCGTCTTTAGACTTTTTAGAACTTGCTTTAGACGCAGATTTTTTTACCGGAGTATCCAGTTCATCATCGTCATCTAAATCATCATCATCTTCTTCCAATTGCTTTTTGCTTTTGGGAGATGGCTTTGCCGCATCGCTTTTAGCGGGGGTCTTTTTCGGTGTAGAGGATTTGCTATCCTTATCAGATTTCGTTGGCATATTCTAATAAGATTATTGCGTAAAATTTCATTTCAAAATTGTATTCACCAAAAATATTTTCCATTTTTTTTCTGAAATGGAAAAATTTTTACAAATGCACTATCTGATCTCTACCTGGACCATTGGATACATGCTTTACAGGAACGCCTACATATTCATTGATGAATTTAATGTATTCATGCATAGTAGCTGGCAAATCTGCTGCATTTTTTATTTGGGTAGTATCTGTATTCCAACCCTTGAATTGCTCCAAGATAGGAACAATATTGGCTTTTGCCATTTGGAAAGGAACCTGCTTACTTGGAACCCCATTGACTTCATATGAAGTACACATAGAAAGTTCGTCAAAAGCATCCAATACATCGGCCTTGGTCATCACCACTTGGGTAACACCATTGATCATACAAGTATAGTGTAGGGCTACTAAGTCCATCCATCCGCACCTGCGTGGACGTCCTGTGGTGGCGCCAAATTCGCTTCCAATTTTGCGTAATTCTTCACCAGTTGCATCAAAGAGTTCCGTTGGGAATGGTCCGCCGCCTACGCGTGTGCAATAAGCTTTGGTAACACCCATTACTTCTCCAATTTGTTTGGGTGAAATACCTAAACCGGTACAAACCCCTGCAGAAATGGTATTAGAAGAAGTTACAAATGGGAAGGTTCCAAAGTCAATATCTAACATGGATCCTTGTGCGCCCTCTGCCAATACTTTCTTTCCTTTAGAAATTTGGTCGTTGACAAAATATTCGCAGTTGATCACGTTCAAAGTTTTCAAGAATTCCAATGCTTCAAAGAATTCTTCTTCCCAAGCAGAAATGTCTTCAATAAAATGGAAATTATCCAATAATTTCTGGTGCTTCAAACGCAGTTTAATATACTGAGTAGTAAAGCTTTTGTCTAATAAATCGCCCACGCGCAAAGCATTTCTTCCGGTTTTGTCCATATAAGCTGGTCCAATTCCTTTAAGGGTAGAGCCAATCTTGCTTTCTCCCTTAGACATTTCAGATGCTTTGTCCAATGCACGATGCGTTGGAACTATAATATTGGTACGCTCAGAAATAAAGAGGTTCTTTTTTACGTCAATCCCAAATGCCGCTACTGCGTCACATTCTCTTTTGAGGGTTACAGGATCTAATACCACCCCATTTCCAATAATATTCACTTTGTCTTGGTGAAAGATACCGGATGGAATCTGGTGTAATACTTGTTTCTTTCCGTCTACATAGAGGGTATGTCCTGCATTGGGTCCGCCTTGGAACCTTGCTACAATATCATACCTAGGGGCAAAATAGTCCACAATTTTACCCTTGCCTTCATCTCCCCATTGCAAACCTAAAATAACGTCAACCATATGTTTTGTTTTGAATCAGGGGCAAAAATAAGCCTTGACCATCAGTAAAAATGAAATGATTTGAATTTATTATCCTGTTTTTTCTTGAAATTCCGCAAACCCTTGCTAGGTAAGGGATTCGGTGTCAAAACGATCAACTGTTTGTATTCCCTGCAAGACACTGAGTCTGGCCACCAATTCTTCTAATTCTTCCTTATCATGCACAAATACTTTGATGGTACCCTTAAAAATGCCCTCTGAGGATTCAATGGTTAATGCGGCAATATTCACCCGCATATCTCCACTAATCACATTGGTAATCTTATTGATGATACCCACGTCATCAATTCCAATGATTTTCAAACCGGTTAAGAAAGAAATTTCCTTGTTCTTGGCCCATTTGGTTTTTACTACCCTATGACCATAATTGGCCATGAGCTGGGTGGCATTGGGGCAATTGGTTCTATGAATAATCAAACCCTTGCCTGTACTCACAAAACCAAATACGTCATCACCAGGAATGGGGTTGCAACATTTTGCAAGGGTATAAACAATTCGGTCACTGCTCTCTCCAAAAATGATGAGCTCAGAATCCTTTTTATTGTAATTTTTGTGTTGTTGGTGATCAATAGGTATATCCTGTACCACGGGTTTTGGTCTTGGATGCTCCAACTTGTCTCCCAACAAATGAAAGTCTTTTAATTCACGCAGGTCAATTGACTTGGTGGCAATTTTATACAATAGGTCTAGGGAAGAAGGTACTTTGTAATAATGTACCAACTCGTCAATATTGTGTTGGTTATATGCCGCACCCATGCCTTCTAATTTACGCTGCAGGGTGTATTTGCCATCGTCTGCAATCTTGCGTTTTTCTTCTCTTAAAGCGTCTTTGATTTTACTCTTGGCCTTGGCTGTAACCACAATCCCCAACCAGTCTTCCGATGGTTTTTGTTTGCCACTGGTAATGATTTCTATCTGGTCTCCACTGCGTAATTTGTGTGAGATAGGGACCAGCTTATGGTGCACTTTTGCGCCAATACATTTGGTGCCAATAGCAGAGTGAATAGAGAAGGCAAAATCCAATGCGGTACTTCCTACTGGCAACATTTTAACATCGCCCTTGGGTGTATACACATAAATTTCTTCTGCTAAAAAAGAGGTCTTAAAATCTTGCAGAAAATCTACCGTGTCTGTATCGGGTGTGCTCAATACTTCTCTGATCTGTCCAAACCATTTATCAAAGCGGTCTTCATCGCCACCGCCTTCTTTGTATTTATAGTGCGCGGCTAATCCTTTCTCTGCAATTTCATTCATCCGCTTGGTGCGTATCTGTACTTCTACCCATTTACCCTGTGGTCCCATCACGGTGGTGTGCAAAGCCTCGTAGCCATTACTTTTGGGGTTGCTCAACCAATCGCGCAAGCGTTCTGGTGAAGGGTTGTATTCATCCGTAATTAAAGAGTACACTTTCCAACAATCTTCCTTCTCTTTTTCGGGTGTAGAATTTAAAATAACGCGTATAGCAAAGAGGTCATAGACTTCTTCAAAACTTACCGATTTTTTCTTAATCTTATTCCAAATACTATGAATACTTTTTGGTCTTCCGTAGATCTCAAAATTGAAACTACCCGCTTCTAATTTTTCTTTTAATGGACGAATAAATTCATTGATATAACGGCTTCTTTCACGCTTGGTTTCAGAAAGCTTTTTGGCAATATCTCTATATGCTTCTGGCTCCATGTACTTCATAGACAGGTCTTCCATTTCTGTCTTGATGCTGTACAATCCCATGCGGTGTGCTAGTGGTGCATATACCCAAACAGTTTCAGAAGCAATCTTGAGTTGCTTCTCGCGCTTCATACTGTCTAGGGTGCGCATATTGTGTAAGCGGTCCGCTAGTTTAATCAAGATTACACGAGGGTCATCCGTAAGGGTTAATAAGATTTTTTTAAAGTTCTCTGCTTGTTGACTGGTATTGGTGTCAATGACATTGGAGATCTTGGTGAGTCCATCTACAATCTTGGCAATCTCAGAACCAAATTCGTGTTCTAAGTCTTCTAAAGTAATATCGGTATCTTCTACGGTATCGTGTAACAAGGCACAAATGGTACTACGCACACCTAGACCAATTTCTTCCACGCAAATCATGGCCACTTCTAGTGGATGTATGATATAGGGTTCACCACTTTTTCTGCGCATAGATTTATGCGCTTCTGCGGCCATTTCAAAAGCCGTACGCACCAATTCTTTATCACCCCTTTTTAGTTTGGGTCTTAGGCTGCGCAAAAGGGCGCGATAATGCCGGAGAATCTCATTTTTCTCCTGTTCCGCGTTCAGATTATATTTGGGAAGCGCTGCTTCTACCTGTTGATTGTCCAATGCTTGCTCCATCACTCTACGAATATAAACAATGTTGTTACATTTGTGGTTCACATGCAAGAAAGCCCACAGAAGAAAGTATTTGATTTTTCCCTTTTCAATCGGATTTTCCGTTTTGTAAAACCCTATTCGGGATTTTTCTATGGTAGTATTTTACTAGCCATTGTGATGGCTTTTTTTGCTCCTGTTAGGCCCTACTTGATTCAATTGACCATTGATAGTGCCACTGGGAAGTCTGTACACTTGCCCACTTGGGTTAAATGGGTGCTTTTTGGTAATGACTTAAGCGATGTGAGCCGCTTTATTATTGCCGTTACCCTGTTTCAGGTGTTTTTTCTGTTAATTGAATCTGCAGTGAGATTCCTGTTCAGCTTTGTCACGGCTTGGATGGGACAGATGGTGGTGAAAGATTTGCGCGTGACGGTCTATGAAAAAGTGGTGGGTTTGAACCTAAGCCAATTTGATAAGACGCCCATTGGTACACTAACCACTCGCACCATTAATGATATTGAAAGCATTAATGATATTTTTTCCGATGGATTAATTCCCATTATTGCGGATTTGCTCACCATTGTGATTACCCTGGCCACCATGTTTTGGATGGACTGGCGTTTAACGCTGATTAGTTTGATTCCTTTTCCGCTAATGATTGTGGCTACTTATTATTTTAAGGAATCTGTAAATAAGAGCTTTATCAGGGTTAGAAATGCAGTTGCCGCCCTGAATGCTTTTGTACAGGAACATATTACAGGCATGCAAGTGGTGCAGGCTTTTGCATCTGAAGAAAGGGAGTTTCAGAAATTTAAGAAAATCAATACCGAGCATAGAAACGCCAATATCAACGCCATTTTTGCCTATTCTGTATTTTTTCCCATAGTAGAAGTGGTACTGGCCGTGAGCATGGGTCTCTTGGTTTGGTGGATTGCGGGTCAGGCCTTAGACGCAGGTCTTTTGGTGGCATTTATCCTTTATTTGAACCAGATTTTTAGACCATTGAGGGTAATTGCAGATAAGTTTAATGTGCTCCAAATGGGGATGATTGCGGCTGAAAGGGTGTTCAAAGTATTGGACAATCCAGATTTTACCCCGGCTTTTGGTCCCGATGCGGTTAAAAAAGCCCAAATGGAAGGTGCCATTGACTTTAAGCAGGTCAGTTTTGCCTATAATGAGCCCAATTATGTACTCAAGAATATCAGTTTTTCTGTAAAAGCGGGTGAAACCGTAGCCTTGGTGGGGCATACCGGAAGTGGAAAGACCAGCATTATCTCTTTATTAAATAGGCTGTACCAAATTCAACAAGGAAGCATTGAAATTGATGGGATTGCCATTGAAGAATATGATTTAGACAACCTGCGTCAGCATATTGGGGTGGTTTTGCAAGACGTATTTCTATTTAGTGGTTCTGTAATGGATAATATTACCCTTAGAAACCCGACTATTTCTAGGGAACAGGTGGAATCTGCCGCCAAAATGATTGGAGTACATGATTTTATTATGCGTTTACCTGGGGGATATGATTACCATGTAATGGAAAGGGGAAGCACCCTAAGTCTGGGTCAGCGTCAATTACTGTCTTTTATCCGTGCTTTATTATACCAACCCGCCATCCTGATCTTGGACGAAGCCACTTCTTCCATTGATACGGAAAGCGAGCAAATGATTGAAAAAGCCATTGACACCCTGATTTCTGGTAGAACTTCTATTGTAATTGCCCATAGACTATCTACTATTAGAAAAGCCAGTAAAATCATTGTGTTGGACAAGGGGCAAATCATAGAAATGGGTAATCATGAGGAATTGTTGGCCTTGGGAGGTCACTATGCCAAGCTGCACGAGATGCAGTTTGACAAGAAAAAGGGGATTCTGGCCTAAGAGGCAAAAGCATAATATTTTCTGCTGTTTTGCTGTCATTTTTAGCCGCCTTACCCCTATCTTTGCCGCAAATTTGGAGAGAGTCATGGCGTCTAGAAGCTTTAAATCATTATCGGTACTCATATTCAGCCTTGTTTCTATGCTGTTTGCCACTGCAGTTTATGCAGAAAATGCACCTGAAACAGCGGGTCATGGCACGGAACAAGCCGGACAAGAAAAAAAGGAAGGGGAATTTGACCCTGCTGAACTGATCATGGAGCATATCCTTGATGCCCACGAGTTCCATTTTTTCACTTTGGGAGAATCCGAAATTTCTATTCCTTTACCTGTGATTGTTTATTCTAAAGAGCGTGGCTTAGCTGCTTTTTCTTATGGTAATTTTCACCATGGACACGAAGCTTATAATGGCTATAAGTCTGAAGAAGGTAAGATTGTGGCAGTTGACGCAGAAGGCAAAATAGACGAAGCCGTTACATTGTATGATTTCAGTTTAACCCGTAACGTTGTGCAAATGTTTTTGGCACTTACTTTATTAGTGGTGTTGATGATTAATGTAGCCAACAAATACAAAAAAGGTGGCGCCAAAACTGCTCCTAGTGGTTTTCAAAATGCAGTGGAACCCGTAATTACTTTTGTAAGAGACGAGGTTGCCAAACCTAATCTGGGTCACGCTTATAATAAGTATATGCCTTACTTATTAACCGTATTCTTTTTTATCTTAATCAACAATATTGTTGGTTTGATTCCAGGTACAGCTAACGTAACTGGTAATATTGCTTTTACCGTGGTATTGGGTGTGATCAGTTTCTTTGTGATTGTGTTTAGCACCAACAAACATTTCTGGGGTCATATTTTTAACCCACCCGTTCCTTTCTTGGTTAAGTTTATCTTGGTTCCTGTAGAATTTATTGGAATTTTCACCAAGCCATTTGCCTTGATTGTCCGTTTGTTTGCCAACATGGTAGCAGGTCACATTATCATCACTTGTTTTGTGATGTTGATCTTCATCTTTGGTGCCATGAGCCAAGTTGCAGGATGGGGTTTCTCTCCCGTGTCTGTTGCATTTACCGTATTCATTTACTTGATTGAAATATTGGTTGCCTTTATACAAGCTTTCATCTTTACCAACCTGACCGCTGTGTTTATTGGTCAGTCTAGAGAAGGAGCCCATGATGATGCACACCATTAATCTTTTTTTTCACAAACAAAAACAAACAGTATGTCTGCAATTTTGAATTTGTTGGATGTTAGTTTAAGCCATTTAGGTGGTGCTATTGGTGCAGGTTTAGCTGCAATCGGTGCTGGTATCGGTATCGGTCAAATTGGTAAAGGTGCTGTTGAAAGCATCGCTCGTCAACCAGAAGCGTCTAACGACATCCGTGCTAACATGATCCTGACAGCTGCGTTCGTAGAGGGTGTTGCCCTGTTCGCGGTTATCGCTGGTATCTTGGCTGTATTGAAATAATAAGCCAGTAGCACAAACTTTATCACTGCATCCAAAGCAAAGGGCAATGGGTGCAGTGATTCTTTTTCTTTAAAAGAATTTTGACCTACTAAATAGTATTTATGGAATTGTTAACACCCGGTTTAGGATTATTGGTTTGGACGCTGGTTGCGTTTTTACTGGTATTTTTTATCCTGAAGAAATTTGCCTGGAAGCCCATTCTAGAAACACTAAAAGAAAGGGAAACTGGTATTGCAGAAGCCATCGCGTCAGCTGAAAAAATAAAGACTGAAATGGCGGCACTGAAAAATGAAAACGAGGCTTTATTGACTCAGGCTCGTGAAGAACGCGCTGTTTTAATTAAGGAAGCAAAAGAAACTGCCAACAAAATGGTTTCTGAAGCAAAAGAAAAAGCACGTGCTGAATATGATAGAATTGTTGCTGATGCACAATCTGCCATTACGCAACAAAAAAATGCTGCATTGACCGATGTGAAAAACCAAGTTGGTTCATTGGTGATTGAAGTTGCTGAGAAAGTGTTGCGCAAGGAATTGGCCAACAAAGCAGAGCAAGAAGCCTATATTAAGGGTCTTGCTGAAGTTGTGAACATGAACTAAAAGAATTAAAATGCCCAATCCACGTTTAGCAGGCAGATACGCAAAAAGTTTAATTGACCTCTCAATAGAAAAGGGTCAGTTAGAAGCGGTATATGCTGACATGAAATACTTGCAGCAATTGTGCAAGGTGAGCAGGGAATTTGTGAATTTGATGCGCAGCCCCATTGTACGCAATGACCAAAAGAATGCCATTATCAATGCCATCACCAAAGGAAAGATCAGTGATCTTACTGCTGCATTTAATCAATTATTGGTTAGAAAAGGTAGGGAGGGAGATATTCCTGAAATAGCGGTTGCATTTGTAGAACAATACAATACACTAAAAGGCATTCATGCTGTGAAACTCAGTACGGCTGCACCTATTAGTGAAGAATTGCGCAAAGCCATTGAAACCAAAGTGGCTACCAACCAAGGTTTTCCAAGCATTGAATTGGAAACTGCGGTGGATAAAAAATTGATTGGCGGTTTTGTATTGGAGTTTAACAACAAACTAGTAGATGCAAGTATTTTGCATGACCTGAAAGTGTTGAAGCATCAATTTATGCAGAACCTCTACGTAGACAAAATGTAGTTGAGAATAAACAAGAATTGAATAACAAACATTAATAAAAGCAGATAATCATGGTTGACATTAAACCCGATGAAATTTCCGCGATACTGAGACAACAGCTCAGCAACTTCAATGTGAGTGCCGAACTTGAAGAAGTTGGTACCGTATTGCAGGTTGGGGATGGTATTGCCCGTGTGTACGGCCTGAATGGTGTACGCTCCGGTGAACTGGTAGTTTTTGAAAATGGTGTTAAAGCCATTGCCTTGAACTTAGAAGAAGACAATGTGGGTGTGGTATTGATGGGTGAGAGCGGAGACATCAAAGAAGGCGCCAAAGTAAAAAGAACCGGACAAATTGCATCCATTCAAGTGGGTGAGGGTTTGGTTGGTCGTGTTATCAACACATTGGGTGAACCCATTGATGGTAAAGGCCCTATCACTGGTGAATTGTATGAAATGCCTTTGGAGCGTAAGGCACCTGGTGTTATCTATCGTGAACCAGTAAAAGAACCATTGCAAACAGGTATCAAAGCTATTGATGCCATGATTCCAATTGGTCGTGGTCAACGTGAGTTGGTAATTGGTGACCGTCAAACTGGTAAAACTGCTATCTGCGTAGATACTATTATCAATCAGAAAGAATTCTTTGATGCAGGTAAGCCTGTATACTGCATATATGTAGCTATTGGTCAAAAAGCTTCTACCGTTGCCGGTGTAATGAAAACCTTGACTGATGCTGGTGCTATGGCTTACACTACCATTGTAAGTGCTTCTGCATCTGATCCTGCTCCATTGCAGTTCTACGCACCATTCTCAGGTGCTGCCATTGGTGAATTCTTCCGTGATACCGGTAGACCAGCTTTGATTGTATTTGATGATTTGTCAAAGCAAGCGGTGGCTTATCGTGAGGTTTCTCTATTGTTGAGAAGACCTCCAGGACGTGAAGCATATCCTGGTGACGTATTCTATTTGCATAGTCGTTTGTTGGAAAGAGCTGCTAAAGTTATTGCCAATGATGACGTTGCTAAGAACATGAATGACTTGCCTGCTTCTATCAAGCATTTGGTAAAAGGTGGTGGATCATTGACTGCCTTGCCAATCATTGAAACTCAAGCGGGTGACGTATCTGCTTATATTCCTACTAACGTAATCTCTATTACTGACGGTCAGATCTTCTTGGAAGGTAACTTGTTTAACGCAGGTATTCGTCCAGCGATTAACGTAGGTATTTCTGTAAGCCGTGTGGGTGGTAAC
>NCHJ01000136.1 GCA_002256765.1 Bacteroidetes bacterium 24-39-8
CAGATTCATTCTGCCAACCATATTGAACTTAGATCACAGGAGAAAGGCTATCTGCAAAAAATATTTGTAGACGAAGGTCAGTATGTAAAAAAAGGACAGTTAATGTTCAAACTTCTGCCATCAATTTATGAAGCAGAAGTAGCAAAAGCAAGAGCGGAACTCAACTTTGCTGAAATAGAATTTAAAAACACAAAAGGATTAGCGGACAACAACGTGGTTTCTGCAAGTGAGTTGGCCATGGAAAAAGCCAAGCTTGATAAAGCAAAAGCAGAATTACAATTGGCTCAAACACATCTTGATTTCACTGAAATCCGTGCGCCATTTGATGGTATTATGGACAAATTTCATATTCGTCTTGGAAGTTTAGTTGATGAAGGGGAATTGCTTACAAGCCTTTCTGACAATAGTAAAATGTGGGTATACTTTAATGTGGCCGAGGCAGAATATTTAGATTTTATCAAAAAAGTCAAGTCAAAAGAAAAACAAAAAGTGTTATTACAAATGGCCAATAAGGAAATTTTTGAACCAACCGGCTATGTAGAAACCATAGAAGCGGATTTTAATAACGAGACTGGAAATATTGCCTTTAGAGCAGCATTTCCAAATCCAAAAGGTATTCTTCGTCATGGTGAAACTGGAAATATCATGATGCCAGTGAAATTAAAAAACGCCATTATTATTCCGCAAAAATCAACTTTTGATGTACTTGATAAAAAGTACGTGTATATAGTAGATGAAAAAGGAGTGATCACTTCTAGCCAAATTACTATTGCACAAGAAATTTCTCATCTATATATAGTTGCATCTGGATTAAAGCCCACTGATAAAATTCTTTTAGAAGGTTTGGGTAAAGTAAAGAATAATGAAAAAATCAAGTACAACTATGTTTCACTTGAAAAAGAAATGGCTGGAATCAAAAATATTCACGCCGAGTAATGGCAAGTAAATCAAGCAAGCATGTTTAATAATTTTATAAAAAGGCCTGTACTAGCCATTGCGTTATCATTAGCAATTGTCTTTTTGGGTTTCATTGCAATCACTAAATCGCCCATTGCACAATTTCCTGAAATTGCACCACCTAGGGTGAATATTGCTATTGAGTTCCCTGGGTCCAATGCAGATGTATTGGTAAAATCAACACTGACCATTTTAGAACGCGCCATCAATGGCGTGCAAGGAATGCAGTATATGCTTTCTGATGCAACTAGTGCAAGTGAAGCTAGTATAGAAGTCATCTTTGAACCAGGAACAGACCCAACCCTAGCAGCAGTAAGGGTAAAATCAAGAGTAGATCAGGTGATGACCAATCTTCCTCCACTTGTACAACGTGAGGGTGTCATCATTGCTCCTTTGCAACCTAGTATGTTGATGTATCTTAACTTATACAGTAAGGACAATAGTGTAGATGAAAAATTCTTATTCAACTATGCCAATACTTTTATCCTACCTGAACTGCAACGTATTAATGGGATGGGTTTTGCCCAGGCAATTGGTAGCCGATCTTTTGCCATTCGTGTTTGGTTAAATCCTGAACGTATGAGGGCCTATAATATTTCTGCAAAAGATGTATTAAAATCAATTGATGAACAAAGTGTTTTAGCAAGACCTGGTCGTGTAGGTTTGAGTTCTGGTAAAACAGCCCAATCACAAGAATACGTGTTCACTTATAAAGGTTGGTACAATACACCTGAACAATACGATAATATTGTTATTAGGGCTAACGCCGATGGCGAGATCTTGAAGCTAAAAGATGTTGCTAAAGTTGAAGTAGGTTCGGAGTTTGTAGATATTTATTCCAATAAAGACGGACATCCTTCTGCTTCATTGGTATTAAAACAAAATCCAGGAAGTAATGCAAGAATTGTAATTGACAACGTAAAAGAAAAACTACAGGAACTAAAAAAAGACTTTCCTCCAGGTGTTGATTTTGAAATCAATTACGATGTCAGCAAATTTGTAGACGCCTCCATCGATAAAGTATTGCATACTTTAGTGGAAGCATTTTTACTAGTTGCCTTTGTTGTATTTATCTTTTTGGGAGATTGGCGCTCAACCATTATTCCTATTCTTGCGGTACCAGTATCCTTGATTGGTGCATTTATAATTATGAATGCATTTGGTATTAGCATCAACCTCATTACCTTATTTGCCCTGGTACTAGCTATTGGGATAGTAGTAGATAATGCCATTGTGGTAGTAGAAGCCGTGCACGTGAAAATGGAGGAGGAAAATATTTCAGCTTACGCAGCAGTACAAAAAGTAGTACTTGAAATTGGGGGAGCCATCATTGCAATTACCTTGGTAATGGCATCTGTTTTTATTCCTGTAAGCTTTATGACCGGCCCAGTGGGTGTATTGTATCGTCAGTTCTCGCTTACAATGGCCAGTTCCATTGTCATTTCAGGATTTGTGGCCTTAACACTTACACCAGTATTATGTGCCATCTTGCTGAAGAATACACACGGACAACACAAGAAAAGAACGCCCGTTAATCTTTTCTTAAACTGGTTCAACAAAAATTTTGACAAGGCTACTGGCAAATACGAAAAATTGCTTGGCTTAATAGTCAACAGAAAAATATTGACTTTTGGTATTTTAATTGCCTTTGGATTTGGCATCATAGGAATTAATAAAGTGCTTCCTGCTGGATTTATTCCAAATGAAGATCAAGGACAAATTTACGCCATCATTCAAACACCTCCTGGAACAACCTTAGAGCGTACCAATGAAATTTCTAGAAAACTTCAATTGATTGCTAAAGAAGTAGAAGGCGTTTCTTCAGTGACTTCTCTTGCTGGTTACGAAATTCTTACTGAAGGTAGAGGTTCAAATGCCGGAACTTGTTTAATAAACCTGAAAGACTGGTCAGAAAGAAAGCACAACGTAAAAGAAGTGATACATGAGTTAGAAGAAAAAGCTAAGGACCTTCCAGCAAACATAGAATACTTTGAACCGCCAGCTGTTCCAGGTTATGGAACATCAGACGGTTTCTCTTTACGGTTGTTAGACAAAGGAAGTGATGTAGATTATCAAGAATTTGATAAGGTTAACGCAGAATTTGTAGAAGCACTTAAAAAGCGAAAAGAACTCAGTGGATTGTTTGCTTTTTATTCTGCAAAATATCCTCAGTACGAAATATTAATTGATAACAATTTGGCCATGCAAAAAGGGGTCTCTATTGGGGAAGCCATGGAGAACCTCAACATTATGGTGGGTAGTACCTATGAGCAAGGTTTTATTCGTTTTAACAATTATTATAAAGTATATACACAAGCTTCTCCAGAATTCAGAAAACAACCCTCAGACATTTTAAATATGTTTATTAAAAATGAAAAAGGTGAAATGGTTCCTTACTCATCATTCATGAGTATTAAAAAAACGCAGGGGCCAAATGAAATCTCTAGATACAATCTTTATATCTCGTCTTTAATCAATGGGGTTCCTGCAAAAGGTTATTCTTCTGGTGATGCCATTGAAGCTATTAAAGAAGTAGCAAAGACCTCATTGCCAAGAGGATATGATATAGCATGGGAAGGTATCTCATATGATGAATCAAGAAGGGGAAATGAAGCACTATATATTTTCTTAGTAGTTATCTTCTTTGTCTACATCATTTTATCAGCACAATATGAAAGTTTTATTTTGCCCATGGCAGTGTTGCTTTCTATTTTCCCTGGTATTTTTGGTTCCTTCCTCTTATTAAAGGCAATGAATTTGTCTAATGATGTGTATGCCCAGGTTGGTCTCATTATGCTTGTAGGATTGCTGGGCAAGAATGCGGTATTGATTGTTGAGTTTGCAGTACAAAAACACAATCAGGGTGCCACAATTTTAGAATCAGCCATTGCTGGGGCAAAAGCAAGATTCCGTCCAATCCTTATGACTTCATTTGCATTCATTGCAGGTTTGATTCCACTTGTTTTGGCAAAAGGTCCAGGCGCAGTTGGAAATCATACTATTGGTGCATCTGCACTTGGAGGAATGTTGTTTGGAACCATTTTTGGTGTCATTATCATTCCTGGTCTTTATTACATTTTCGCAAAACTTCAGGAAGGTAGATCTCTCATTAAAGGAGAAGATTTAAATCCATTGACAGAAAATTTTGTAGAAAACAGAGAAGACAGCATCCTCACTAAACAGATTAAAAATATCATTAAAAGAATAAGGAGGCAAAAAAATGAAGCATAAAATCATCATCATCATATTGGCTATTACCTGTTTTACTGCCTGTAAAATACCGGCACTAGTTAACAAACAAGAAGACAAATTAGTGCCTTCATATTATAATACCCCTCAAGATTCAACCAATATTGCATCTATCAAATGGCGTGAGTACTTTACAGATCCTTATTTGATTGCCATTATTGATTCGGCATTAAAGAAAAATCAGGAATTAAATATTGCAATTCGTGAAATTGAAATTGACAAGAATGAAATTCAAGCGCGAAAAGGAGAATATTTACCCTTTGTAAATGTTGCTGGTGTTGCAGGAGTAGATAAAATAGGAAGATACACCTGGGATGGTCTTTCAGAAGAAGATTTAAAAGCGAATCCAGATAAAGCACCAAAGCATATTGGTGAGTTTAGAGTTGGAATTTATGCCTCTTGGGAATTGGATGTTTGGAAAAAACTGAGGACTGCAAAAAAATCTGCGGCATTAAAATACCTTGCAACCATTGAGGGTAAAAATTTTATTGTAACCAATTTGATTGCCGAAATTTCAAGCGCCTACTATGAATTATTAGCGCTTGACAATATGATGTCAATTGTGAAACAGAATATTGAGTTGCAAAAAAATGCATTACACATGGTAAAGCTAGAGAAAGAGGCGGCCAAAGTATCTCAACTAGCAGTGAACCGATTTGATGCGCAATTATTGCATACCCAAAACTTACAGTATGACATACAACAGATGATAGTAGAAACAGAAAATAAAATAAATTTTCTTGCTGGTAGATTCACGCAGCATGTTCCAAGAACAAGTACTTCATTGAATGAGATTCCCATTGAAATGGTACAAAGTGGCATCCCATCACAGTTGTTATTAAATAGACCGGATATTCGGCAAGCTGAATTAGCTCTGGCTGCCTCTAAGTTGGATGTACAAGTTGCAAGAGCAAATTTTTATCCATCTTTTAGGTTAAGTGCAGGTACAGGATTTACTGCATTCAATCCTGGTTTTGTATTCAATCCAGAGTCATTGCTTTTTAATTTAGTAGGTGATGCAGTTGGACCATTGATCAATAAAAATGGCATCAAAGCTGCTTATCAAAATGCTAATGAGAAGCAGATCATATCTGCCTATGAATATGAACGCACCATTCTAAGCGCATTCATAGAGGTAGCTAATCATTTATCATTTATAAATAATTATAAAAATAGTTATGAGACCAAGGCTAAAGAAGTTGAGATTCTCAATCAGTCTGTAGATATTTCTAACAAATTATTTATTTCTTCTAAAGCTGATTATATTGAAGTTTTGTTAACGCAACGGGAAGCTTTAGATTCAAGAATTGAATTAATTGAAACTAAATTAAAACAATTACAAGCAAAGGTTAATATATACCGGGCTTTAGGTGGAGGTTGGAATTAATAGAATTCCATAAACCAATAAAAACACACCTAATCAAGGGTTGGTAGTATCAAGCGCTACTGGATTTCACAAAAAACCAAGGGTTTATGAATAGATATATTCATAAACCCTTTTTCATGCAAAAAAATTACTTGTTTCTTTTTAATTAGACCTCATTTGTAAAGTCTTCCCTGTGCAATTTTTTGCCATCTACACTATAATGCGTAAATGTGATGGCAGTTTTTTCTTTACTTGGTTTGATCTGTACGCCTAAAAATCCTCCCACAATATTCAGGTACCGATGTTCTGGAAGTAGATCTTCTTTTTTCCAGCCACCTGCATGTTCATCACTGGCAGGGCCGCAGGCAAATTCCATCAATCCGGTTTTCTTGTCTTTAGAAGCATATTGCCAGTGTCTATCGCCACAGATCACATACACATTTTTATAGCCGGCTATGAATTTTCTAATCTCAGCTCCTTCATAGGCAAATCCTCTATTGGCATGGTTGTCGTTTTTTTGCGGCCTATCCGGTCCAATGATTGGTGTTGCGCTTACGATAATTTTATAGGTTGCATCAGATGCATTGAAAGAATCTTTGAACCATTGCATCTGTTCTTTACCCCAGATAGATTTATCGGGGCCATCCTTTGAATTGTTCTTACTTCTGTATTCTCTTCCTTCAGGTAACCAGATTTGCAATTCTTTGCCCCATCTAAATGTTCTATAAGGTTTGTCACTCATTGGTACCTGCTCAGTAAATATTTTTACACCCTGTTCAAATGAAAGTTTACCCATAAACCGTGTTTTGGTTTGCGGATCACAGTCATTCATCCAAGTATCATGGTCATCTTTCATGAAATAAGTAGGCACTTGTTTGTAAAATTCTTTGCATCCCTCTAGACCAAACATTCGTTGCCAATGCCAGTGTGCAAGAGGAATATCTTTTGCTTTCTGGTCATAATAAACAACATCTCCTGTATGAACCATAAAATCAGGCTGCAGCATCTGCATGTGTTTGTATATTTTAAATCCAATTCCATTTGGGTCATCCTGGTCATTATATTCATGACAGGTAGTTACCATAAAATGTACTTCTTTTGAAACGGTTGGAATGGCAGCTGTTGCAAATGAACCCATTAAAGCATTGGTAGCGTTTTTAGAGGAAGATGATTTTACTTCCACTTTAATGTCATAAGCTGTTCCTGCCTCTAATCCTTTCAGTTTTACCTGGCTACAAAAATCAGCTGCTGGTTCTACACTTTTCCAGTCAGTATTATTCCATTTGCTTTCTGCTTTTTTCTTATACAAGATTCTAATATCACCAGTTATACCAGGTACCGCACCTTCAATAGTATTCACTGTATATCCTTCTGGGAAGACCGCTTTGGTTTCTCTATCCGGTCTGTCCTGCTTATATTTTTCTTTAAAATAAGCTACGGGATGCCATTCACCATTGGCTTCATCTAGATAAACAAACTGTGGTATGGGAGCCGTTTTTGGTACTGGTTTATCATCCATTGTTAGTCTTACCCATACAATGGCTTCGGAAGCTGTAACCTCTCCAATTTTTATACCGGTTGCCAAATAAGGCCCGCTGTTTATGTCAAGAGCGCTTAATTGATTGGCCAAAGGAAGAAGTCCTCCTAATCCTAATGAAGTTTGATAAATAAATTTTCTACGTTTCATAGCATACAATTTAGGTTAAAAGTGAGCAACTTATTTGGGGTTATTATTTTAAGTCTTTTTTGCAATTTAAAGGCCTATTTAATCTTTGACTATTCAATTCTTTATGCATACGCTGTAATAATCTCTATCAATGGGGTGAGAATGTTGTTATTCTGATAGCTATCTTTAATATATGAGATTATTTGTCATTTTGATGTTTTTACTCTCAGTGAGTGCGTTAAAAGCGCAATTACCTGAAGTAACTACAACTTATAATCAATCCAATACGGATGTCATTAATGGTATTGAAAATGAAGGTTGGTTTCTTACAAATAATGGTGAATATAAGTGCCGTTTTAGGAATACGCTAGATGGAGTAAATCACGCATTTGTCAAATTAACAGCGTTGATGATCAAGTACAACGGGAAAGTCAGCAATTTTGATTATTCCAACCTTCAAAAATTGCCTAGAAAGCTAGATGAAACATTGGACTTTGATGAATTAGTTAAAGTAACTCACAATAAGGATAAAGATTTCTATATCAATAGGCGGTTCAGAATGCTTACTGGGCCATTTAGAGAGATTGAAATCAATAATATTGAGGGAAGAGAAATCCCGTTTTGGACTATTCGCGCAATAAGAGGAAAATAGTTGTGAATTTCATCGAACCTACCATCTCTTCCTTATCCCCCGATTACTTTTATTTTTTAAGTTTTATTTAATATCACTAGCGTTTTGATATTAGTCGAAGATATTCAATTGGTTACGATTTAGCTCTTTGAAATTTTGTTGTATTGGGTTTGAGAAAAGTTCATTTATTGG
>NCHJ01000137.1 GCA_002256765.1 Bacteroidetes bacterium 24-39-8
AAATCTAGCTGAATATATTCGTTTTATTGGTTCTTTGAACAATGGTAAGAATGATAATGACAAAGATTATTTTCAACAGTTTTTAACGGGTGATTTTATACCTACTGGGGTTGACTCAACACAGAACCAATACTTTAATACGTTCAATAAGGGGTATTCTTTGAGGTTGGATTATAATAAACCCTTAAAGGTTTTAAAAGGAAATTTTAGTACCGGAACTAGCTATCAGTTTAGCCGTTTTCACAATACCTTGAATACTAGTTTTCTTTCAAAAACAGATTCCACTTTTGTACCCAATAATTTATTGAGTAATGACTTCTTTTTTAATCAAGGAATTTTTACCATAAGGGCTGGATTTAGTTTTGTATTTGGTAAACAGTTACACTTGATTTTTGGAGCTCAGGCAGAAGAAACCAAAACGGATTTTGATTTTGTTAAAGGCAATTCGGCCAATGTTTCTAATAGTTATTGGAACCTATTACCCAATATTACTTTGCGCAAAGAATTTAGTAAGGCCATGAATACAGCCTTGGTCTATCGCGCTAGCATTCGTAGACCAGGTTTGGGTGAATTGAATCCCAATATTGATTATAGTGATCCTTACAATCTTAGATTTGGGAATCCATTTTTGGCACCAACATTGGCTGATAATTTTGACTGGAATTTTTCACTAATGAAGGGTAAATACTATATCAATACTTCAGTAGGGTATAATATTGTCAAACAAGTAATCAATAGCTTTAGAACCTTGGCTGGTGGAGGTAAAACCTTTATTACCTATATAAATATTGCAGATAGAAAAGAATATGAAGCCAGTGCTTGGGGTGGATATACTTTTAATAAATGGTTTAGAATGAATGGCAGTTTGGGTTATTCTTATAATGTTTATGCTGAAGCGGAAAAACAATTGTACAAATACCAAGATGGAGGAAGTTTTTATACAACCGTTCAGTATACCTATAACCCCAACAGTTTTTTAACCATGGAAGGAACGGCAAGGTTTAGCAGTTTTGCTGACCCTCAGGGAAGAAGTAGGAGCAACCTGACTATGAACTTGGGTTTTATGTATAGATTCTTTGAACGAAGGTTGGTAGTAGGTATCAATATTGCGGATCCTTTTAGGGCCCAACAGTATTTCTCTTCTGTTTATGGAACCAACTTTAATATTGAAAGTTTTAGTAGTAGTAATACTAGAAATTTCAGGTTAACACTTTCTTATCAGCTCAATAAATTGGTGCAGAAAAAGGCCATTTCTGAAAAACAAAAACAGGACATCATCAATAAAGTGAAATCTAAGAAAGCGCCTGTTCCTCCAGTTAAGAAACCGATTGTTTGATTCTAGCATTTAGCCAACTTTCTTTAATGGGGACCAACCATTTGTCTAGCATTTCTGCTTTGGTGGCAACTAAATTATTAAAGTAGGTAGTTTCCGGTGTTAGGAATCCATTGTCAAATCCATATTGTATTTGGGCAAGGGGCAATAACTGTATTTTGTCTTTTACCACAAAAGCTAGGTTCTGGCGGTTGAACATATCTACTTTAAACTTTTCCTCAATTTGCTTAATCAGTCTCACAGAACTATCCGTGCTGCAGCCACTAACACCAGCATGGGTTTCATCAGCCATGATTACTATAAACTGACCGTATAGCAGATTGGCAAATCCTTTTACAGGAGTGCCGTGTGTATTCCAGCTTGCTAAAAATGCTTCCAACATGGGCTCTATCTCAAGAGCTTCAGACATTAAAAATAATCTACTGCTCTGGTAAATCCATACCCTAGAACTGGGATGAAAATCTGCTGGTAAGTATTGGGCTGGATCTAAATTCATGTTGCAAATTTAAGGATTATTCCATGGAAGCGGCAATTAGCTCGGCAATATCCAAAACTGCCACTGTGTTTTCCTGTTCCCTATTTTTAACGCCATCAGTCATCATGGTATTACAAAAAGGACAGGCAGCTGCAATAACTGATGCTCCTGTTGCCAATGCTTCATCCGTTCTTTCAATATTAATGCGTTTGTCACCGGGTTCGTCTTCTTTGAACATTTGGGCGCCGCCTGCACCACAGCAAAGCCCATTACTCTTACAACGTTTCATTTCTACCAATTCAGAGTCTAGTGCTTCCAATACTTTTCTAGGCGCTTCATAGATATTATTAGACCTTCCCAAATAACAACTGTCATGATAAGAAATTTTCTTTCCCTTGAAATTGCCACCTTCCTTGATTTTAATCTTGCCTTCATCTAGTAATTGTTGTAAAAAACTGGCATGGTGTAAGACTTCATAATTGCCGCCCAATTCAGGATATTCGTTTTTTAAAGTATTGAAACAATGTGGGCAGGTGGTGACAATTTTTTTAATGCCATAACCATTCAAAATTTGGATATTCTGATAGGCCATCATTTGAAACAAAAATTCGTTTCCAGCCCTACGTGCAGGGTCACCTGTACAGGCTTCTTCCTTACCTAGGATGGCAAAGTTTACTCCTACCTTATCAAGGATGGTAGCAAAAGCTTTGGTAATTTTCTGAGCTCGTTGGTCAAAACTTCCAGCACAACCTACCCAAAACAAAATCTCGGGATTTTCGCCACTTTGCATCATTTCAGCCATGGTACGCACCTTCATAATAAGAGTTTATACGAATGTAATGCAATTTCTCTTTGTGCTGAAAGAGCAATGCTAAAAGAGTAATTATGCAAAAATTTTGGCTAACGCTTACTCTTGAATGAGCCTATATTTGTTCATGCTTTTGACAATTTTTTTTGGTTTTCTGGTTAGTTTTTTAGGACAATTGCCCCTGGGTAATATGAGCTTTACGGCTACTCAGGTAGGGTTACAAGAATCTATTTCCAAAGCTTGGCAATTTGCTATTGGTGTTGCAGTAGTAGAAATGGTCTATCTACGTTTTGCCCTTACAGGGATGGACTGGGTGGTTCAGCACAGAATGGTTTATCTTGGATTAGGTTGGTTAACGGTTGGTTTATTTCTGGTATTGGGCATCATGGCCATTTTTAGTGCCAAAAAACAACAAACTGAATCAAAGGCATTGGTCTTAAACAACAAACTCAACAGATTTGTATTGGGGTTAACCATGAGTGCTTTGAATCCTGTACAAATTCCTTTTTGGGTGCTATGGACTTCTTTATTAATTCAGACAAAAAGATTAGCCGTTAGTTCTTTAGATTTCAATTTGTTTACCATTGGAGCAGGAACCGGGACCATTGCAGGGTTGGCCGTATATATACATGGTGGCAAATGGTTGGTGCAAAAAATCAAAGCCAGTAATCGTAGCTTAAATATTGCCATGGGCATCGTATTCCTTCTAACTGCTTTGTTACAGCTTTATAGAATGATCTATCATCCCTTTGTTTAATTAAAGTTCTGAAGCCCACTGATCTCTATCATCTGGTGAGAATTTCCAAGGAGCAAAATTGTTTTCAATATTGCTAAAAGTGCCATTCCATTCCTGGGGTGCATTGCTTTCTTCCATGATCAAAGACCTACGCAATTCCAAAATGATTTCTAGTGGTGAAATACTTACAGGACAAGCTTCTACACAAGCATTACAAGTGGTGCAAGCACGAAGTTCTTCTACACTAATATAATTGTGCAATAATGATTTGCCGTCATCCACAAAGTTTTTATTGGTATTGATGTTTTTGCCCACTTCTTCCAATCTGTCACGGGTGTCCATCATAATTTTTCTTGGGCTTAACAATTTGCCCGTGGTATTGGCCGGGCAGGCCGATGTACACCTGCCACATTCGGTACAACTATATGCATCCAATAAGTTTTTCCAGCTAAGATCAAAAATGTCTTTGGCTCCAAACCGGGCCGGAGGAGCAGCATCTGTAGGTGCCAATTCTGGTTGCATGGCATATAACACTTCATTTTGAATAGCCACCATATTGTGCATCTTGCCCTGTGGTTCTAGTCTAGCATAATAAGCATTAGGAAAAGCCAGCATAATATGCAAGTGTTTGGAATAGGGTAGGTAGTTTAAAAAGGCAAATATGCCGGCAATATGTAGCCACCAACAGATTCTTTCAAAAACCACTAAAGCTTCTGAGCTATAACCTTCTAATAAGGGCGTTAATTGGCTAGAGATTAAAAACGCTCCTGTTGGTTGATAATGTTCCAATCCACGTGTTTGCAATACTTGGTCAATGGCATTCATTTTTAAGAATAATGCCATTAAAACAATTTCTGTAATCAAAATATAATTGGCGTCAGATCTTGGCCATCCGTTCAAATCCTTACTCACAAAGCGTTTTAGCTTGATAATATTTCTTCTGATTAGGAAGATGACACAAACAATTAATACTAATAAAGCCAAGACTTCAAAAGCATTGATTAACCAAGCATAAGCGGCCCCAAGAAAGGGTAAGAATAGTCTGTGTGTACCTAGTATTCCATCTAATACAATTTCCAGCACCTCAATATTGATGATAATAAAACCAGCATATACCACTAAGTGCATGATTGCTACCAATGGATTTTTGAACATTTTCTTTTGCCCCAAGGCCAAAAGGAATAGGTTCTTCCAACGTTCTTGGGGATGATTATTAAGGTCTTCTGGTTTTCCCAGAAATATATTACGTTTGATTTCAATGGCTTTTTTACTGAATAGCCATATAGCAACTGCGGTCAGAATCAGAAAAAGGATTTGGGGTAGAAAGGCCATATTGCAAAAGTTATACTGCTAAGTTAGCGGTTTTACCCTGTTGTAAATTGGATTGTGGAATGGTTTTATTGTGCTTATTTTTGGAATTCAAACCAGTATATGTCAGAGAGAAAATATATCCTGAATCAGGAATCGGCCAACCAGAAATTACATAGGATGGCTTTAGAAATAGCAGAAAATTTGAGTGGAAGTGAAGCTGATATTATTTTAATAGGGGTAAGGAATAACGGTACCGTTATTGCGGAAAAGATTGCGGCATTTTTAAAACCCTATGTCAAAAATCAGGTTATTAATATTACGGTAAGTCTTGATAAAGACTTACCCAAAGAAGTAATATTGAGTGAGAATCTGAATTTTACTGACCTGAATATTGTTTTGATTGATGATGTGGCTAATAGTGGTAAAACACTGCTCTATGGGTTAAAGCCTTTGATGGAATATTACCCAAGGACTATTCAAACCCTTGTTTTAGTAGAAAGAATGCACAAACTCTACCCCGTAAAGCCTGATTATGTGGGTCTGTCAATTGCAACAACCCCCGAAGATCATATTCAAGTAGAAGTGTCCAACGGAGAGGTTATTGGGGCTTATATTGGATAAGGATTTGTTAGTTGGGCCATGTATCTTGTAGAATATGCCCAAGGAATAATAAATTGTAAAATAATCTATTGTGTAAATTCGTTTTACCTATTAATTAAATCTTGAATCATGGACGCAGCAATACAAGCAAGAGTCAATGTTTGGACCAATGGAAATTATGACCAGGCCACCAAAGACGCCATTAGTGACTTACAGTCAAATAATGTGGATGAGTTAGCCGATTCTTTTTACCGTAATCTAGAATTTGGTACGGGTGGTCTAAGGGGCATTATGGGAGTAGGTACCAATAGAATCAATAAGTATACCATTGGTATGGCCACACAAGGGTTTGCCAATTACTTAAAGAAAACCTATGGTGATGCTGAGATTAAAGTGGCAATAGCACACGATAGCAGAAATAATAGTCGCTTTTTTGCTGAAACCACGGCCAATGTTTTTGCAGCCAATGGGATCAAGGTTTTTTTATTTGAAGCACTGCGTCCAACCCCCGAATTGAGTTTTGCCATTCGCCATTTGGGTTGCAGTGGGGGGGTAGTATGTACTGCTTCTCATAATCCCAAAGAATATAATGGATACAAAGCATATTGGAATGATGGTGGTCAATTAGTTCCCCCTCATGATAAAAATGTGATCAAAGAAGTAGAAGCGGTTTCTGGCATTGATGAAGTTAAATGGAGCGGTGGCGAAGCCAATATCAGCATCTTGGGCAAGGATATGGATAATGCCTATATTCAAATGGTAAAGGGCTTGAGCGTTTATCCAGATGTGATTGCTAGACAGAAAGATTTGAAAATAGTCTATACCCCCATTCATGGTACGGGAATTACTTTGGTGCCAGAAGTGCTCAAAGCTTTTGGATTTACCAATGTAACTATAGTTGAAGAGCAGGCTACGCCGGATGGTAATTTTCCAACAGTGGCTTATCCCAATCCTGAAGAGTCTGCAACCATGGGTATTGGCTTAAAACTGGCCAAAGAATTGGATGCCGATATTTTATTGGGAACAGACCCCGATGCAGATAGGGTAGCTATAGGGGTTAAAAATCATCACGGAGAATGGGTACTCATGAATGGCAACCAAACCGCAGTTTTGGCTTGTAATTATATGATGGAAGCCAGAAAAGCCAAAGGGATTGCACAGCCCAATGACATGGTCATTACCACCATTGTAACTACCCAAATGGTCAATGATTTGGCTGCAGGTTATGGTGTAGCCTGTTATAATGTGCTTACCGGATTTAAATGGATTGCTGAATTAATCAAAGCAAAAGCGGGTCAGGAAAATTATATTATTGGAGGAGAAGAAAGCTTTGGTTTGATGATTGGTGACCAAGTAAGAGACAAAGATGCCATTAGTGCCGTAGCCTTGATGTGTGAAATGGCTGCATATGCCAAGGACCAAGGACTCACTTTGTTTGACAAAATGATTGAACTCTATCAGCAATATGGTTTCTATTATGAAACACTGATCAGTATTACCAAGAAGGGTATGAATGGTCAAAAAGAAATTGCTGACATGATGAATGGCTATAGAAATAATCCACCAGCCACCATTGATGGTTCAAAAGTGGTGCAATTGTTGGATTATGAATTGCAAAAAGGAACCAACCCTTCAACAGGAGAAACCTGGCCCATACACTTGCCCAAAAGCAATGTGTTGCAATTTATTACTGAAGATGGAAGCAAGATTTCTGCCAGGCCTTCAGGTACTGAACCTAAAATCAAGTTTTATTTCAGTGTTAAAACAAGCCTAGCCAATAAAGCGGTATTTGACAGCACATTTGCCCAATTAGAAACAAAAATTGCCAGAATCATTGTAGATATGCAATTGAGTTAGTGGTAATTTTAATAGATAAGAACTCCTGTGAAGAAATTTTTCACGGGAGTTTTCTTTTCACATATCCCCAAATCAAACCCTTCTACAAAGTGGATGTGTTATATTCGTTCTGCTTATGAAAAGAGAGTACGTTGATAGCTACCAACACAAAGGCTTGAGAAAACAGTTGGTTGATTTACTAAAAGAAAAGGGGATTACAGACAATAATGTATTGGATGCTATAAATGCCATACCCAGACATTTTTTTCTAGATTCTGCTTTTGACAAAATTGCCTACGAGAACCGGGCATTTGATATTGGGGCAGATCAGACCATTTCACACCCTTATACGGTTGCCTATCAATCGCAATTGCTCCAAGTTAAAAAAATGGAAAAGGTATTGGAAATTGGCACTGGTAGTATGTACCAGTCCGCAGTACTAGCAGAAATGGGGGCAAGGGTTTTTAGTATTGAAAGACAAAAGCAACTTTTTGACGAGAAAAGTAAATTCTATGTTCGCGCCAAATATTTTAGCGCCAAATTCTTTTACGGCGATGGTTTTGAAGGCCTGCCAACCTATGCGCCATTTGACAAGATTTTAATTACTGCAGCTGCACCCTTTATTCCACCCAAGCTATTGGCTCAATTAAAAACCGGTGGAAGCATGGTCATTCCTTTAGACGAGGGGTCCGAGCAAAGAATGCTGCGTTTAACAAAATTGGCCGATGGGTCCATTCAAGAAGAATCATTTGAAGCATTTTCTTTTGTGCCCATGCTGACGGGGAAGAATAGTTAAAAGTGAAGAGATAAGAGTGAAGAGTGAAGAGATAAGAGTGAAGAGTGAAGAACGGACGTAGATTTCAATTAAACGAGGCTTTGCCTAGGTTTTTTTGTACTAAA
>NCHJ01000138.1 GCA_002256765.1 Bacteroidetes bacterium 24-39-8
AGAATTGGTCATCTGGCGATTTATTCAAGGAATTGGCGGAGGGGCGTTACTCTCTACTTCACAATCTATTTTATTTGATGCTTTTGAACCAAAAGACAGGGGCAAAGCAGCTGGTCTATTTGGTATGGGCATTGTACTAGGCCCTACGCTAGGCCCCACGCTAGGTGGCTATTTGATGGAACATTTTAGCTGGCCCTTGATTTTCTTAGTAAATATTCCCATTGGTATTATTGCCACTACCCTTTCTTTTATTTTTATTGAGCAAAAAGAAAGAGAAGGTAAAAACAAAGACAAGATCAATATTGACTATGTGGGTATTGGATTGTTAATGGCTGGTATTAGTTGTTTACAATTTGTCTTGGAAAGGGGGGAAAGTGAAGACTGGTTTAATAGTGAAGCCATTAGAATATGTTCCTTAGTTTCTGCACTTAGCCTTGGTTTATTTGTATGGCAAGAACTCAAAGTAAAACAGCCTGCAGTCAATATTAGATTACTAGGCAATAGGAATTTAGGCGTCACTACTATTTTTACTTTTGTAGCGGGATTTGGTTTATTTACTTCCGTATTTGTATATCCTGTTTTGGCACAAAGGGTCTTGGGTTTTACACCCTATGAAACAGGTCTGGCATTACTAGCTCCAACCCTATTTGGTGTGATTGCTATGCCCATTATGGGAATCATGTTGAGCAAGGGTGTTCCACCATTACCCTTTATTGCCATTGGCTTTATGATGTTTGCGCTTTACGCTTTTCTAAATTCAAGAGTCAGTTTAGATATTGGAAAAGGAGACCTGTTCTGGTTATTTGTATTAAGAGCGTTGGGGATTGCCATGAGTCAATTACCCTTGATCAATCAAGCCGTGGCGGGTTTGCATCCAAAGGATTATGCAACAGGAATTGGACTCAATAATATGATCAGGCAACTAGGAGGCGCATTTGGAATAGCAGTAGCCAATAACTATGTATCAAGACAATACGCACAACATAGATCAGATTTAGTAAGCAATATGCAGAATGGTACGGAACAAGCCAATGCCATGGCTGCAAATATCATGAGCCGTACTGGCGATATTGCTGCCGTAGCCAATACCAAAGCATTGACCATTATGAATGCTTCTGTTGAAAGACAGTCCTATTTTCTATCATATTTAGACACCTTTAGATTGATTGGCATTTTCTTTCTATTAGTGCTGCCCTTGATCTTTTTTTTAAGGGTTAAAAAGAAAACACCAGAGGAATTAGCGGCCGCTATGAAAGCCGCGTCAGAAGCTCATTAATCCAAACAACAACTAATTAAAATACAATTCATGCAAAAGATGTTAACCTCATTATTCCTGGTGCTAATATGCCAACTAGGCGTTAATGCACAAGGGCAGGTAAACCCAGAACTCAAACAACTGATCAATCAGTCCTTTGGCTATTTTCCCAAACTAAAAGAAGCTGAGAACTTAATAGTTACAGCTGAAGATAAAATGGAACTGAGCCGTTTGGGTGCTAACCCCTTTGTTGGTGCAAGTGCAGGCTATAGCTATTTAGCACCGGTTTCCAAAGCAACACTACCTATAAATGGTGGAAGTCAGGAAGTGAAATTTTTCCCCAACCACAATTATAATGCTACGGTTAATGCCAATTATATGCTGGTTGATTTTGGAAGACTAAAAGCCAATATTGAAAAAGCAAAAACTGATTTACAATTGGCCAAAGACAATATGGAATTGGTAAAGTCTCAATTGGCTAACCAAGTGGCAACCATTTATTATAACCTAGTCTATTTACAAAAAGCCATTAACATACAGGATTCCGTTTTACATTTTCTAGAAGAGAACAAAAAAGTAGTCCAATCAAAAATCAAAGATGGTGAAGCCCTAAAAATTGACCTATTAAATATTCAAGCTAGCATAGACAATGAAATCAACAGAAAAGTAGAATTGCGCAATGCTGTGCAAAAACAAATTAACCTACTAAACTATACCACAGGAGCCAACAGCACTAGTGGCAATCAATTTGATTTTAGTTTACAAATAGCCAATGCTGCAGCTGCATTAGACGCTTCTGTTGGTAATAACCTAGACTTTAAAATGGCCAAAGACCGAATTAATCAAGCTGCAAGCGATATTGCCATTTCTAAACTACAAGACAAACCCAGTATCAACCTTAACGGTGGTCTAGGTTTTAAAAATGGCTATTTACCTGATATTTATAATCTACAACTCAATGGAGTTGCAGGCATTAGTTTGAATGTACCCATCTATACCGGCGGAAGAACCAAACAACAGATTAAGCTACAAGAAAGAATGGTGCAACAACAGGAACTAGCATTGCAATCATTGAACGCTGGTTATAAAAAAGACATCGCGCAAGCCCTAACTGATATTCAAACCAACTTAGAAAGAGTTGCCAATACCCAGTCTCAAATTGATCAAACCAAATATGCACAACAGTTGGCTGCCATTCGTTTTAAAAATGGGGTTGGGACCAATTTGGAATTAACCAATGCCAGTACCAATGTACAAAGAGCAGAGCTGAGCAGATTACAATACCAATACCAGCTATGTCTTTCTAGGTTGGAATTGGCCAAACTAATGGGATACGATTATTGGAAATAACCCATTATTCTGCTTCAAACCAAATGGGGGATTGATCTTCTGGGTCTGCATTGTAATTGATGAAGAGCTCCTCTCCCACTGCTATATCATGAATAGCAGTAATGGTCATTAATTCATTGTCAAAATCCATTTGATAGCTACAATTGGGTTGATAGGAATGGTTATATATAGAAATATATCCCAGCCCTAGGGCCCCAAGTTCATGCCCTTCACCCCATTCAAAAATATAATTGTATAGTAAAGTCTCTTCTGCCTTCTTACGATCTTCCATAGAAAATACCAGTACTGGAGAAATTTCTAGGATGGTTTGAGCTTCAATGGCTTCAGTAGCAAATACGCCCCTGCCCCTTTGTTTAGATGGTGCTATGGCCAAAATGGGTAAAATCATGACCGAAAATTAAGCCTAACTGAGTAATTGAACCTGCATTATTTTTCTTCCCCTAAACTCAATTGGCTAAATTGCAGCCATGTCTTTAGAAATGGAACAGCTGGATATTAAAGAAGTCTTTGAGCAATTGATTGCTACGGAAGACAAACTGGCTATTCAGGAATTCCTGAATGACCAGAATATCAGTGACGTGGCAGAGTTAATCAATGAGTATCCTGAATACGAATCCCAAATAGTGGCCAATATGGCTATTAATAGGGCTGCCTCTGTGTTTAAGATCTTAGACATATCGCAACAAAAAGACATAGTTAAAGAGCTTCCTACAGCTAAGACTGCGGAATTATTGAATGAACTTCCGGCGGATGACCGTACAGACTTTTTGGAAGAATTACCCAAGGCGGTGATTCGGGACCTTATTAAATTATTGGACCCGGAGGAAAGAAAAATTACCCTTTCCTTATTAGGATATCCTGAAGACAGTGTGGGTAGGTTAATGACCCCAGACTATGTTTACGTGTATGCACATAATACCGTGGCTGACGTATTTAGAACCATTCGCAAATATGGAAAAAGCTCTGAAACCATTGACGTAATCTATATTATCAATGAACAGGGTGAGTTATTAGACGATATTAGAATCAGGGATGTGATTCTTGCTACTCCTGACAAATTAATCTCTGATATTCTTGATGGGCGTGTTGTTTCATTATTGGTTAACGATGACCAGGAACATGCCAACCAAATATTCAAAATGAATAATCGCGTGGCACTACCCGTGGTAGACGATAACAATATTCTATTGGGGATTGTGACCATTGATGATATGTTGTGGGTGGCCAATGAAGAGTTTAGTGAGGATATGCAAAAAATGGGAGGTACAGAGGCATTGAATGAACCCTATTTGGATATACCATTGTTAAAGCTTTTTAGAAAAAGAATTGGTTGGTTGGTAGTCTTGTTTTTGGGAGAAATGCTAACAGCCACAGCCATGGGTTATTTTGAAGACGAGATTGCCAAAGCAATTGTATTGGCCCTATTTGTGCCACTAATTATTTCTTCAGGTGGTAATAGTGGTTCACAAGCTTCTACCCTGATTATTCAAGCAATGGCCGTGGGCGATGTGTATTTGTCTGACTGGTGGCGTGTTTTAAAAAGAGAACTATTGAGTGGCGTAATGTTGGGTTCTGTACTTGGCATTATTGGCTTTATCAGAGTGGCTGTTTGGCATAGTGTTGCCCCTCAGATATATGGTGACCATTGGTTTGAAATTGGCGCCACTGTTGGTATTAGTTTAATGGGTGTGGTGCTCTGGGGAACCCTCACGGGATCTATGTTACCCATTGCTTTGAAAAAGCTAGGAGCTGACCCTGCCGTATCTTCTGCTCCATTTGTAGCTACCCTGGTAGACGTAACTGGTTTGATTATTTATTTCAGTGTGGCTTTGCTATTTCTGAAAGGACTTTTGTTGTAAAAAAACATTCGCTTTATTTTATCCAATACCTATTCATGAAAAAATTCGGAAAAATCCTACTGGCTATATTTGCCCTATTTCTCTGCATGTTATTTTTAATTGGCGTTGTTTTCTATAAAAAAGATATTCCAGTAGAAAATTTGAAACAACTCTATGCCAATACAAGTTCCCAATTTATTCCATTGATGGGAATGAATGTGCATTATAGAGATGAGGGTAATTCAACAGATAGTATTCCTATTGTTTTAATACATGGAACTTCTTCCTCTCTTTTAACCTGGGATAGTGTTGTAGATAATTTAAAAGACAAGCACCGAATTATTAGAATGGATCTTCCCGCTTTTGGATTAACAGGACCCAACCCTTTTAAAGATTATAGCTTTGATTATTATACCCATTTTGTTGATAGTTTTTTGCTAAAACTATCGGTTAATAAGTGCATTATTATTGGCAATTCATTAGGCGGAGGTATTGCTTGGCATTATGCTTTAGCCTATCCCCAAAAGGTTGCAAAATTGGTATTAGTAGACGCTAGTGGATTTTCTAGTTTAAGCAAATCAAAAGGAGCCCTTGGTTTTAAGATTGCTCAGACCCCCGTATTAAACCAGATAGTCAAATTTGTAACTCCCAGATTTTTGGTTAGAAAAAGTTTGGAAGATGTTTATGCTGATGATTCAAGAATTAGTGATTCTCTAGTAGACATTTATTTTAAGATGACACTTAGAGAAGGCAACAGATCTGCCTTAATTGATAGGATGCGAGCAGGATTTCAGAATGAATCTGAGAAAATTGCTACCCTCAAAACACCTACATTGATTATTTGGGGAGAGGAAGATCAACTCATTCCAATTGAGCACGCTTACCGGTTTCAAAAAGCCATTCCCAATAGTCAATTATCTGTCTTCAAATCCGTAGGGCATGTTCCCATGGAAGAAGCACCAAAACAATTCTCAACTACTTTGACCAATTTTCTGAATCAACAGTAATACCGCCTTTGATTAAATTTGTGCTAGTTTATTTGCCCAAGAAGGCTTTTACTTTTTCATGAATAGCATGGCTCAATGGAACAACTGGCAATCTGAGAAAATTTTCAATTAGCCCTTGTTCAAACATGAAAGCTTTTACCCCAGCAGGGTTATTTTCAGTAAACATTAAGTCATAAGCATCCATCAATTGATCATTAATGGATTTAGCAGAGGCAAAATCGCCAATCAGGCAATTCCTAACCATATCAGAAAAAGCGTGAGGATAAGCATTTGCCGCTACACTAATTACTCCATCCATGCCGCAGGCCAATTGTGGTAAGGCTAAAGCATCGTCTCCGCTTACTACTAGAAAATCTGAAGGTTTGTCTCTTAGAATTGTCATACACTGAGCCATATCGCCACCAGCTTCTTTAATACCTCCAATATTGGGTACTTCATGAGCCAGCTTTAAAGTGGTTGCTGCAGACATATTACGACCTGTTCTGCCAGGAACATTATAAAGGATCACAGGCTTGGGAGAAGCTTCTGCAATGGCTTTATAATGATAATAAAGACCTTCCTGAGAAGGTTTGTTATAATAGGGGGATGCACTTAGTACTGCCGCTGCTTTGTCTAAAGGATACTTTTGCAAATCTTGAATGAGTTCATGGGTATTATTACCCCCTATCCCAACCACTACTGGAACACGATCAGCCACTCGGTCAAAAGTGAATTGTACTATCTCTAATTTTTCTTGTTTGTCTAGAACAGGGGTCTCTCCCGTAGTACCAAGGGTTACCAAGTACTCTACTTTCTCTTCTATCAAATGGTCAATGACTTTTCCCAAAGCATCAAAATCAATTTCAAAATTGGATTTGAATGGGGTAATCACAGCTACTCCAGTGCCACGTAAAATGTTCTTTAAAGACATGCGTTATAATAATTTGATAGTTCTTTGATGGTTATACTGTTTGGGAACTTGTTGCAGGAATATCTTCCCAGAAGCCCATTTGACCGTATTTCTCAATTCTTTCATTTACCCTTTGTAAAGGTTCTTTGTGTTTTACTTCTTCTAAGGCTCTAATGATATAGGTTTTTAGAATTTCAGCTGCACCAGCATAATCCCAATGCGCTCCCCCATCAGGCTCGTGTACAATTTCATCAACCAATCCAAAACCCTTCATATCAGTAGGGGTCAATTTTAATTGTTCAGCGGCGGTTTCTTTTTTATCCCAACTACGCCATAAAATGGAGCTACAACTTTCTGGAGAAATCACCGTATACCAAGTATTTTCCATCATTAAAGTCTTGTCTCCTACTCCTATTCCCAATGCTCCACCACTGGCACCTTCACCAATGATCACAATGATAATGGGAACTTTTAATCGAATCATTTCATAGATATTCCTTGCAATGGCTTCTCCTTGACCACGCTCCTCTGCTTCCAATCCTGGAAATGCACCTGGCGTGTCAATTAAACAAATGACTGGTTTATTGAATTTTTCTGCCAAACGCATCAAACGCAGGGCTTTTCTATACCCTTCTGGATTGGCCATTCCAAAATTGCGTAATTGGCGCATTTTGGTATTGCTTCCTTTTTGTTGACCAATTAACATGACGGTTTGCCCATTTAAATCAGCAAACCCACCTACCATGGCTTTATCATCCTTTACATTTCTGTCTCCATGTAATTCCACAAAATTGGTGGTCATGTTCTGGATATATTTCATGGTATAAGGCCTGTCTGGATGCCTACTCAATTGCACCCTTTGCCAAGCCGTAAGAGAAGCAGTTATCTCTTTGCGTTTTTCAATAATAGATTCCTCTAACTGTTCTATAGTTGCACTATAATCTATCTTAGTATTCTTTTCTGCCAATTTCTTGGTGTCATCAATTTGCTCGTATAATTCCTTGATGGGTTTTTCAAAATCAAGAAACTGTCTATTCGGGTATTGAGGCATAATGTTGAATTCAGGTGGTAAAAATAAGGTTTGAATTTTTTTTTGAAAAGATTTGTTTGTAAAACCTGTTTCCCCTTATCTTTGCCATCCGAAAAATAACCCTCTCAGGGTAATTTTGAGGAAACGGATCGGTAGTTCAGTTGGTTAGAATGCCGCCCTGTCACGGCGGAGGTCGCGGGTTCGAGTCCCGTCCGGTCCGCAAAAGCCACTCAATTGAGTGGCTTTTTGCATTATTCTAGGTGTAAATCGTAGTTTAAATCCTCTACCGAGTACAATTCCATATCATATATTATCAATCTAAAAGGTATCCTTTTAGGTTACCAAACTAAGTATTTTCTTTATGGTAACCGATTTGCTAGGAAACCTTTTGCCGTAAAGACTTTCATCACATTCGCGATTACAGATTCAGCTAGGCAAAACCCAATTTTCGGTTACCAAAAAATCCACTAGCATGAAAGTAAATCAAGATCTCTCCATTTTATTATGGTTACGTAAACAACGTAAAGATGAATTAGGAAAAGTTCCTGTTTGTGTTCGACTAACTATTAATGGAGTTAGAGCACAATTTTC
>NCHJ01000139.1 GCA_002256765.1 Bacteroidetes bacterium 24-39-8
TTTCCTAGGCCAATATTAGAAGCGCCAATTAAATAGATATCTTTTTTTTCATTGGCCTTTTGAAATGCTTTACTATAATAGGCAAATGCAGAATCGTTTTGATTGAGCCTGTCATAAATATCACCTAGGTTCTGGTAACTAAAGTAAGCTAGTTGTGTAATTTTATTAACCTTGATAATACTATCAGACTTTAAATAATAGGGGAGAGCATGGGTATAATTTGCCTGTTGGGTATAGATGATTCCAATATTCATCAGCGAAAAAGCCATATAATACCCATTGTTGCTTTTTTCAGAAAAGGCCAATTGTTTTAAGAATATTTCCAATGCTTTATTATAATCGCCTTGGTTATTATAAGAATTGGCCATGAATTGTAATGATTTCAATAAGCCATCGCTATATCCAATTTTCTGAGCCAAATCTGCCGCTTCTTGGGCAACCAAAATTCCTTTGGCTGGTTGGGATAAACTATATGCATAGGCTATTGAATCCAAAATGATGACCCTATTGGAATCTAATTTGGTCAACTGTAGCCGTTGCTGCAAAGAATCAATTTGTCTGTTCTGTGCAAAAACAGACAATTGATTCAATAAGAATCCAAGGAGGAACAAATAAAATATCCTACATTTCATATGAGAAAAAATCTATTCATGGAATTTAGTCCGATAATAAGTAGTAAAAAAATATTCCTTGCATTTATTTTCATCATAATATTGGCCCCATCGCTACAAGCACAGATATTTTGGCAATTTCAATGGAAATCAATCAAATCAGGTAAGCCTGTTTTGGTAGACGGCCTGTTGGTTCATTTAGAAGATAGATCAGGTTTTATTAGGCTTACTTATTTGGACCATGAAAAACAGTTACATCTTGCAGAAATTAATTTACGGCCAGATTACCTCCAAAATACTAAGGGTAAAATTGATAGTAGTTTTTGGGCTCAACCATTGGGTACCTCCAAACAATTAGTGGGCAATGGAGCAAGTGCATTAGATAATCAATGTTTGTTATTTAAAACAAATGCTAATAATGATGATTTACAACCAAGTCATTTTGGTGTATTAGACGGCACTGGAAGATTGGTCAACTCCAGTGCTTTAAACAGCAAAAAACAATTGGAACAAAACATGTTATTGGAACCATTGCTTGCAAAATTCTTTTTAAAAGAAGAACCACTTTATAAAAATTACACTTCCTCAAAAACTAGGGGAGGCTATTTTGCTGGTAAACCCATTCCAACCATGCACGTGATTATTGTTGCAGATCTAAAGGATCCCAGCATTGGTAAAGGCTGCAAAGTTGACCAAGTAAAATTGAGTCAGGTGTATATTACCATTGCTCAGAAACTAAAAGTAAGACTGGACACTATTAATATTGTCAATGATAATTATAACAGAACACAATTACAGCAAATGTTACAGGCTTTTAAACCTGGAAAAGACGATATGGTTTTGTTTCACTATACTGGTCATGGATTTAATAGAGAAGATTCTTTAGATCCTTATCCTAACCTGTTTTTGGTGCCTTATGCACAAAGAACCAGTTGGGAAAATGCCAAGGCAGATGAGCAGGAATTGGGTTTGAGAAATGCTACCATGAGTATTCAAGAAATTTATGAGACCATTATTGCTAAAGGAGCAAGGTTAAATATTGTTATTAGTGATTGCTGCAATACCAATTACAAACTCAAAAGTATTCCTGTTAATGATTTATCTGGAACTAGTAGGGGCTTTACCAATCTATATCCAGATTATTGTAAAAAACTATTTCTAGAGGAGAAAGTAAATATCTTGGCTACGGCAGTAAAAAAAGGAGAGCAGGCAGCTAGTCACCCAACCAAAGGTTCCTTGTTTACCAATTACTATCTACAAATTATTAGTAGTTATTTATCTCCAGCTTATAATGGTTCTATTGAGGAAGTAAACTGGAATTCAGTAATTCAGGGAACGGAAAAAAAGACCAAAGAAACAGCTCCTTCTATTTATAACACTACTACTAAGTCTCCATTTAAAATGACACCATTTTCAAAAATTCAGTTGAAAAAGGACTAGGATCTACCCTTGGTTGATTTTCTAATCTGTAGTTCTGTTGGAATAGATACGTGTTTAAAGCTACTCACCGGTCTCTTACTTTCTACTAATTCTAACAATAATTCCATGGCCTGTTTGCCCATTTCAAAAGCGGGTTGTTTTACCGTAGTTAATCCAGGATTAAATAATTGTGGCGCACTAAAATTGCTAAAACCTGCAAAAGCCAATTCATCAGGTATATTAATTCCTTTTTGTTGCAAATAATCAAAGCTGGACAAACTAATCAAATCCGATGCGGCAAAAACAGCATCCGGAGGATTGTCTAAACTTAGTAAAGTTGACAATTGATTTTCAACTTCTTTGGTATCAACACCACCTTGTTCGCAATACCTAATCAGATCTTGATCAAAAGGAATTCCTGCGAGTTTTAGGGCATCGGTATAACCAGCTAAACGGGCTTTGGTGGTGAAGATTTCTTCAGAACTGGTAATATGTGCTATACGTTTAAAACCCTGGTCAATTAAATGTTTGGTCAGGTCAAAAGCACCTTGGTAATTGTCTGCAATTACGGTATGCGTTTCAAGTTCATGGGTGATCCTGTCAAAAAACACAATGGGTGTTCCAGATTCTTGAATAGATTTAAATTGAGAGAAATCAGTGGTCTGTGCAGAAATAGAAACCAATAATCCATCAATAGAGCGCCAGGTTAATTGGTCAAGGTTGTTTTTTTCTTTTTCAAAATTCTCCATACTCTGGGTAATAATCACATGATAATCTTTAGCGGATGCTACAGATTCAATGCCTGTAATTACTTCTGCAAAAAAGACCTTAGACACAGAACTAAGGATCACCCCAATACTTCTTGTCTTTTGGTTTTTAAGACTTTGAGCCATTAAATTGGGATGATAATTATGTGCTTTGGCATAAGCTTTCACCCTTTTTTTGGTCTCTTCACCAATTTGATAACTGTCTTTTAATGCACGTGAAATAGTGGAATGAGACAGTTTAAGTGCCTTGGCAATATCCTTAATGGTAATAGGTGCTTTACTCATATAAATTGTTTGCGATAGGCCGATGGAGCCATTCCTTTAATCTGTTTGAATTGTTTGCTAAAATGAGCCCAACTATTGTACCCGCTATCATAACAGATCTCCAAAATAGGCTTTTCAGTATCGTTTAACAACTTACAAGCATGCCCAATACGTAATTCTTGTAAGAAATTAAAATAAGTCTTCTTGATGTTCTTTTTAAAAAACCTACAGAAACCCGGTACACTCATTTCAGCAACAGCTGCAATTTCTGATAAACTAATGGGTTCTAAAAAATGCTTGAATGAATAGGCTATAATCTTTTCAATAGAGGGGTTGGTTCTTTCGTTAGTGGCATTAAAATCTCTACTAAGCACCCTATATTGTTTTGAAGTAGCTAGATCTAATATGGTTTGTAATAGTAAGAGCATACGCTGAAAACCTTGGGCCACAGTAACTTTATCAAGATTAATGGGTATGGATTGCAGCAATTTTCCTTCCAGTGCAATAGCATCTTTTTTTTGTAAAAATTGTTGCATGCCTTTCCATTCCGGAAAACCATCAAATGCTTCTAACAAAATTTCTGGTTTACATTGTAATACTTTGGCCGCACCTACCTGTTTGGCATCGGCCTTGCGGAACCAATGGGGTAGGTTACCAGCTATAAAGAAAGTATCCCCAGGGGCATAAGCACCTACATAATCCCCAATCATGGCCGTACCCGTACCTTCTACAATACAGATTAATTCAAACTCTTCATGGGTATGCCAACTGGTTTCAAACTCTGGCGTTCTATAGGTTCTACAAGCAAAAGAATGCTGTGGATCTACATGTACTTTTTGTAAAAGGGTTTGCATAAACAGCCGTTATCTTATCCTGAAATCAAGCAAATATAACTGAATAGGGTTAAGATAGCGTATTTGATGTCAAAAATAGCAGTTGTAATTGGGCATGGAAAGATGAAATTTTACTTGATTGTAAAAGCCATAGAAACATGTTATTATTAGGACTAGATATAGGAACTTCTTCCATTAAAGTAGCCATTGTAGACGCACAAACCCAACAAACCATTGTTACGGTTCAGTATCCGGATTCGGAAACGCCTATTAAGTCTTTACAAAAAGGCTGGGCAGAACAATCTCCCAAAGATTGGTGGGAGCACGCCAAACTAGCTATACTAAAAGCGCATGCCACCCAATTGTACCAACCTTCAGAGATTGTCGCCATTGGAATTGCCTATCAAATGCATGGTTTGGTATGTATAGATAAGCAAGGCCATTTGCTGCGCGATAGCATTATCTGGTGTGATAGCCGAGCTGTTGAATTGGGCAATCAAGCATTTGACAGCATTGGTCATGAGCAAGCCCTTTCTCATTTACTTAATTCACCTGGTAACTTTACAGCGTCTAAACTAGCATGGGTTAAACAAAATGAACCCGAAGTATATAACAAAATTGCACAAGTGATGTTGCCGGGAGATTTTATTGCCCTGCAATTAACCGGCAATGCTAACACTAGTATCTCTTCATTGAGTGAGGGAATCTTTTGGGATTTTCAAACCAAGTCATTATCAGAAGAAGTATTCCAATATTATGGTCTTGATAAAAACCATATCCCAGCTATTCAAAATGTATTTTCGGAACATGGGCTTGTATCTGCTTCAGTAGCAGCAGAATTGGGTTTAAAAGCTGGCATTCCTGTTACCTATAAAGCAGGAGACCAACCCAATAATGCGCTTTCCCTAAATGTATTAGAGCCAGGTGAAGTAGCAGCTACTGCAGGCACTTCCGGAGTTATTTATGGAGTTACAGATCAATTGCGCTATGACCAAAAATCAAGGGTCAATAGTTTTGCGCACGTAAATCATACTAGTACAGACCCTAGAATTGGAGTATTACTTTGCATAAATGGTACAGGTATTTTAAATAGTTGGATCAAACAAATTGCTGGAGCTGGTTTATCTTATGCTGCAATGAATCAAGCCGCTGCTAGTATTACAGCAGGGGCCGATGGTCTTTATTTATTACCTTTTGGAAATGGTGCAGAAAGAATGCTAGAAAACAAAACCATTGACGCGCATATGAGTCATATCAATTTAAACAAACATAGTGCAGCTCATTTATTCCGTGCAGCACAAGAAGGTATAGCATTTGCCTTTAGGTATGGACTAGATATTATGCGTTCTAATGGTATGCAACCCGCAGTCATTAGAGCAGGCAAAGCCAACATGTTTTTGAGCAATGTTTTTGCAAAAGCTTTTGTGAATACCACCAATACAAAAGTAGAATTGCATGACTGCGATGGTAGTGTTGGCGCCGCCATTGGTGCCGGCATTGGATCAGGGATTTACCAAAATGCACAGGAAGCTTTTAGTTTGAAAAAAGCTTTGGAAACCATTGAACCTGATCAAGCATCAACCTATGACCAATTGTACGGAGAATGGTTACAAGTACTAAACAAACAAATGAACTAATATTTTAAACAATCACATCTAAAATCAATCACATGGCAATTGTACTAGGAGACAAATCCTATTTTAAATCTGTTGGCCAGATCAATTATGAAGGCCCTGGTTCTGATAACCCAATGGCTTTTCAGTATTATAATCCTTCACAAATAGTAGCAGGAAAAACTATGCAAGAATGGTTGCGTTTTGCCTGTGCTTACTGGCATAGTTTTGTAGGTAATGGAGGAGATCCATTTGGAGAACCTACCCATATTTACCCTTGGAATGCTGCTGCAGATGCCATTGGTAGAGCAAAAGACAAGGCCGATGCTGCTTTTGAATTCATGACCAAATTAGGCCTGCCTTATTACTGTTTTCACGATGTTGACGTGGTAGAATATACCAATGACGTTGCAGACAATGAGCATCGCTTAGCTACTATGACGGCTTACTTGAAAGAAAAACAAGCAGCTAGTGGGGTTAAATTACTTTGGGGCACTGCCAACTTATTTTCCAATAGGCGCTATATGAATGGTGCCTCTACCAATCCTGATTTTAATGTGTTGGCACATGGTGGTGCTCAAGTAAAAGCCGCTCTGGATGCTACAATTGCATTGGGAGGGGAGAACTATGTATTCTGGGGTGGCAGAGAAGGTTATATGACTTTGCTTAACACCAATATGAAACGTGAGAAAGAACATTTGGCTCGTTTTTTACAAACTGCTAGAGACTATGCACGCAAACAAGGTTTTAAAGGAACTTTCTTTATAGAACCAAAACCTTGTGAGCCAAGCAAACACCAATATGATTATGACGTTGAAACCGTGATAGGATTTTTGCGTCAATATGATTTGCTCAATGACTTTAAACTAAATATTGAAGTAAACCACGCAACCCTTGCTGGTCATACCTTCCAACATGAATTACAAGTAGCTGCGGATGCAGGTTTATTGGGTAGTATGGATGCCAATCGCGGTGACTATCAAAATGGATGGGATACGGATCAGTTTCCTACCAATATCAATGAATTAGTAGAAGCCATGTTGATTATCTTAGAAGCAGGTGGTTTTGCTGGTGGTGGTATCAATTTTGACGCCAAACGTCGCAGAAATAGTACCGATGAGCAAGACCTGTTTTATGCCCATATTGGAGGTATGGATGCTTTTGCCCGTTCTTTGATCATTGCAGACAATATTTTGCAAAATTCAGATTATAAAAAGATTCGTTCAGACCGTTACGCTTCATTTGACAACGGAAAGGGTAAGGATTTTGAAAATGGATTATTGAGTCTAGAAGAACTGCGCAATTTAGCAGTAGCTGCTGGTGAACCTGCAGTTGTCAGTGGAAAGCAGGAATACTTAGAGAATTTGATCAACAGATACATTTAATAAGTGAAGAGATAAAAGATAAGAGTGAAGAGTGAAGAGTGAAGAATGAAGAATGAAGAGTGAAGAGTGAAGAGTGAAGAGTGAAGAGTGAAGAGGGAAGAATGAAGAGTGAAGAATGAAGAGTGAAGAGTGAAGAGTGAAGAATGGAAGGAACGTTTTAATGAAAGAACTTATACACTTATTCACTAAATTCTTCACTAACTAATTCACTTAAATGCAATAAAAGTAGCGTTGATTAGTAACAAAAAAAGCCGTCTCGAATATCGGGACGGCTTTTTCAATAAGGTTCTATGATTAGAAACGCTCTAACTTAGAAAAGAAGAAATCTCCTTCAATAACAGCATTCTCATCGCTATCACTTCCGTGAACTGCGTTTTCGCCAATAGAAGCGGCAAATCTTTTACGGATAGTACCTTCTGCAGCGTTGGCTGGGTTGGTAGCTCCAATTAGTTCTCTAAAATCAGCAACGGCATTCTCTTTTTCCAAAATGGCTGCAACAATAGGTCCACTGCTCATAAAATCAACTAATTCACCAAAAAATGGTCTTTCACGGTGAATATCATAGAAAAGACCTGCTTGTTCTTCAGACAATTTGATCCATTTCATGGCTTTAACGGAAAATCCCGCTTTGATGATTTGGTCAAGAATAGCACCAGTATAACCCTTAGAAGTGGCATCTGGCTTAATCATGGTAAATGTTCTGTTACTCATATCTTTTAAATTTCGGATGCAAAATTACGGACAAATACCCTAAGAAAGCTGCAGATTTGCTTTGTTTTTGTTAATTAGGGATAAATTGTTTTGATATAATAAGCTCAAAACCGCAATTTTGCGGCCAATCTATGCAAGACATCAGTCAATTTTATCCCTTACTCAATACCCCCAAAAAAGCGGTGATTACCATGCATCAAAAGCCAGATGGCGATGCCATGGGCTCTGCACTGGGTTTGTATCATTTTTTGGTGGCCCTTGGTCACGATGTTCAAGTGATTTCTCCCACTAATT
>NCHJ01000140.1:0-2140 GCA_002256765.1 Bacteroidetes bacterium 24-39-8
GCCCCAGCAATCCTAGATTCCTCTATGCATTATCTTCTAATCCTTGGTTAAGTACTGGCAGCCCCAGTTCTAACCAGTCATGGCTTCCTACCGGCTTGATGAACGGTGTTACAGCTAGGGATTTTCCAAAAGAAATGGATGACCAATACTATGCCCAAGAGATATCTATGGGATCCAAAGACAGTTTATTGGCCATGGTTGGCAGGGTTGCAAACTGGTATAGGACCAATACAAGAGTAGATCAAATTCCAGAATGGCATTTTTATGTCTATAGGGGATATTATAGCAAAGCCGTTGGCAGTTTGTCAAAATTGGACACATGGGGTCTGGAAATAGACGGCACCGGCACTCATCCAACCAATTTTACAGACAGCGGATACACGTTTTATTTAAGCAACAGAAGCGGTTTACAAAGTCTAGATAGCAATTGGACCTTGAAAAGGCTTTGCATTGGGGCGGGTATTAAATTAGCCCTACATGGTTTTGTGTTAAGCTTTCAAGACCTAGCTCAGGAAGGATTAGGCAAATTATTGGTAGACTCAAATGACCAAATTACCATCACCGGACAGTCTGGACCATTGATGTTAGAAGGTGATACGGCAAGCTTGAAAAAACTGGTGCTTTCTCCGGGTGCCATGATTGGCTTGTCTATTCCTTTACAAATTCCTGGAGGTCCTATGCCAGGCAGCGTAACACTAGACTCTTATGCAGTACTAACAACCAATAACAAACTCATCCTGTGTAGTAATGCACAAGGTGCTGCAAGTTTACAACAGCTTGGCACTTCTTCACAATTAATTGGCCAGGTGATTATGAAAAATTTGTAGCCAATATTATTAGCAACTAAAAGCCCCGAAATGTTCGGGGCTTTAAAGATTTGTATGGTTTGGATTATACCTTAAACATCCAACCATGGGTATCTGCTACCCTACCCTCTTTAATATCATCGAGTTGCTGTTTAATAGCAGGAGAAACTTTGAATTTCTCTAGATCAAATGGCATAATATGATCCTTGTATTTTAATTCTTTAATGGGTGCAATAGTAGCGGCCGTACCTGTTCCAAATACTTCCTGCAATTGACCAGACTGATAAGCTGCAACTAATTCGTCTACATTAATCCTGCGCTCTTCTATTTTAATTCCCATCTCACTTAACAAAGTCATCACTGACTTTCTAGTAACTCCATGTAAAATAGTGCCTTCTTCTAATGAAGGTGTTACAGCCACTCCGTTGATTAAGAAAAACACATTCATCATACCCACTTCCTGCAACCACTTGTGCTCCTGAGAATCAGTCCAAAGAACTTGGTCATAACCTTGCTTATTGGCCATTTTTGCCGCCATCATACTACCACCGTAGTTACCCGCATTCTTAGAGAAACCAACCCCACCAGGTGCAGCCCTAGTGTAGTTTTCCTCTACCAAAATTTTCATTGGTTTGGCGTAATAAGGTCCAGTTGGGCTAAGAATAATTAAAAATTTGTAAGAATCTGAAGGTCTTACTCCTAATAATTCATCGGTAGAAAACATAAATGGACGAATATACAAGGCATGATCCTTCATATTGGGAATCCAATCTTTGTCTATCTCAATTAACTGACGCATGCCCTCCATAAAGATTGCTTCTGGCACTTGTGGCATACACATTCTTTCTGCAGAAAGATTGAATCTTTTAAAGTTTTCATCAGGTCTAAAAATGGCTGCTTCCCCTTCTTGATTTTTATAGGCTTTGATTCCTTCAAAAATGGATTGGCCATAATGAATAGCCGCCAATGATGGATCTAATTGAAGTGGTTGATATGGTTTAATGGAAACATTGTTCCAAGCTCCATCTACAAAATCCGCCTCTAACATATGATCTGTGAAATACTTACCAAATGGAATATTTTCCAGACTCATCGTCAACAATTTGCTAACTGCTACTTTTGTAATCTTTATCCCTGCCGCTGCTACCATAGTTTTATATTTGCTGCAAATAAACGAAAAAAATAAAAACTAACAATCGTTAATATTGTAAAACTTATGTCAAACAACCAAATCATCTTACCAGATTTTGTTATTGCCAACCTATATGGGAATAATTTGGTAGTGGGTAATGATGTGGTTACCAAGGAAAGAACATCAGTTTCTACAACTATTC
>NCHJ01000140.1:2184-9997 GCA_002256765.1 Bacteroidetes bacterium 24-39-8
CCAACGCCTGCAACAACACCAGTTACAACACCTGTTTCAACTCCAGTTCCAAAAGTTGAACCATCTGTTGAATACCAGTTGCCAAAACCTGCAGCAATTCCTACAAAAACCGCAGTTGTTAACACCGCACCAGAAACACCCAAACAATGGTTCTTAGGAAATAACGGTAAACACATAACCGTAATGGTAAAAGAAGATACGGTTCCTTATATCAATGACAAGCACTTACAATTTTTATCAAATGTGTTAAGTGCCTGTAAATTGAATCTGGATGATATTGCCTTGGTAAATTACAAGAACTACCCCCTTGGATTTGAAGATCTTAAAACCAAATCAAATCCCAAAATAGTGTTGGCGTTTGACTTATCGCCCAAGGATTTAAAATTACCATTTACTATTCCTGTTTACCAAGTACAAGACTACGCTCAGTGTAAATTTTTATTTGCCCCTTCCCTATCAAAAATGGAAGGAGATACAGTTGAATCAAAAGCCGAAAAAACAAAACTCTGGATGAGTTTGAAAACCTTGTTTGGTTTATAACAAGCAAAAATAATTGCGCATGTCTAACCCTCAGATTACCCTGGTTTTTGCCACCAATAATCAAAATAAGGTCAAGGAAATTAGAACCATTTTGACAGACCCTTTTGAAATTATTACACTAACAGAAGCTGGAATTGATATTGACATTCCGGAGCCACATGATAGTTTAGAAGCCAATGCTTCTGAAAAATCTCAAACCATCTATAGGCTAGTAGCCAAAAACTGTTTTAGTGAAGACACTGGATTAGAAGTGGAAGCTTTAAATGGTGAGCCCGGCGTCAAGAGTGCTAGATATGCTGGAGAAGGAAGAGATTTTCAGGACAATATCAACAAACTATTGTCCAACTTGGTAAATGAAACTAATAGAAAAGCAAGGTTTAGAACCGTTGTTTCATTGATTTGGGAAGAGAAGGAATATTTGTTTGAAGGAATCTGTGAAGGACATATAACGGAAGATCAAAAGGGGTTAGAAGGATTTGGATATGACCCTGTGTTTATTCCAGATGGGGCTACTATGAGTTTTGCCCAAATGACCATGGAAGAAAAAAACAGTTTTAGTCACAGAAAAAAAGCCATAGCAAAACTGGTTAGTTTTTTAAAAAACAAACTGCATGAATAGGATTAAAATACATCTCCCCTCACATTTTTCTTTTCAAACTAGCCTCAAAATTAGAATCACTGATTTGAACTACGGAGGCCATGTAGGGAATGACCGCATTTTATCCTTATTACAAGAAGCAAGACAGGAATATTTATTGCAATTTGGCTATGGTGAATTGGATTTTGAGGGGCTAGGATTGATTATGGCCGATGTGGCTGTTGAATACAAATCAGAATTGAAATATGGTCAAACCGTCATAATTTCTGTTCAGGCTGCAGATTTTGACAAACTAGGTTTTGATTTATTTTACAAAATGGAAATTGTTTCAGAAACAGAAAATATTCTTGCTGCAAAAGCCAAAACCGGCATGATCTGTTATGATTATCAGACCAAGAAGAAAACCAATATTCCTGAAGCCGCCATATTGAAAATGTCTATTTAACATTGATTCAAGCATCCCTATGAAATATCTTTTTTCATTGCTATTTATAAGCCTTGTCATTTGGGGGCAAGCACAACTACCTGCCTATAAGAATAGTCAATTACCCACTGAACAAAGGGTAAAAGATTTGTTGGGTAGAATGACCGCCGAAGAAAAATTCTGGCAACTGTTTATGATACCTGGCAGTATTGAAAAAGGGGATGAAACAAAATACCAACATGGCATTTTTGGTTTTCAAGTAAGCGCAGTTGCTAATAATGGAGATGCTTCACAACAAATGATGCAATATGGCAAATCAGAAACTGCTGTTGCACTTGCAAAAAAAATTAATGCCATTCAACGTCAGTTGGTAGAACATACTAGGCTAGGAATTCCCATGATTGCTTTTGATGAAGCTTTGCATGGATTGGTAAGAAATGATGCAACGGTTTTTCCGCAAGCCATTGCACTTGCAGCTAGTTGGGACACAAGCTTGGTAAGTAAGGTAGCCAATGCTATTGCAGATGAAGCAGCTATTAGGGGCATTCGTCAAATACTATCTCCCGTTATCAACTTGGCAACCGATCCCAGATGGGGCAGAACGGAAGAGACTTATGGGGAAGACCCATTTTTAACTTCTGCCATAGGCGATGCTTTTATGGGTGCATTTGAAAGGAAAAATATTATTACTACACCCAAACATTTTATTGCCAATGTGGGTGCAGGAGGTAAAGACAGTTACCCCATACATGACAATGAGCGCTTATTCAATGAAACCCATTTTAGGCCATTTGTTTCTGCATTTAGAAATGCGGGATCAAGGTCTGTGATGACATCTTATAATTCTATTGATGGTAGCCCAGCTTCTGCTAATGATTGGTTATTAAATAAGACCTTAAAAGACAAATGGGGATTCCGCGGTTTTGTGATTTCTGACGCAAGTGCTGTTGGTGGAGCAACTGTTTTACACAATACCGCAAAGGATTATGCGGAGTCAGGCAAGCAAGCCATTTTTGCAGGATTAGACGTGATTTTTCAAACAGCTTGGGAACACCACAAATTATTTATTCCCCCTTTTTTAGATGGTAGTATTCCAACATCAGTTATTGATAGTGCAGTAGCTAGGGTATTAACTGCAAAATTTCAATTGGGCTTATTTGAACAACCTTATGTTTCTGAAAATGATTTAACTGATCAACAGAAAAAAGCACATCAAGTACTAGCCCAAAAAGCGGCTATGGAATCCGTTGTCTTATTAAAAAATGAAGCTGCTATTTTACCTTTCAAAAATAATATTAAGTCCATTGCTGTTATTGGAGAAGACGCCCAGGAAGCTAGACTGGGAGGTTATAGCGGACCAGGCACAAACAGAATAAATTTAATCAAAGGCTTGGAAGCAAGAGCGGGAAAAGCTGTGAAAATCAACTACGCCAAGGGTTCTACAAGACTATTCAATAATTTAGAAACTATTCCTACAAAATATTTGTACCACCTTCAAGGAAAAGATACCATTCATGGTTTATTAGGATCTTATTTCAACAATATTGACCTAAGTGGTGAACCTGAATTGAAAAGAAACGACCAAACAATTAATTTTAGATGGACATTATATCCACCTGATTCTAAATTGAATCTTGATTTTTACAGTGTTACATGGGAAGGATTATTGATTTCACCAATAAATGGATTCTTTGACCTTGGTTTAATTGGGAATGACGGGTTTCGTTTATATATCAATGGAGAACTAAAAATTGATCAATGGAACAAAACCGGTTTCAGTACAAAATTGGTCAATTTAATCGTTAAATCAGGTGAGTCCTACCCCATTAAAATTGAATTTAAAGAACCCAATGCCAATGCGCATATTCAACTAGTTTGGCGGGTACTTGATCAACAAAAATCAGATTTTTCTTCAGCATTGGAACTTGCAAGAAAATCAGATCTAATAGTTTTTAATGCTGGTATAGAAGAAGGTGAATTTAGAGATAGGGCAAAACTCTCTTTACCTGGTAATCAAGAACCCTTATTAGCAGAATTATTCAAAATAGGCAAACCGGTAGTAGTACTATTAACTGGCGGAAGTGCCATTACTATGCAACCTTGGCTTAACAAAGCATCTGCTGTTTTGGATCTTTGGTATGCAGGAGAACAAACAGGTTCTGCAGTAGCTGCCATTTTATTTGGAGACGCCAACCCTAGTGGCAAATTGCCCATTGGTTTTCCCTTGTCAGAAGGCCAATTACCCTATGTCTATAACCATTTACCAACAGGCAGGGGCGATGATTATAATGACCTAACTGGGAAACCCCTATTCCCATTTGGATATGGCTTAAGTTATACTCAGTTTGAATACAGTCAATTGCAACTAGAGAAAACTTCCATGAAAGCAACAGACAGTATTTGGGTGCAATGCCAGATTAAGAATATTGGTCAGTTTGATGGTGCTGAAATTGTCCAACTCTATATCAGAGACCAGCTGGCAAGTCTTGCACGCCCAGTGATGGAGTTAAAAGGATTTCAAAAATTATTTTTGAAAAAAGGAGCATCAACAACCGTAAAATTCTTAATTAAAGCAGAACAACTTTCTATGTTAGATGAACAATTGAACACCGTTGTAGAACCTGGCGATTTTAGAATTATGATTGGTGCTTCCTCCAATGATTTAAGACTCAAGGGTACAATTACCATTGTACAATAAATCAGGAATAACAATTACTTGAACATCATGGCTAAACGCCAAACTGACTTAAGTGATGGTCCAAATGCTTATAGAGCATATTGTTCCACTCTGTTACATTTAGCTTGCCAAAAGAATGAGATTCTCTTCCATCAAAATAGGCCGCACCATTATCCAATGTCTGGTTAATATGATTGATAAGTCTGGTTTTTTCTTTTTCAAACTGCTTAGCATCTGTAATGATAAATGCAGGCGCAGTTGGACTATTAGGTGTATATGGTTTTTCTGTAACAACCTTACCCTTCACAAATAATTTCAACACAAATTTCAATATTGGATTGGGTTTGGGATGAATGTTTTCATAAATCATTTCATAACTCACATTGCAATGCGCCAACATTTGAGCCACATTCATTTTACCCCATTTGGCAGGGGTTTCAGGAGTCAACCGATTAATACGGTTTAAAATTTGATGCACAGCAATGGGATCAAATACACTATTCATAAAATGATTTTTTGATGTAGGGAATCAAATGGCTTCATTCCAAATACGCCAACTCTCTTCTGCTTGTAAGATAAGCATTTCCCATCCATTTTGAATACTGGCACCCTGGGCTTTTCCCTTGGCTAAAAACTGGGTTTCTTCCGGATTGTAAACAAGGTCAAATAAATGGTGCTGCTCATTTATGAACTGATAAGGCAAATTGGGACAAGCATCTATTTTGGGGTACATCCCCAAGGGTGTGGTATTAATGACCAAACTATGAGTGGTCATCATGGCCTCATCTATTTGTTCATAGGTAATAGTATTGTCGGATGCAGTTCTTGAAACAGACAGATATTCAATGCCTAATTTTTTTAATACCCATTCTACTGCAGCTGAAGCCCCACCAGTTCCCAAAATCAATGCTTTTTTGTGGTGGGGTTTTAAAAATGGGGCTAAGGTTTGTTCAAAACCTACCACATCTGTATTATAGCCAAAACGCTTGCCATTGACTATTCTAACGCAGTTACATGCTCCAATTTCTTGAACAGCTTGAGATGCATGATCAAGAAATGCAAGTACCTCTTTCTTATAAGGAATGGTAATATTAAATCCTTCCAATCCTTCCCGGTGGTCTAGAATGGCTTGTAGCTCTGAGATATTGGGTAAAGAGAAGTTCTCGTATGCAGCATCTTGCAGTCCCAAGTTTTGAAACTTTTCCGTGAAATATTTCTGGGAAAAAGAATGCGACAAGGGATACCCCAACAAACCATACAGACGCATGCAACAGGGTTTATTTGTTTAGGTACAACTCAAATGTATCGCCACGCAAACCAATTCTCATGGCTTCCAAAGCAATCACTTCATTTGGAGCAATATTACCTAGGTTCACGTTACAGCCTATTAATTCTAGGAAGTATAATTGTTGCGCTTTTTGTGGCGCTTCCCAAAGAATTTTTTCTGCAGGAATCTGGGTAAGAATTTCTTGAACCAGCCCTTCTCTTACTTCTCCACTGCCGCGATAGATACCCACATTACCCGCTTCACGAGCTTCGGCTATCACATAAGAAGAACCTGCTTCTAATTCAGCGCGCATGAGTTCTATCCATTTATAAGGAGGAATAATATGTGCTGCATCTTTAGAACCAACCTCGCTCAAAACGGTGGCGTGTTTGGTCAATTTTTCAATATATCCGCATTTTTCAGGATGGGGAATACTTATAGAACCATCACTTACCTCTACATAATCAATGCCATAATCCTTACACATGGCTATATAATCGTCAAATTGATTCCTAATTAAGAAAGCCTCAAAAAGGGTTCCTCCAAAATAAATAGGAATATCGTAAGACTGATATGCTTGAATTTTCTCACGCAAATTGGGTGTTACAAAGGCCGTACCAAAACCCAGTTTAATCACGTCAACGTGGGGGCCAGCAACACTCATAAAATTGTGTACCTCAGGAATACTAAGCCCTTTGTCCATTACCATGGTAATACCGTGTGCCCTTGGTTTTTTGATCCTATCTGGAATCTGCGTAAGATTAAAATTCATTTCGTTCGATTTTCGGGTGCAAAAATAGGTTAATCAGTCCACATTATGTGTGGATCAACTGTTGAGGCTTTCCTAAAATGAATCAGATTTTCTTACCCTTCTTGTAACGGGCTACAATATCCACCACTTGGTTATTCTGCAGGATGGATGGATTTAGTTCAATGAATTTTTTGAGAAATTTGGGGGATTTTTCCATGGCAGTCTCCAATTTAAGCAGGGCCTCTTTAGATTTTCCAAGTGCAAATAAGGCGGTACTTTGATAGAACAGAAACAAGGGCTTGTTTTCAGTAGCTTTCATGGCAGCTAAGGTTTGAACCAGTGCTTCATCGTAAAACGCACCCTTTAGTAAACATTTAATCAAGGATTCCCAACCCGATACATTCTTGGTTTTCTGCCTAACCACCATGCTAAAATATTGAATGGCCTCTTTGTATTGTTCTAAATGCATGCGGCATTCGCCCATGGCCAGATTATATTCTGTAATATTTCTATGAATTCTGGTGGCTGACTCTAAGTGCTTGATGGCCATTTGCCATTGCTCTTCCAACATATAAGTAACGGCAATTTTATAGTGCAGCTTACTATCCTCCGGATTTAAATGAACTGCTTTTTTATAGTGAAACCTAGCTTGGGCACTATTTCCCATTCTGTGATAACAATGTCCAATGGCTTCATAAATCACGTCCTCGGGTCTAGAAAGTTCTAATACTTTCTCCAATACTTCTATAGCTTCTTTGTACTTTCTTAAACGCAGATAAGCATCGCCCATATTCCTATAGGCATAGTCAAATTTCTCATCAATGGCAACAGCGTATTGATAGGCATCAATGGATTTTTCATACAATTTTAGCCCCTGATAAGCTGCAGCCATATTAAACCAAGCCAGTTCATTGTAAGGAAAATCGTCAATAATTTGCTGGTGTAAGCGTATACTTTCTTCATTTCGGCCGGTAAAATCGGTCCAAAAACAGATTTTATACAAAGCTTCCTCATTATTGGGTTCTTCCTCAAGAATCAGCTTCAAACAGTCAAAAACCTTGTCAAATTCCTCATAATCATCATACACATCTGCTAATTCAAACAATAGATCCAGCCTTTCTTCCCCTTGAAAAAGTTGCAAGGCCGCTTCTAAAAGCTCTACCGCCTTAGCTTGTTGGTCAAGGGCTAAATAGGCGTCAGTCTTTAAAATATAGAGGTTAACGTCATTACTATCAAAGAGTTCGGCTGTTTCAAGAATGTTCAGCGCTTCTTGATATTTGCGATTAGCCAGGAGCAAATCGGCTTTTTTAATCATCAAAAGGGCGGAAAAGGGGAATTGTTCTAAGCCGGTTTCGGCAGCTTCAAGGGCCTCGCTGAGGTCATCCTTCTCGTCATAATAGTCAATAATCCGCTCAAAAGCGTCTTCTTCCAAAAAGGAATGACTACGCCCATGCTTCAGATTTTGATACTGCATTAAAAGTTCTTTGAGTTCCTCTCGGTCTTCTTGGTACGGATTTTCCCTCATTGGACTATTGGTTTCTTGAATATAAAACTTT
>NCHJ01000141.1 GCA_002256765.1 Bacteroidetes bacterium 24-39-8
GGTAATTTATAATCCCAAATTGACGCTACTTGTTTCAATTCAAAAGGCGCAATAGCAATGGTTTTAACCGGGGCAGGAATGGCTGGCAATGATTTAGTTGTATATGCCTGAATCATCCTTCTTAGCATATAGTATTTGGGTGTTGCCATTCCTTGTTCACTAATGGGAGCATCATAATCATAACTGGTAATATCGGGCTGATATTGGGTAGGAGAAAAAGCATTTGCACCTGCAGTAAAACCAAAATTGGTTCCACCATGTATCACATAAAGATTCACTGACTTTTTGTGCTCCAATAAATAAGTCATTTCTTTTTTCAAATCATTAGTATCTGGCTTGGCCCATTTTTCTCCCCAATGGGTTAACCAACCAGGATAGGTTTCCCCACTAAAAGCAGGCACATTGGGATTGTGTTTTTTGGCTTGCGCAAAATCAGCATCATTACCCCCACTATCAAGACCAATAGCTGCCCCATCAATATTACCAGCGTCTAACATATAGGCCGTGGGTCCATCAGAAGTATAGAAAGGAACCGTAAATCCATTATTCATCCAAAGTTTACGCAAGGTCTCCATATAGACTTTGTCATTGCCATAACTACCATATTCATTCTCAACCTGTACCATCAAGATAGGTCCGCCCTTACTTACTTGAAGGTTCACAACTTCTTTAGCTAAGCGATTAATATACTTTGTAGCAGCACTCATATACCTAGAATCCATGCAGCGAACTTTAATATCTGGAATCTTTAGTAGATAAGAAGGTATACCACCAAAATCCCATTCTGCACAAACATAGGGGCCTGGTCTAAAAATCACCCACATGCCTTCTTCTTGGCAGAGTTTTACAAAAGCAGCTATATCCTTATTATTGCTTTTGAAATCAAAAACACCTTCTGTGGTTTCGTGAAAATTCCAAAAAATATAGGCAGCAATGGTATTGCAACCCATGGCTTTGGCCATCTGAATTCTATGTCGCCAATACTCACGCGGAATCCGCGCGGGGTGCATTTCTCCACTGATAATTTGATAGGGTTTACCGTCTAATAAAAAGTCTTCCTTACCCAGTTTAAACTGGTGTGTGACTACAGGTTTAGAACCTGTTTGCGCACTTGCAGTAAAAGCATTCCATTGAAGTAAGCAAATAAGTCCAAGAATATATTTCATATCAGTAGATTGATAGGTTCAAAAACAGACCAATGCTACTAAAAATTCCGGCCATTTCCCGCATTTATCTTGCGCAACCGATTGAACCATTCCTTATACTGAAAACCCGTTTAAAAGGATAATTGATCAAGATTTCTATTTGTTTTGACTAATTTAGATAACACCGTTTTGAATATATGGAACAAACAAGCACTTTATCAAGGAATATTACCATAACAGGACTAGTTGCAACGGGCATCTCATCCATGATTGGGGCATCTATTTATATAGTGCCATTCATGCTTCAAAAGAATGTTCCAGGCATTGGGCCTTATATTCTTCCGGCATTCCTTGTAGCCGCAATACCGGCGCTTTTTGCTGCCATTTGTTATGCCATACTTTCCAGTGCCATGCCAAGAGCTGGAGGTAGTTATGTCTATGCCAGCAGGTCTATCCATCCCTATTGGGGATTTGTGGCTAGCTTCTCTCAATGGTTTGGATTATCCATTGTCATTGGGGTAGTCTCCTATATGGTCTTGCCCTTTTTTAGAGACGTTTGCGTAACCATGCAATGGTCAGATTTAGCAGATTTTTTTGACAAGCCAAATACTAGATTGTTTTTGTCATTGGGACTATTATGGAGCTTTATCCTGATTAATATTTTTGGGGTACAAACATATCAGTTCACCATTATTGGACTAGTCATCATTACGTTTCTATTGGCTAGTATAGTCATTTTTGCAGGATTCATCTATAAGGAAACTGATTTTATTCAAGCCGTATTTCAAAAAGACGGGGTTCAGATTAAAAGAGATGTTGGAACGTTTAACTGGCAACAATTCTTAGCGGCCAGTTCCATACTATTTGCCAGTTTTATAGGATTTGATTCTATTGCACAAGCCGGTGGCGAAGCAAAGAACCCAAGTAAATCCTTACCCAGAGCTATCTTTATTACTATTGTATCAGTTACCCTATTTTATTTGTTATTTACTTTTGCAGTATACAGAATGGTGCCTTGGAATTTTGTTCAAGATCTGGCTAATACAAAAGATATATCAGTTACTAGCTTATTAAATTATGTACTTCCGCCCTTTTGGTCTGTGTTGGTGATGCTTGGAGCTAGTATTGCGCTACTTAAAGACTTACCATCCATGGTCTTATCTGTTTCTAGACTCTGTTTTGCTTGGTCAAAGGATCAATTGTTTCCAGAATGGCTAACTCAAATTCATCCCAAATATCAATCGCCCTATTGGGCTATTTTATTCAGTGGTTCTGTTGCCAGCCTGGGTATTCTTGGTTGTCATTTTGCCAGCGATATATTTCTAGGTATTGACATTATGGTCATCTCAATGCTCATTAACTTTATACTGATCTGTGTATCTGTTTTATTGATTCATCATTACAATCCAATCCTAGCAAAGCAAATTGCTGTAATAAAAAATCCACTGCTTCAAAAACTAATTGCAGTAATGGGAATTCTGAGTCTTGGCTTTTTATTATTCATCCATATCAAAAACGATATGGCCACGGTGCAAAAAGCTTGGTATTTTCATGCTAGTTATGTTTGTGGAATAGTGATGTTATTAGCCACTATCCTATTTCTATTTTATTGGAACAAGCTCAGAAAAACAGGCTTAACGAAAACAGATTATTTTAAAATATTACCAGCTGAATAAGCTATTAACAGTTTCCTATGAATAGCACCAAACTAAGTGACAACTTAAGCGTTTCAAAAGCAATTATTGGATTATGGCAGATTGCCGATTTAGAAAGAGGCAATCAAAAAGTGGACCCCATTGTAACAGCCAAAGCCATGCACGCCTATTATGAACAAGGCTTTACCAGTTTTGATATGGCGGATCATTATGGATCAGCTGAAGAAGTAGTAGGCGTATTTAGAAAAACCTATGGCTTGCGCGATGTTCAATTTCTAACCAAATGGGTGCCAAGTCCTGGTAATATTACAACAGCACAAATTGAAGCCGCGGTAAAAAAAGCATTGACAAGATTACAAACAGAACAAATTCAGCTCATGCAATTTCATGCATGGAACTATGCGCACCCGAGTTGGTTGGATTGTTTGTATGGATTACAAAAATTACAAGAACAAGGATTGATAGCCAATTTAGGGCTTACTAATTTTGACGAAGCCCATTTAAATATGGTTATTCAATCTGGTATTTCTGTAGTTAGTAATCAGGTTTGTTATTCCTTATTAGATCAACGTGCCGCAGGTAAAATGACAGCTACTTGTTTGAAACATGATATTAAGCTCTTGGCATTTGGAACTGTGGGTGGTGGCTTCTTTAGTGAAAAATGGTTGAACCAACCAGAACCAATGATAACAGACGCACTCACTTGGTCTCAAATGAAATACAAGCGTTATATAGACGCTGCTGGAGGATGGAATTGGTATCAAAATCTCTTACATACACTTTATAACATCGCGCAAGCACACCATGTTTCTATTGCAACTATTGCCAGTGCTTTTATTAAAGAACAACCCGCTGTTGGAGCAGTGATCATTGGTGCTAGAATGGGGGTTTCAGAACATATCTTGGAGAATAAAAAAGTATTGGACATTCAGTTAAGCATTGCAGAATTAGAACAGATTAAAAATATATTGGCAAAGGGTCAATCCATTCCTGGCGACTGTGGTGATGAATACAGAAAGCCTCCTTATTTAACAGCTTCAGGAGATCTCAGCCATCATCTAAAAGATCTTCCCCAACCCTACCCAGTAATAACAGATGCCACTGGCAAAACCAAGGCGCTTTCTGGCACTAGTTGGGAGAGTATGGCTGGCTATAGCCGGGCGGTAAGAAAAGGAAATAGAATCTTGGTTTCAGGTACAACAGCTACGCATGGCAACCAAGTGATTGGTGGCAATGACCCTGCTGCTCAAGCACATTTTATTTTTGACAAAATAGAGGGAGCAATTCAATCGCTGGGAGGCAAATTAGAAGACGTTGTAAGAACCCGCGTATTTGTCAAAGACATTAGTCAGTGGGAACCCATTGCTAGAGCACATGGTCAAAGATTTGGCCAGATTCAACCCGCTAACACCATGGTACAAGCCAATTTAATTGGGGATGATTACTTGGTAGAGATTGAGGCAGAAGCCATAGTGGAATAATTGGGCAGTTTCTGAACAATTGCCTTTAGATCCATGTTTAGGTCTCATGTCAGCAGCCATTAGTCTGGTATTTCCACATCAGTTATTCCAAGAACATCCTGCCTTACAAAAAGGCAGAACTATCTACTTGGTAGAAGAATGGTTATTTTTTAGACAATACCATTTTCACCAACAAAAGCTGGTTTTGCACAGGGCTAGTATGCAATTTTACCAACAGTGGTTAATAGCGCAGGGGTATCAGGTTATTTATATTGACACCAATCACCCATTGCAAGACTGTAGACAATTGGTCAAAGAATTGGCTACGGAACACACAACTGAAATTCATATCTCAGCCTTAGCGGATGATTGGTTGGAAAAAAGATTAAAGCAAAGTTGTGGCAAATATCAGATTGACTTAATCATTCATGAGAGTCCCAATTTTTTAAATAGTAAGAAATCTGTTGAAAGCTATTTTAGCAAAAGGAAAACTTATTTTCAAACTGATTTTTATACCTGGCAAAGAAAAGAACGTAAGCTTTTGTTAGAAACAGATGGAAAACCCTTGGGTGGTCAATGGACATTTGATTCGGACAATAGAAAGCCCTTTCCCAAAAAAGGCATCGCGCCAGCTATGAAGCAATTTGGGGACAATGCATTTTTATCAGAAGCTAGAACCTATGTACAGCAGTATTTTCCCAATAATTATGGCAATGTCAATGGGCCCCATTTATTTGTGATTAGTTTTCAAGAAGCACAGCAATGGTTGGATGATTTTATCAAAAATAGATTTGAGCATTTTGGCATTTATGAAGACGCCATTGTAGCAAAAGAAAACGTGTTGCATCATTCCGTGTTAACACCCATGCTTAATATTGGGTTATTGAATCCGCAACAAATATTAGATCAAGTCATTAGTACTGCTGACACTTATCAAATACCGCTGAATTCTTTGGAAGGATTTGTGAGACAAATTATGGGATGGCGAGAATTTATTCACCTGGTGTATGAAAGAGAGGGGCAAAAACAAAGAACTACTAATTACTGGCAGTTCAAAAGAAAAATACCTACTAGTTTTTGGACGGGTAATACAGGTATTGCACCAATAGATCTTACAATCAAGAAACTCCTTGCAACAGGCTATTGTCACCATATTGAAAGACTCATGGTTTTGGGGAATTTTATGCTACTCTGTGAGTTTGATCCCAATGAAGTACACCAATGGTTTATGGAATTATTTATTGATGCCTATGATTGGGTCATGGTGCCCAATGTCTATGGCATGACCCAATTTGCTGATGGAGGTTTAATGACCACCAAACCCTATATCAGTGGGAGCAATTATTTAATGAAGATGAGCAACTATGAAAAGGGTGATTGGCAACCCATTTGGGATGGACTCTTTTGGCGCTTCATGCATGTGCACAGAGATTTCTTTTTGAAGAATCCAAGATTGGGAATGTTGGTGAAAACCTTTGATAAAATGAGTCCTGAAAAACAGCAATTACATTTGGCAAATGCGGAAAGATTTTTAGCGGGTCTTGATTAATACTACATTCAAGGGCAAATTAATTTCCCCAAATAAATTACCAAATGAAGTATAAACTAATTGCTTGAATATCAGCATTTTAATCCGCTATTTTTTAATGACACTTATTGCATATCCACCACCTGGAGCTGAATATACATCTAGCTTTGTGCTACTATTTACGGTTAGCTTTTTAATGGTATATGCCTGAGGATTTGTTTTATAATGAGCATCTTTAGCATCCGCATAAATGGTGGCTTCATAATTCACTCCCTTGTCTAGGAAATCAAATTGAATGGTTGAACTGCGTGCTGTTTCTCCATTTACATTACCAATAAACCAATTACCGGTTCCTTTGGCTTTTCTTGCTACTGTAATAAAATTACCTGGTTCTGCTTCCAAATATTTACTATCGCTCCAGTCTAAAGCAACGTCTTTGATAAATTGAAAAGCGTCTAGGAAGCGATTGTAATTTTCAGGCAAGTCTGCCGCCATTTGTAATGGACTATACATGGTTACATACAAGGCTAATTGATTGGCCAATGTGCTATTTACATGAGAATTATTTTGGGGATTAATTTTACTAATATCCATTTCAAAAATCCCCGGAGTGTAATCCATTGGTCCACCAATTAGTCTAGTAAATGGCAGGATGGTTACATGGTTGGGTTTAGATCCACCAAAAGCCTGAAATTCTGTTCCTCTTGCCGCCTCATTCCCAATTAAATTGGGGTAAGTTCTGCAAATACCGGTTGGCCTAACAGCTTCGTGGGCATTGACCATAATTTTATAATCAGCGGCCTTTTCTATAGCATATTGATAATGGTTTACGGTCCATTGGCTGTAATGAAAATCACCCTTTGGAAGTATGGGCCCAACATAGCCACTTTTAACTGCATCATATCCGTTGGCTTTCATAAACTGATAAGCTTTGTCCATATGACGCTCATAGTTTCTAACTGCACCTGATGTTTCATGATGCATGATCATCTTAACAGCTTTAGATGTTGCATAAGCTTGTATACCCTTTACGTCAAAGTCTGGATAGGGTGTTAAAAAATCAAATACATCATCTTTAGCGTGTCCAATCCAATCCTCCCATCCAATATTCCATCCTTCTACTAAAACACCATCAAACCCATGTTTTGCAGCAAAGTCAATATATTTTTTCACATTCGCTGTTGTTGCTCCATGTATGCCATTGGGTTTTGCATGTACAAAATCGGTAACGCCTAATTTAACTGAGGGATAGTCATTTGTATATGACCAAGTACTTTTTCCTGTGATCATTTCCCACCATACCCCAACATACTTTACGGGCTTAATCCAAGAAGGGTCTGCTATTTTGCTGGGCTCGTTTAAGTTTAAGGTCATTTTTGAGCCTAAGATTTCTCTAGCATCATCACTAACCATAATGGTTCTCCAAGGACTTGTACACGGGGCTTGCATATTTCCTTTATCGCCATTGGAATTAGGTGTTAACCAAGATTCAAAGACCATGTTCTGATCATCCAAATTTAGATGCATGGCCCCATAATTTATCAATGCTGCTTCATGCAAATTGATATACAAGCCCTCTGCTGTTTTTAACATTAAAGCAGTTTGAACACCTGTTGTAGAGAAAGATGTTTGAGAAGCATTACTAGTTACGGTACTCTTAAACAATCCGCGTATCTCTGACAATTTAGAAATAGTATAATCATATTCTTGTGTGTCATAATCACCAGGAATCCAATAGGCAGTATGGTTACCCGTCATTGCAAATTGTGTCTTCTCCTCTTTAATTGTAAAGTAAACCAAGTTTGCTTGCTGGGGGAATTCATATCTAAAACCTAGTCCTTCATCAAATAACCTAAATCGGATAATTACTTGTCTGTTGGTAGCTGTTTGGTTTAAGGTTAATGCCAATTCGTTATAGTGATTTCTAATACTTGCAACTTCACCCCAAACTGGATTCCATGTTTGGTCAAAAGCACTTGTTTTGGCTTCTGTAATAGTAAAGCCATTTAACA
>NCHJ01000142.1:0-7779 GCA_002256765.1 Bacteroidetes bacterium 24-39-8
TATCACCATCCTTCAGACAAACCGCTGGAATTCAATTCTGGAAAGAGCTTTTGCCAAAGGGGAAAAGCTGGGTCTGAGTAAGGAATTTGTGACCAAGTATTTTGATGCCGTGCACATGGAAAGTATCAATCACCAGAACAAGATCATGAATTCATAAACGGTTTACGGATCTTGAAACGGGTGTATCCGGGCTCTGAAATGCCGGGTAACCTTTTGCACATCCTTAAAACAGTATCCGAAAAATCGCGAATGTTATATGAAGAAACGAACCATCCGATTTTCAAACAGTAGTGTGGATTATTACCTCAATGCCGAATTTTCTTTAGTAGAAAAACTGGCACCAAAGGAATCTGCCGTTATTATTACCGATGAAAATGTGTTTGCCAAACACAAAAAAAAGTTCAAAGGCTGGAATACCATTGTATTGAAACCGGGTGAAGAATACAAGGTTCAGCAGACGGTTGATATGATCATTGACCAACTCATTGCTTTTGGTGCCGATAGAAAGACAACACTGATTGGTGTTGGAGGTGGTGTGGTAACAGATATGACTGGATATGTGGCAGGTGTTTATATGCGCGGTATTGCCTGTGGATTTGTACCCACATCAATATTAGCCATGGTAGACGCTTCTATTGGCGGAAAAAATGGCATTGACGTTGGAGTTTATAAGAATATGGTGGGTTTGATTCGTCAACCTAAATTCTTATTGTATGACCATAGTTTTTTAAAGACCTTACCCAAAGAAGAATGGCAAAATGGTTTTGCAGAAATCATCAAACACGCTTGTATCAAAGATGCAGCCATGTTTACTTTATTACAGCAAAATAGTTTGGCTTCTTTTAAAAGAGATGCAGCAAAATTGGCAGCACTCATTCAACGCAACGCTTTGATCAAAACCAAAGTAGTGGTAGCAGATGAATTTGAGCAAGCGGATAGAAAGCTCTTGAATTTTGGACATACCCTTGGTCATGCTATTGAAAATATGTATGAACTCAGTCATGGACAAGCCATAAGTATTGGCATGACTTATGCTGCCATCATGAGCCAACAGATTCGTGGGTTTAAAGACGCCGAAGCTGTGATTGCCCTTTTGGCTAAATATGGTCTACCTACATTTGCAGATTTTGACAAGAAAAAAGCTTTTAAAACTTTGCAAATGGACAAGAAAAAACAGGCTCAAGGCATCAACTACGTGTTGTTGCAAAAAATTGGAAAAGGCGTGATACAACCGCTTAGCTTTTCAGAGCTTGAAACCATTTTGAATCAATTTTAATTTCCAAGAAGAAGGGAATGATTGCTACTATACATCCATCTATTTTAAAAGGGGGCTTATACGCTCCAGCCAGCAAAAGCAGTATGCAACGTGCTTGTGCGGGGGCATTATTGACCAATGGCATTACCACTATTACCAATCCTGGTAAAAGTAATGATGACCTAGCAGCTTTAGACGTGATTCAAAAACTAGGCGCTCAGGTACAAAGAGTTGATGCAGATAACATTCAAATTGTTTCAACAGGGATACACCTTGCAAACCATGAAATCAATTGTGGTGAAAGTGGATTGGGCATAAGAATGTTTACTCCTATTGCGGCATTGAGTCCAGAGAAAATTACCATTAATGGTACAGGAAGTTTGTTAACCAGACCCATGGATTTTTTTGATAAGATTCTTCCTCAGTTAGGCGTTGCAATACAATCCAATCAGGGAAAATTGCCTTTGCAAATTCAAGGGCCTTTGCAACCCGCCAATATTACCGTTGATGGGTCTTTGAGCTCACAATTTTTAACTGGCTTACTCATGGCCTATGGTGCTGCTGGTGCAAAAGATACCACCATTACAGTTGACAACTTAAAGAGCAAACCATATATAGACCTGACTTTGCAAGTAATGCAACATTTTGGTTGGAAGGTTACTCATGAAAATCATGAGCGCTTTCACTTTAACATGGCGCCAACAAGTACCCAGCCCAAAGACATTGCTTATACGGTTGAAGGTGATTGGAGTGGAGCAGCCTTTCTATTGGTAGCAGGTGCTATTGCGGGCGATATTGTAATTAAAGGCTTGGATGTATTTTCTACCCAAGCTGATAAAGCGGTGTTACAAGCATTAATGGATAGTGGATGCCGCATTTCTATTCAAGCAGAACAAATAGAAATTGGTCCCTTGCCACTCAAGGCATTTCATTTTAATGCCACTGATTGTCCAGACTTATTTCCACCCTTGGTAGCGCTTGCAGCATGCTGTGAAGGGACTACCGTAATTGAGGGGGTTGAACGTTTAACACATAAGGAAAGTAATCGGGCATTAACATTGCAAGAAGAATTTGCTAAATTGGGTATTACCATTGATTTGCAAGATAACCTGATGTTGATTAAAGGGGGTACTGGCATTCAAGGAGCATCAGTACATTCAAGACATGATCATAGAATTGCCATGGCATGTGCCGTTGCAGGTTTAAAAGCTTCAGGGTTGGTAGAAATTGCAGACGCTGAAGCCATTAATAAATCTTATCCCAATTTCTATGAACATATGCAGGCATTGGGAGCAAATATTCAAATTCAATCAGTATAATCAATACCATGAATAGCTTTGGACGCATATTTAGAGTCAATATCTTCGGAGAGTCACATGGAGAAAGTGTTGGGTTAAACCTAGATGGCTGCCCTGCAGGTTTGCCATTGGACTTGGATGATTTTATGGATGATATCAAGCGCAGACAAGGGGGCAACCAACGTGGCGCCACTCCTAGAAAAGAAGATGACCTACCCATTTTCAAATCTGGGTTATTCAATGGAATTACAACTGGTGCACCTATTACCATCCTTTTTGAAAACAATAATACCCGCAGCGGGGACTATGAAAAATTAAGGGCAGTGCCTAGACCTGGTCACGCTGATTTTACGGCTCACGCTAAATTTGGTGGCTTTGAAGACTTTAGAGGCGGTGGACATTTTAGTGGCCGATTAACAGTAGCATTGGTTGCAGCTGGTGTCATTGCAAAAAAAATATTAAAGACTGCCGAAGGCGATACCAATATTGAAGTAGTAGCTAGTATTTTAGAAATTGCTGGGGAAACAGATGTTGAAAAGGGATTGGACAAAGCTATTGCTGCAAAAGATAGTGTTGGTGGCATAGTTGAATGCAGGGTAACTGGATTGCCTATAGGCTTGGGAGAACATTTTTTTGATTCTGTAGAATCATTAATCAGTCATGCCGTATTTGCTATTCCAGCAGTTAGGGGCATTGAGTTTGGAACTGGTTTTGCAGCAGCCAAGATGTTTGGTGTAGAACACAATGACGCTATTTTGGATGCTTCTGGTAAAACGGCTAGCAATCATTCGGGTGGTATTGTTGGAGGTTATACCAATGGGAATGAATTGGTTTTTCGCATTGCCATTAAGCCAACTTCCTCTACACCCAAAGAACAACAAACTTGGAATTGGGAAACCAATGAGATTGAATCCTTTTCAGTAAAGGGAAGGCATGATTTGTGTATTGCTCTTCGTGTACCTGTTGTGTTAGAAGCAGTCACTGCCATGGTGTTGGCAGATTTAATGCTCATAGATCAAAAGATTAAAAGAGTACTTTAATAGTTAAGAGTTAAGAGTTAAGAGTGAAGAGAGGAGGAAGAAGAAGTGAAGAGATAAAAGTGAAGAGTGAAGAGAGGAGGAAGAAAAAGTGAAGAGATAAAAGTGAAGAGTGAAGAGAGGAGGAAGAAGAAGTGAAGAGATAAAAGTGAAGAGTGAAGAGAGGAGGAAGAAAAAGTGAAGAGATAAGAGTGAAGAGATAAAAGTGAAGAGTGAAGAATGATGAAGAAAAAGAAAGTAGGAAATTGAATTAATAAGAGTTAAAAAATTAGAGAATCAAATAAAACAAAAACATGGAATCAGATTTTATATATCACGTGACAACCCCAGAAAAATGGGCGGAAGCACAAACCAAAGGACAATTTGAAGCCGATAGTTTGGCTACAGAAGGATTTATTCATTGTAGTACAGAAGCCCAAGTAGCTGGTGTATTGGAAAGATATTATCAAGGACAAACTGGACTCATTAAATTAAAGATTGAAAAGTCAAAAGTGGAACGTCCATTGATTTTTGAATTGGCGGGTTCAATTAATGAAGTATTTCCTCATATACATGGTGCCATTAATTTGGATGCCATTGTTGAAGTAACACCTATTTAAGATGCACCAATATTTGATTAATGCATCTATTCAAATTTTACCCCTAGCCCAGGACAAACATCCTTATGAATGGGTTGATGAAGCTATTGCCATTATTCAAGCTTCTGGTATTAAACACCAAGTAGGGCCTTTTACAACCGTGTTAGAGGGAACGTATGATCAAGTAATGGAAGTCATCAACAAAGTAAATAATCATCTCTGTGAAAAGGGTTGTGCAGAATGGATAACCGGATTACAATTGCAGATTAGAAGCAATACAGATATGACGGGGGAGGAGAAGATAGAGAAATACAAATAAGAGTGAAGAGTGAAGAGAGGAGGAAGAAGAAAGTGAAGAGTGAAGAGTGAAGAGTGAAGAGTGAAGAGTGAAGAGTGAAGAGGAGGAAGAAGAAAGTGAAGAGATAAGAGTGAAGAGTGAAGAGTGAAGAGAGGAGGAAGAAGAAAGTGAAGAGATAAGAGTGAAGAGTGAAGAGTGAAGAGTGAAGAGTGTTTTTTTAGAACTTGTAAAGATATGAAACAAAGAAGCCGCTCCATGGAGCGGCTTCTTTGTTTATTAATAGTTTGGATTTACACCCGTATAATTCATGGGGCTAATGGCTTTGAGTTCTTTTTTCAAAGCTGCAGAAATTTTCAATCCATTGATAAATGCATGCATAGATGATTTGTCAATTTTATGGTTACCCCTTGTAAGGTCTTTTAATGCTTCATAAGGGTTAGGATATTTTTCTCTTCTCAATATGGTCTGTATGGCTTCTGCCACTACCGCCCAGTTATTGTCAAGGTCTTCTCTAATCTTAGTTTCATTAAGCACCAATTTGTTCAAACCTTTTTCTAAGGATTTTAGTGCAATGGCAATATGACCAATGGGTACCCCAATATTGCGTAATACGGTACTATCTGTTAAATCTCTTTGCAATCGACTAATAGGTAATTTGGCTGAAAGATGCTCCAGTAAAGCATTGGCCATACCCAAATTGCCTTCTGCATTTTCAAAGTCAATAGGATTTACTTTATGTGGCATGGCAGAAGAACCAACTTCTCCAGCCTTGGTCTTTTGTTTAAAATAGTCCATGCTAATATAGGTCCAGATATCACGGCAAAGGTCTATCAAAATGGTATTGATTCTTTTTAGACCGTCAAACTGCGCAGCTAAGTTATCATAGTGCTCAATCTGAGTGGTAAATTGCATGCGTTGCAAGCCAAGACGCTGGTCTACAAATTCATTTCCTAAAAGAACCCAATTCTTCTTAGGATAAGCCACCTGGTGTGCGTTAAAATTACCAGTAGCACCACCAAATTTGGCAGCATAAGGAATTTGAGAAAATAAGTTAATCTGGTTGTCAATTCTTTCAATAAATACCATCAATTCCTTACCCAATTTGGTAGGTGAAGCAGTTTGTCCATGGGTTCTAGCCAATAGAGGCACAGCTTTCCAAGCTTTTGCCAAGCTGCGTAATTGAGATTGTAGGTTGATCAAACTTGGCATCCATTCCTGTTCCATAGCATGTTTCCAGCTTAAAGGAATAGAAGTGTTATTGATGTCTTGAGAAGTTAAGCCAAAATGAATCCATTCTTTTAGTTCACCAATGCCAGCTTTATCTAATTGCTCCTTTAAGAAGTATTCTACGGCTTTTACGTCGTGGTTGGTAATGGATTCAATCTGTTTAATGGATTGGGCATCGGCCACGCTGAAATTGGCTAAAACGGCCTTTAATGCGGTTCTAGCTTTGATAGGCAGTTTGAAAAAACGTTTGTCTGCCAAGAAGAAAAAATATTCTATTTCTACTAGTACACGGTACTTGATTAGTGCGTATTCAGAGAAATACTCATCCAGATGACTGGTTTGTCTGCGGTAGCGTCCATCAATGGGAGAGATGGCGGTAAGGTTGTTCAGTTCCATGCGATTGTTTAGGTTGCTAGATATTCCGTTTCTTTGTGCAAAATTAACCGAATTGTACAAGAGATTGCGTGTTGGCGTGGTAAGTTATTTGAATACCAAGCCATTTTTATACGGAATCAAGCGTTCTAGCTTGATGGATCGGGTGGAATTGATTGAAGCATATCCTTCCAAGATAGCAGCCATGCTGCAAAACAATGAACTAGACCTAGGGCTGTTACCAGTAGCTGTAATTCCTCAGATTCCTAATGCAAAAGTGATCACTAATTATTGTATTGGGGCAGTGGGAGAAGTAGCTTCCGTAGCTATTTTTAGTGGGGTTCCCATGGATCAAATACAAACAGTAATCTTGGATTATCAAAGCAGAACCTCTGTTAACCTAGCCAAAATTTTGCTGCGCGATTTTTGGAAACAACCCGTTGAATTTTTACCTGCATCCCCAGATTTTCAAAACCAAATAAAGGGTACTACGGCAGCAGTTGTTATTGGTGATAGGGCATTGGAACAGCTTAAAATTGCTACATATTCCTATGATCTTGCTACTGCTTGGGTTAGTCATACTGGCCTGCCCTTTGTATTTGCTGCTTGGGTGGCCAACAAAGATTTAGGTGCAGATTTTGAAGACGCCTTCAATAAGGCTAGCGCCGATGGCCTCAGTCATATAGATCAAGTAGTAGCAGAAAACCCTTATCCAACCTATGATCTAAAAGCCTATTATACCAATAATATCAGTTATGATTTGGATGATGCCAAAAGAAAAGGGATGGCTTTATTCCTATCGCTTTTGGAACAAAGTGGGTAAGCGTTCTTGACAGAATTTCACTATCAAAACTTCTACATCTGGGGCTGGTTTGATCCAGAAAAATAAAGCTGCAAAACATGCTGTGTACAAACTACTACGCATGAGTATATTCCAGATAAAATTTGTTGGATGTGGCACATAGAATATGCCAATCATTAATAGCAGGCTCAAACCCAAGAATAGCGCGTGTTTCCAAGTATAGGGTTGTAATTGAAACTTTTTGTATAAGAAAGTAAAGCGCATGGAATTATAGATGACCAAGGCAAATAGGTTGGAATAAGCTAGTCCTTCAAGCCCATAATATTTGATCAGGACAAAATTCATGGGTAAGGAAAGAATGATGTAGATTAGATTGGTATAAAAATCAAATTTCCAATAATTAGAAGTGCCTATAATCTGTGCATTTACCCCGGTAGCTAGGTCAATTAACTTGGCCAATCCCATGATAAAAATGAGCTGGGTTAATTGGTCGTACCCACCAGATTCTTTATTGCTAATCCAGTTTAGAAAAGCCACTAAGTTTTCAATATTTAACCAGATTAAACCAAAAGCCAATAGTCCAATGGCCAATAGATTTGACACACTCTTGTGATAGATATGCTTGATATTGGCAAAGTCTTTGTTCTTCCAAGAAACGGCTAGAACAGGAATACTAATGGAGTTTAAACTGCGTTGGGGAATTTCCAAAATAGCAGACACATAAGTGGCTATGGCAAAAATGCCCGTATCGCTTAAGCCCCTTAAACCAAAAATTAAAAAAGTGTCATTGGTTTTGGCAAGCATATTAAAGAACTGACCTGCAAATACAAACAATGAAAAATTGAGCATTTTCTTGCCCAGTCTTCTTGTTACATGACTCAATTTAAATTTATTCAAAGACCATTCTCCGGT
>NCHJ01000142.1:7902-12631 GCA_002256765.1 Bacteroidetes bacterium 24-39-8
TTTATTCAAAGGTCATTCTCCGGATTGCACCAAGCTATATAATAACAGTAGGGTGGGGATTACATAAATCAGACTAAAGAATAGGATGAAATTTTGCAGGCTGATTAGTCCAAAGCCAAAAGCTAGGATAAGTACAGTGGTTAAAATTCTTACAGCAGTCTCACGTAAGAAATTGGTATAAACGCCTTTTCTTAAACCCCAAGCAAAAGACTCCAACCAATAGAACATGAGTAAGAAAAAAGTATAGGGGTAGACATAGGAAAAATTGGCCGCAAAACTGGGTGACTTGCCCAACTTTCTAATGATAAAATCCTTTTGTTGCCAGCCCAATAAGAGTAAAATTCCAAAACCAATTAAGTTCACCGTTAGTGTGAGTATGGGAAGGTCATTTTTAAATTTTCCCAGGTATTGGTTATAGAAAGGATAGAATTTATAAACAACGGGTAATGTTCCTAAAGTGCAAAAAAGGGAAAGTGTTGCTCCTGTGTCTATCAAGGCCCTAACCAATCCCATTTCTGTTTTGGTGAAGAATAACGGAAATAAGACCAGCAAGTTTACTGCTCCAATCACAAAACCAAGCATGATCAACAAAGATGATTGAATGCCTTGTTTTTGTATGATACCCATTGGGCAAAGATATTGGAATTAAGCCGATTGCAGTTCTGGCCAAATGGGCTTATTTTCGTGCTATGGAAAGGATTACGGTAGTAACTATCTGTTTCAACAACCTAAGTGACTTGCAAAGCACTTGTGCTTCTGTTGATGCCCAGATCTTACTACCTTTTGAACACTTAATTGTGAATGGATCTTCAGAACCCCAGATTGCGGATTGGTTAGACAACCAGCCACAACCAAGCTATAGAAGATGGATCAATGAAAGAGATAAGGGCATTTCTGACGCTTTTAACAAAGGAATCAATCATGCCAATGGAGACATCATTCACTTGCTTAATTCTGGAGACCTTTATTATTCCAATCAAGTATTGTCTTCCGTAAAAGCGTTCTTTAAAGCAAATCCAACTACCAGTTGGATCTCTGGAAAAATTGAAATGAAAAGGGGCGGGATTTGGGTACAAGTAGGCGTGCCATTTGATGCAACACAATTGAACAAAGGCATGCGTTCCGTGTCGCATCCTACTTATTTTTTAAAATCAGCTGTCTATGAAAGGGTAGGGCTATTTTCATTGGATCATAAAATAGCCATGGATTATGACTTATTATGTAGGTTAATTCAGGAACCCTATGCATTCCTACCAGAGACCTTAATCCGTTTTGATGATAAAGGGGTTAGTACTACGGCCTATTTAAAGTCTTTGAAAGAAAATATTAAAGTTTACGAATCCCATTTTGGCTATAGTATTGCCTGTAGATTTTGGCAATTCCGATTAAAGTTGTTGTATTATCTAATGGGGTCTGCTTTTGGGAAATTCCTGTACAGGATAAAAACAAGTCTGTTCAAATAGTTAGTTAACGCAGTTTCTGAAACTTAAGAAATAACTGATGGATTAGGTTATAGCGGTCAATCCAAATAGCAGGTTGAATTCCTTTGATTTGTTTGGGAAGAAATGCTAATCCCAAATCCAATACGGCTGGTTCAAGGCTTTGGAAAATTTCCTGAATACTTAATTGATCCCTGTACTTTTTTTCTATCTTCAACAACCTGTGAACCAAGGCCCTAGTGCTATTGTTCACAAATTCCTGCCCCCAGTTTTTCAAAGCGGCATCAAAGGATGGGCTTGTATTTTGTAGTTGTTTTAAGTATTTGAGGTATACCAAAAATGCGTCCAAGATGATTCGGTTCTTGGAGGTTTTAGTGACACTTGCGTGAATGCGAAAAGAGAAGGCAATTTGGGGTGAGACTTTTAAATATGAGATCCTAGATAGTTCTATCCATAATTGTAAATCAGCATAAATGAGGTTAGGGTAATTGGTAGGAATTCCACCCATACGGTCATAGTCTACTGACCTGAATACATAGCCCGTTGCCATTACACTGATTTTGTCTTCCAAACTCAACGCCAAATACATATCTGCGGATAGCATTTCAGGAAGGGGTAAACAAGGCTTGATGGTATTTCCATCTGCATTAATATAATTAAAATGGGTATGGTATAAACTAGCTTCAGGGTCTTCCTGAATCAATGTTGTGATGATTTTTAAAAAGTCTTTTGACAATAGGTCATCATAACCAAGAATGGTCATAAATTCTTTTTTGGGAAGGTCCTTGATCCTACTCCAATTTTCTAAAATATTCAAATTGCCAGTTGCCGCTTCAATACGAATCCTTGCATCTTTTAAAGCTAAAACGGCATCTAAAGCACCATCCTGGTTGCTGGTATTGTCTGCCAGAATGATAATTTCAAAGTCTTCATGGGTTTGCACTAAAGCACTATGCAAGCATTCCCTCAAATAAGCTTTGCCTGTTTTAAATGGGATGATGATGGAAAAGCCTGGCATGAATTATTTTTTTGAACAAAGGCTAATCATTCTATTGATAGCATATCCCTTCATCCCTAGTACTTGTAAAACTTTATTGGTTTTTAGTAGAAAATGCATCTCAATTTTTTCTACCATATTTTTCTTAGTTGGACTTGTATCAAAAGAATGCTTTCCAGTCATTTTAGAAGTGGGTGCAGGCCTTTCCTTTTTCTCAATTACCACTACAGAATCATAAAAATGAATACTGTTTGCAGAACGGGTAAATTCATTTACCTGCAAGGATGCTTCTTCAGAATGGTGTGCATTAATTTGATCAATCAAATTCTTGGTAAACTCTACAAAGCTTCCTTTGCGCTTGTGTCCACCACCATAAGTATTCCAATAGGAGGTATGCATATCCTCACAGAGATAAATGCCATTGGGTTTAATATATTGAAACAAACATTCAAAACTAGTTCTTTGTTGGCGCTGGGTATGTCCACCATCGTCTATTAAAATATCAATGGGACCAGTTTTTTCAAAAACGGTTTTCAAGAATTCAGGATCTTCTTGTGAGCCAATCAAAATATGAATATTGTCTTCTTCAATGGATTTGCACCTTGGGTCAATGTCAATTCCCCAAATAATAGCTTCTGGTCCAAAATATTCCTTCCACATTTGCAAACTACCGCCATGTGAAACGCCAATTTCTACAAAAGTGATTGGCTTGTTTCTATAACTATTGAAATAGCGGTCATAAATATCAAAATAATGTTGGTATTTGTTCATCAGTCTTTGCTGATTTTGCTCAAAATACTGTTCTAGTTGGTTCATGCTTTCTTTCTTGCAATGGTGATTAAATGATGGGGAGCTGCTGTTTGTTGCCAAATAATTTCAAATCCGGCCCATTCTAACATCTCAGCAACAAGTTTTAAACTGAAAACATGGTGGTGCACGGCCCTGTTTTCCAGATTTAGCATGGTTCTTTTTTCTAAATCTACTTTTGATTGTAGAAATCCATCCCTAGTAAAATCGTGTAAGTCAATTACTTCCTCAAAATGGGTATTATCTGTTTCAGGGGTATTTCTCTGATAGTCATCTAGCAAGTGCTCAAATTGGGTATAAGGTCTTTTGATGTCAAATGTGTATTCTTTATCTGGTAAAACTAATGCCAGTTTGCCGCCCGTTTTTATAATGCGTTTCCATCCCATGATGGCTTTTAATGGATTTGCTACGTGTTCTAAGGAATGGCAGGATAGTACAAAATCATATTGGTCATCAGAAACAAAATCCAATTCTGATGCTTCAGCTATATACTGGTGTCCGATTTTGTTTACATAATACTGATAATATTCGCCCTCCTTGAGCTGTCCCTCCCAAATGGTAGAACTACTAAAATTTACCCCATCTACTCTAGATGCAAATAAATAGATTGGTAATTGACCTTTTAGTTTGAATAAATCACTTGGGCCGCCAATTTCAATGCCAGTTTGGTGATTAAAACTGATGGCTTCTTTAATTAATTTGCGTTTATTTTTTCTAATTAAATAAGAGAGCCCAGTAATGAGATAATCCGTTAAGGCCATGTTTTATTACAATTGAATTGGCGGCAAATTAGTCATAAAATGGCTAGATTTTTCAAATTAACAGCATTTCCAGTCATTTTACCATTCTGGATTGGGTTTGTTATCTTCGTTAGGTACAAAATGGCAAGTATGAATAAATTGATGGGTGTGGTTATTCTGTATCATCCTGATACTACTTCCTTTTTGGAAAACCTTAGTAGTTATTTGTCAGAATTAGATCAAGTCTTGTTATTGGATAATAGTGAAACCCCTTCTCAAGTATTAATTGAAGCATTGGCTAATGTGCATTCAAGCAAAATTAATTACCAATATTTTGGGGAAAATAGGGGAATAGCACAGCGTTTAAATCAAGCAATTGAAATGGCAAAAGGTCTGGGTTATCAATATTTATTAACTATGGATCAGGATACTAGTTTTCAAACTGATCAGTTGGCATTTTATTGGCGGAAAATACAAGAAAATACTTTGGATAGGGTTGTGCAATTTGGAGCAAATTGCCAATCAGAAATAACACCTGTTAATCCAATGCCTCAATTAGTAAACAATCTGATTACTTCTGGAACTATCTTAGACCTTTTTTATCTGGATCAAATTGGTCCTTTTGATGAAAACCTATTTATAGATTTTGTTGATACAGAGTTCTCATTTAGAGTAATTGAAAAAGGCTATAAAAATGTTCTTTTTTCCAATATTGTATTACAACCTAGGATTGAATATCTGAAAAT
>NCHJ01000143.1:0-7767 GCA_002256765.1 Bacteroidetes bacterium 24-39-8
TTGGTATAGGAGAAATCAATCCTTGTCTATTAATTGACCTCAACGCTATGTTGATTGGTTGGCGCAAAGAACTTGCTACTCAAAATGCTTTACTAGAAAGTAAATTTCAATTAAGTGAATTACAAGTAGAACCCCATCGCGTTAGCTATGGCCAATGGGAAGCTGAAAAAATCATATTCTGTGACGGTACCGATGGATTTGAAAATCCCAATTTTCAGTTATTACCCTATGCTGGAAACAAAGGAGAAGTGATTATTGCTTCCATACCTGATTTACCCAGAAATAATATTTACAAACAGGGCATCAACCTAGTTCCTTGGAAAGAGGATCTGTGGTGGATTGGCTCCAATTATGAATGGGATTATCAAGACTTAGATCCTTCTCAAGCTTTTAGAGAAAAAGTGGAACAGCAATTAAAACATTGGTTAAAACTACCCTATGCCATTGTGGATCACCAAGCAGCTGTAAGACCAGCCAATATGGAAAGAAGACCTTTTGTGGGCTTGCACCCAGTCCATTCAAGCATTGGCGTTTTTAATGGCATGGGAACCAAGGGATGCTCTTTATCGCCCTATTTTGGGCATCAGTTTACCCAACACTTGCTACTTGATACGCCACTGAATCCTTTGGCAGACGTTCAACGCTTTAAAAAGATTTTAAGCCGCTAATACCTGAAAATATTATTTTAGTAGCTCACACTAAAAAACAGGCATGAAGCAGCAAAGTCAGGAAGCCGCATATAATATTCCTTTAAAATACCGGAAAATGGAAAACCTCCATATTGTTTTCTGGTTGTTCAAAGACGTGGCTTGGTGTATGGTATGGAAACCATTGGGGATGGTGATGATTATTCCAACCCTAGCTATTTCTATGATTATTGCTTGGCGCACTAGGCAATACATGAGTGAACTTTGCCATAATTTGGCTATTACTATCTGGATCAGTGCTAACTCCTATTGGATGATCAGTGAATTCCTAGAGTTTGACACCATTCCTATTCCTGGAGGCTTGACAATGAAGCACTTAGCACTAATTCCATTTACACTTGGACTATTAATTTTAGGTTTTTATTATGGATATTGGAAGCCCAGGCATCAGAATGAACTTGAAACATTGTAGCAAATTTTCCCTTTTTTAAAGGATTTTACCACTCATCAAACATACTTTACCACTGGTGATATAGTCTGTTCCGTTTGGCCCATATACCCTTTGTAGCATATATGACTAGGCTATATCTTTACTGTATCAAAGTAAATGGAGCCCCGCTCCCAACCACATGAACCACATTATTGAATTTCTATTTGCTCGTTTTCGTCAACGTGTAAAACCACCAGAAATTCACCGACTATAACTTTCAAAAGCAATCCTCAAAAAATTTTGCTCCACAAAAAGAAGTTCCAGCCCTGTGCAGGTTATCTTTAGTGCGATCACCCTATTTGCGGATTGCGGTCCAACGGACCAAGACGCAACCAAATTTAAAAACTGACATTGATGTATACCAACATGAAACCCATCGTACTTGCGATACTGGGAGCTGCTGCAATATTCTTGCTCATCTCCTGCGAAAACACTGAAAAAAACGAAGACATTACCAACACAGTTAACAAAGACGGAGCCATTGAAAGCGCTGTTAAAGTAGAACAATTAGATAGCTTGCGCGATGTCTTAATTACTACCCATTCGGTTTGGAAAGACAATGCTATTATTAAAAATATGGAGTACCGTGACACGGTTCCTAGTTTGGGATTAAAAAGAACTGTTGCTGAAAACGCCGATGGCGATATGAAAGACATAACAGTCAAAAAAGAATACGAAATCTATATTACGGTAAAGTAAGCAACATGAAGAAATCATCCTATATACAATTGGTGTTAATCACCGCAACACTGGCCAGTTGTAATCAGTCAAAGAAAAATGACTGGGACGATAATGCCAAAGTGCATATTAGAAGTGATAGTACGGCTCCTTATACTAGGGTACACCACCATGGTGGAATGGGTGTGGGAACTGCGCTTTTATGGTATTATGCGTTTAGACCTTATGGGAATTACAACAATGGCACTTACCAACGGGCCGGATATTATTCTAGTGCCATTCACCCCAACTCCAATGTTGGAACCAATGGGTTCAAAGGCGCAGTAACTCGTGGCGGATTTGGTAGAAGTGGATTTAGTGTTTCATCTTAAGACTTAATCATGCAAAGAATTAAAATTACGCCTAGAAATAATTGGCAAACAGAAGTAGAAAAACTGGGCTTTGGTTTTCATACCACCAATATTCCTTATTGGGATGAGTCTGTTTATTACCAATTTAATATGCCAGAAATTCTGGCTATTGAAAAAGCTACTGCAGAATTATATGATTGCTGTTTGGGTGCTGTGCAACACGTGATGGATCAAGGGCTCTATGCCAAATTCAATATTCCAGCATGGGCTATTCCCATGATTGAAAGATCTTGGACAGAAGACCATCCTGCTATCTATGGTAGGTTTGACCTTTGTTATAAAGACGGTCAAATAAAAATGCTGGAGTTTAACGCAGACACACCAACCAGTTTATATGAAGCGGGCATTGTTCAATGGTTCTGGTTAAAAGATTTTGACAAGGACAAGGACCAGTTTAATAGTGTACATGAAAAACTGATTGAATACTGGAAATACCTGAAAAATTATTTGAATGCTGGTCCTTTATATTTTACCTGTTTAAAAGAAACGCTAGAAGATTTAACTAATACAGAATACTTACGCGATTGCGCTATACAAGCTGGCTTAGAAACCAAGTTGATCTTTATTGATGATATTGGATGGGACAGTGAAAACAGGGAATTCTTAGACCTAGAAAACCAGCCCATCAAGAATATTTTCAAACTCTATCCTTGGGAATGGTTGCTCAGTGAAAGCTTTGGAAAAAATATGTTAGAAGACAAAAACAAAGCGCTTTGGATAGAACCTGCTTGGAAAATGATTTTGTCTAACAAAGCCATCTTGCCCATTCTTTGGGAGCTCTATCCTAATTGTCCTTATTTATTGCCTGCTTATTTTGAAGAGGGTAAATTGAGCAATTATGTTAAGAAACCCATTTTGTCTAGAGAGGGTGCCAATATTGACTTGGTGATGAAAAATATGGGCATTGCCAAAACAGAGGGACAATATGGTGCAGAAGGATTTATTTATCAAGAATTATTTACCCTTCCAAATTTTAGTGACTATTATCCAGTCATTGGATCTTGGGTCATTGGTCAGGAACCAGCTGGCATGGGCATTAGAGAAGCAGAGAGTTTGATTACTGATAATAAAAGCAGATTTGTTCCTCACTTGATTGGATAAATTGAACTGCTTGAATAATTTTAAAAAATGCGCTGATTGATCAGTGCATTTTTTTTGCTAGTACCGTAATCAATAATCCCAAACAAGCAATTAAGGTAAAGGACCATCTTAAACTAGCCATTTGTGCAATGCTTCCTATTAAGGGTGGCCCCAGTAAGAAACCAATAAAACCAATAGTAGAAACTGCAGCAAGGGCTACACCTGGATTCATGGTCTTAGACCTTCCCGCCGCACTATAAATAAGTGGTATCACTGAGGAAACACCCAAACCAACCATCAAAAATCCAATGCCCGCTGGAATCAAAAAAGGAAAGAGTACTGATATCATAAGTCCCGTTGCAATCAAAGCCCCACTGGCTTGTAAGATGGGTTTGATGCCAAATCTGGTTGTAAATCTATCAGAAATAAATCGGCCCGTGGCCATGGCTCCCATAAACAATAAATAGCCTAACGTAACCCATTGAGTGGGTGCTTGAACAGCTTTTTGAAAATAAACCCCTGACCAGTCAAACATGGTTCCTTCACAGACCATGCTTCCAAATGCAATCAAGCCATACAAAAGAATGGTTTTGTCTGGCTTGGCAAATAAGGGTTGTTTCCCTGTTGGTGCGTCTTGTTTAACCGTATAGTTGTTAAACCAAATCACTATTGGAATAGAAATGCCAGTAACAATGCAAAAATGCCAGAAAGGAACTAGCCCCAATGAGATCATCAAGGTACCAACTGCAGCTCCTGTGAATCCAGCCAAACTCCAAATACCGTGAAAAGATGCCATGATGGTTTTGCCATACAATTGTTCTACGGCAATGGCTTGCGTATTCACGGAAATATTGAAAAAATTGCTCCAAGTGCCAAATAAAAACAAAGTGATAGCCAATTGAATGGGGGTTTGTACCAGCCCAATCATTACTAGGGTTAGAGGGTATAAAATGGCCGCTATTAGTAAAATGGTTCTACTACTCCATTTAGAAATAATCCATCCGGTAAAGGGCAAACTAATCATGATTCCTGCTGGTAGGGCAAATAGGATCAAGCCCAATCCACCCTCGGTTAAACCCAAGTGAAGCTTAATATCCGGAATTCGGCTGGCCCAACTGGCAAAACTTAATCCAGCAATGAAAAAAAAGACAGCCACCGCAATTCGATGGGTATTTTTGGAAACAGGAATACTAGTCATGAGGGGCAAAGATACAGTTAGACGAACATTTTGGCCCTTTCCAGCCCCATTTCGGTTATATTTGCGGCCCGAATAGCTATTCGGGAATTGACATTTCAAACCAATTATTATGTTCCGTTCGCATACTTGTGGAGAATTGAGACTGGCCGATGCTGGTAAAGAAGTAACCCTAGCAGGCTGGGTTCAAACCGTTAGAAAATTTGGTGCCATTACTTTTGTGGATCTGCGCGATAGGTATGGTATTACCCAATTATTGTTTGGGGAAGAACTAAATGCTGTTTTGGACGCCAATCCACTGGGTAGGGAATTTGTGTTACAAGCAACTGGTAAGATTCAGGAACGCAGTAACAAGAATGCCAACATCGCCACAGGCGAAATAGAGATTGCCATTGGCAGTTTTAAAATCTTAAACAAGTCTGCAGTGCCTCCATTTACCATTCAAGATGATACCGATGGTGGTGATGACCTGCGTATGAAATACCGCTTCTTGGATTTGCGCAGAAATGCCCTGAAAAAAAATATGGAACTGCGTTATGCAGTAAACCGCAGCACGCGTAATTATCTGCATGAAAACAATTTCATGGATATTGAAACGCCTTTCTTGATTAAATCTACTCCTGAAGGTGCACGTGACTTTGTGGTTCCTTCAAGAATGAATCCAGGTCAGTTCTATGCCCTTCCACAATCTCCACAAACCTTTAAGCAATTGCTGATGGTGAGTGGATACGATAGGTACTATCAAATTGTAAAATGCTTCCGCGATGAAGACTTACGCGCAGACCGTCAACCTGAGTTTACACAGATTGATTGTGAAATGGCTTTTGTTGAACAGGAAGACATTTTGAACATGTTTGAAGGTTTGGTAAAACGCATTTTCAAAGACGTTAAGAATATTGACTATACTGAGACTGTGGAACGCATGAGCTGGGAAGACGCTATGTGGCAGTTTGGGAATGACAAACCAGATATCCGTTTTGGAATGAAGATTGCCAACCTAAAATCGGCTTTCTTAAAAGGCGGAAAAATTCATGCTACCGGTGAACTAATTAATGGTGCAGGATTTGGTGTTTTTGATAATGCTGAAACCGTATTAGCTATTGCTGCTCCAGGTTGCAGTGAATACACCCGCAAACAAACTGACGAACTTACAGAATGGGTTAAACGTCCTCAAATTGGCATGCAGGGTTTGGTATATATCAAGTGCAATGCGGATGGTACCTATAAGAGCAGTGTTGATAAATTCTATACAGAAGACAAACTAAAAGCTATTGCAGATGCAGCAGGAGCTGTAGCAGGTGACTTGGTTTTAGTTTTGGCAGGTAGAGAAGAAAGAACTAGAAAAGCAACCAGCGAACTGCGTTTAGAAATGGGCAAACGCTTAGGCTTTAGAAAAGATGATGAGTTCAAATTACTTTGGGTAATGGACTTCCCATTATTTGAATATGCAGAAGAAGATAATAGATGGGTAGCTAGACACCATCCCTTTACTTCTCCTAAACCGGATGAGATTGAGATCATGATCAACAACAATCCTGTAATTGAAAATGCAGAGAAATATTTAGAACATCCTTATTCCAATATCAAGGCCAATGCTTATGATATGGTTTTAAACGGAAACGAGATTGGAGGTGGTTCTATTAGAATTTTCCAACGCAATTTGCAAGAAAAAATGTTTGCCGCTTTGGGTATGACTGAAGAAGAAGCGCAGCACAAATTTGGATTCTTGTTGGGTGCTTTTGAATATGGTGCACCACCACATGGTGGTTTGGCATTTGGCTTTGACAGACTTTGTGCCATCTTGGGTGGTAGTGAAAGTATTCGTGATTTTATTGCCTTCCCTAAAAACAATTCAGGACGTGATGTAATGCTTGATGCTCCTAGTAGTATTGATGAAAAACAATTCACAGAGTTGCAAATCAAATTGAATTTACAATAGCAAAATTTTAGAACAAGCAATTGTTTAAAATAAAAGCGGCCCAAAGAATTGGGCCGCTTTTTTATTTACCATTGGGGGGGGGACTAGTATTTTTCTGAATGCGGTACATTGTATACATAGTACAACATGCTAGCCGCATGAGGATTTTTATTGGGTATGGGTAATTCACCCACCAATTGCCAATTCAATTTTTGCGCCAATCTAATCAAGGGCTTATTGGTAGATAAGGTCCAAGAAAAAATAAACTCAGCTTCAATATACCTGGCAAAACCACAAGCAAATTTCAATAAATCATAACCCACATTCATATTGAGGTACTTATCAGAAATATAGGTACTTGATTCTACCACTTTGTTAGACATGAGTGGATTATGAATCAAGGGTATCAATGATTGCCATCCAATAATTTGTCCATCTGTACTAACTGCCACAAAAAAATGAGCATCTTTTTGTTTGAGTTGTCCTTTAAGTTCATCTCTGATAAATAATTCGTCTCTTAATGGGTCTGGATTGATGGCATATTTTTGTCCATCCTGCCAGATCCGGAAAATATCGTCAAAATCCTTCTCGGAAGCGATTCTGATATTTGTGACCATGCTGTTGGAGTAGACCATGATTGGGGTTGTTTCTTTGACTCCTTCAAAACTATCCCCATGTTTAGCTATATGATGCCACCTATAAGGCAATTAGTAACAATAAATCTGCAGCAACTAAGGAAAAATGACGATTTTGTTTGACGAATTAATGGCAGATTAGAATTTCATTATTCCCCAATCAATTTTATCCTTAATTTGGGGAAGGTTGTTCGCATAGCCATAATTGGCTGGCTAGCAACCTTTTTTTTGTAACTGACCATACAAAACAATGCTTATGACGGGAGAGGCCCTCTTTAACAATTACCCCATCGTGCCCCATATTTGGGACGAAATGAAAAGCAATGATGGAATTAGACAACAGTACTATTCTATCTATGAAACCGGCAGCCAATTGAGTTTGGAGCAGTTAGAACAGAAACACAAACTGGCTGCTGAACTATTTATGAGCCAGGGAATCACTTTTACCGTTTACAGTGAAAACGAAGGAATAGAAAGGATTTTCCCATTTGACATTATCCCTAGAATCATTACGGGATCAGAATGGAATCATATAGAAAAGGGCATTCAACAGCGAATCAAAGCCCTGAATCTGTTTCTAAAAGACATTTACAACGAACAAGAAATTGTAAAAGATGGCATTATCCCTGCCGATTTAATTGCATCCTGCCCTCATTTTACCCGTGAAGTATATGGTATAAAAGTGCCATTTGATATCTATGTGCATATTGCTGG
>NCHJ01000143.1:7778-14963 GCA_002256765.1 Bacteroidetes bacterium 24-39-8
ATTCTTGAAGATAATTTAAGAACCCCTTCAGGTGTTTCTTATATGTTGGAAAATAGAGAAGTTACTAAACGGATTTTTCCCAACCTTTTGGCAGATAATAATGTGCGGATGATTAACAATTATCCATTGTTATTACATGACAACTTGATTCAATTGGCTCCAAGACAAAATGCCAATCCTATGGTTGTATTGCTGACCCCGGGCATGTATAATTCGGCTTATTTTGAACATACGTTTTTGGCTAGGCAAATGGGTGTTCAGTTGGTAGAAGGCCGGGACTTGCTGGTTGACAATCAGAAAGTCTATATGAAAACTACAGCTGGACTCAGACAGGTAGATGTAATTTATAGAAGGATTGATGATGAGTTTTTAGACCCCTTAGTTTTTAGACCTGATTCTGCGTTGGGTGTTCCTGGTTTAATTAGTGCTTATAGAAAAGGTAATGTGGCCATAGTAAATGCATTGGGTAATGGCGTGGCCGATGATAAGGCAGTCTATGCCTATGTGCCTGACATGATTAAATACTATTTGAACGAAGAGATTATCCTTCCCAATATTCCAACATACCATATGAATATTGATGAAGAACGGGAACATGTGTTCAAGAATATGAACAAAATGGTGATCAAGGAAACCAATCAATCTGGTGGTTATGGCATGGTCATGGGAAATAGTGCCACGGAAGCAGAAATGGAAAAAGCCAAGCAAAATATACTGGCTAATCCACGTGGTTTTATTGCGCAACCCATTATTCAATTATCTACCGTGCCTTGTTTAATTGATGGCAAATTGCAACCTAGGCATGTGGACCTTAGGCCCTATTCACTTTGTGGTCCTAACGGCATTGAAGTAGTAGCTGGAGGATTAACAAGGGTTGCATTAAGAGAGGGCTCCTTGGTAGTTAATTCCTCACAGGGTGGAGGCAGTAAGGATACCTGGGTTGTAGATACCCCTAATCTCTAATTTATTTTGAAGCACTTGAAACAACAACTATGTTAAGTAGAATAGCCGACTCACTATATTGGATGCACCGTTATATGGAACGTGCCGATGGCATGCTCCGTTTGATGAAAACCAGTTATATTCTCTCGTTTGACAAAGTTCAGGCCAGTGGAATGACTTGGGAACCTGCTCTAAAAATTTTCACTTCTTTAAATCAAGAAGAAGTAGCGCATTTAAAACAGGACAATACTGCTGCATTAAAGTACCTGTTAATAGACACTAAGAATACCAATTCGCTCAAAGTAATTATCACAAGGGCTAGAGAAAATGCTAGGGGTGTACAAGATCAGATAACCAAAGAAGTCTGGGAACAAATGAACCTGATTTATCATCAGATTAATCAACCTGGTATTGCTGAGAAATTAGCTGGCCCAGACGCCATCCTAATCATAGATGCTTTTATTAATAGCAGTGATCAGTTCTGTGGTATTACAGACAGCACCATGCCAAGAGGACAGGGTTGGAATTACATGAATTTGGGTAAACAAACAGAAAGGTGTCTACTTACAGCAGAATTTACCCATTTCTATTTCAAGAAAACGGGATTTGACTTCAAAAACGAACAAGATATCCTTTTTTGGAGAAGTCTTTTATTGGCTTTATCAGGTTATGAATTGCATCTAAAAAACTATAGCAACCAGCACCATAACTACAATGTTGCGCAACAATTGCTATTTGACAAGAACTTCCCAAGGTCTGTTTATTACGCTTTGGACAGGGCTAACAAATATTTATCCGATATTGCAGCTTCTAACCCTGTGGAAGGCAGCATTCAATTGAGCCGTTCTTTTGGCAGATTATACAGTTCTGTAAAATTTGCTGATTTGGATTTGGTAGAGAGAGAAGGGTTAGAAAGTTATCTGACTTATGTTCGGAAGGAATTAAATGAATTCAGCCGTGAATTAGGCAGAACCTATTTCTCTTATTCTTAAACAGCCTAGCGCATGTCCGTTTTTACGATACATCACATTACCCGATACGATTATGATAGACCGGTTAAGGAAAGTGTGAATGAAATCAAGATTTTCCCTTTTGTTTCTCCTGAGCAAGAAGTATTGCATCATGAACTTATTATTACTGGCCAACCAGAAATTTTAACTTTCACGGATTATTGGGGTAATAAAACTGGCTGCTTCAATCTCTTACAACCACATAAAGAAATGGTCATAGAGAGCAAGTTAACGGTAAGAACTGCAATTGCTCCTGAACCAACCATTAGTGTACCTAGTTATGTGGCCAATTTAGAAGCTGCTATTGGGAATGACCTTCACCTTCTAGAATTAGTTAGAACGGCACCTAGTAGTTCAGAAGCTTTAATGCAATCATATATAGCTAGTTTTTATAGCCCTGATAAAACCATTGATCAAATAGTCAAAGATTGCTGTGCTTTTATCTTCACTGATTTTACTTATATCAAGGGAATCACCACCATTGAAACAACCGTAGATGAAATTGTAGCTCAAAAAGCTGGGGTTTGCCAAGATTTTGCACACGTGATGCTAGAATTGCTTAGAATGATTGGCATTCCATCTAGATATGTAAGTGGCTATATCTGCCCCAATAAAAATGGGATGCGTGGAGAAGGTGCTACACATGCTTGGGTGGAAGCTTTTGTACCTAACCATGGTTGGATAGGTATTGATCCTACCAATAATGTTTGGGCCACTAACAATCACGTAAAACTTGCCGTGGGTAGGGATTTTAGTGATTGTACCCCAGCTAAGGGAACTTTTAAGGGCCCCGCCAGACAATCACTTTCAGTATACGTATCTGTTGGATATGAAGACGGACATGTATTTGAAGAAATAAATGCCGTTAAAATGCAAAAACAATCCGCAGCAGATGAGGCAGAACTAATTATTGATAACTTTGCTGGGCAACAACAACAACAATAGCTGCCACCATGAACCAACTTACCTTTTTTAAAATACTGAGTTTTATACTCTTACCCATTGCCCTTTTTTTCATAGTGATGGATTTCATTGCCATCATTATGGCACTTGGTAATCCAAGTCTATTTTTCCCTGTATTCTTATTAACGGGTATGATTATTTATGTGTTGACTTCCTTTTATTTTCTTTTATTGGGCATTAATAAAAAACAAGTGTTAAGCGCCTCTGTAAAAGATTGGATTAAGGTAAACGCCTATGTAACCCTATTCTTGGGATTTCAGTTCATGCTCATTTCTGTGAGCATCTTCTATATGGGTTCCGCTAGCTTACAAGAATTTGCAGACAAAGCAATGGCATCACAACCCAATATGCCTAGCCAAATGAATAATGATTTATTCCTGAAAATGTTAAAAGGAATGGCCTATTTCTTCTTCTTTTTGTCAATGGCCCTATTGGTGCATATTACCATCTGTTTTAAATTGTTGAAGGAATACGCCAACTTTTTTTTACAAAAAGAAGCATAGTGGCCATTTGACAATTTCCTTTCTAAAAGCCCCTACATTTTAGTACTTTGCTCATGTGAACACCAGTATACCATTAGCAGAGAGAATTAGACCAGCAACCCTGGATGACCTGATTGGTCAGGAACACCTGACCGGCAAGGGTAGCATTTTGCGCAATGCCATTGAACATGGCAGAATCCCTTCTATGATTTTATGGGGCCCACCAGGGGTAGGAAAAACTACTATTGCTAATATTATTGCCCATAGTTTACAGGTTCCTTATTTTCAATTAAGCGCCATTAGTAGCGGCGTTAAAGATGTAAGAGAAGTTATAGAAACCGCTAAAGAACAAATTGGTTCCATCTTATTTATAGATGAGATTCACCGTTTTAATAAAGGGCAACAAGACGCCCTTTTGGGTGCTGTGGAAAAAGGGATTATTACACTCATTGGTGCCACCACAGAGAACCCCAGTTTTGAAGTAAATAGTGCCTTGTTAAGCAGGTGTCAGGTATATGTACTGAAAGCATTGGATCAAAATGGCATGGTTAGGCTCCTACACCAAGCTTTGGAAAAAGATGCTTTAATGCAATCCTTGCAATTGGAATTAAAAGAAACAGAAGCCATGATTCGCATTTCTGGTGGAGACGCTAGAAAATTGTTGAATCTTTTTGAATTGGTTGCCAATTCCATTGACCCTAAGAGTCCTAAAAAAGATGGCCTAGTCCCAATCACAGACGCACTTGTGATGCAAGTAGCACAAAATAAAATTGCGCTTTATGATAAGCAGGGAGAACAGCACTATGATATTATTTCTGCCTTTATCAAAAGCATGAGAGGTAGTGACCCCAATGGTGCTATGTATTGGTTGGCTAGGATGATTGAAGGCGGTGAAGACGTAAAATTTATTGCCAGAAGAATGCTCATTTTTTCTAGTGAGGATATTGGCAACGCCAATCCCAATGCACTTTTAATGGCCAATAGTTGCTTTGATGCAGTTGCAAAAATTGGCTATCCTGAGAGCAGAATTATATTGGCACAGTGTGTTACTTATCTAGCATCATCACCTAAAAGTAATGCAGCCGTGGTAGCTATTATGGAGGCACAGAAAGCAGTACAACAATTTGGAGACCAACCAGTACCCTTGCATATTCGCAATGCGCCAACTAAGATGATGAAGGATATGGATTATGGAAAAAATTACCAGTATTCCCATTTAGGTCAGGGTAATTTTATTGAACAGGAATACCTACCTGCGCCCCTAGTTGGTACTAAGTTTTATGAGCCAGGGAATAATGCCAGAGAGAATGAATTGAGAAAATTTTTAAAAGACCGTTGGAAAGACAAATACCATTATTAACCACTACAGATTATTTTTGACCACAATAACTCCCCACATGAAAAAACAGTTCCTTTTTTGCATCGTAGCATTTTTAGTTCTACAAGCCCAAGGGCAAACTACCATTAACAGAGATGCTTCTATTGCCTCTATGGTCAAAGAAGTATCTGCCGACTCTTTGGAATCCTATATACGCCAAATGGTTTCTTTTGGTACAAGAAATACCATGAGTGCTGCCAATGATCCTAAAAGAGGTATTGGAGCCGCGCGTAATTGGGTGTTGAATAAGTTCAACAGTTTTGCAAAAGCATCCGGAGGCAGGCTTACTGCTTTTATTGATACTACTACATTGCAAGCAGATAAAAGAAGAATTGATACCGCTACCCTATTGGGCAATGTGGTAGCCACTTTAAAAGGAACTGACCCCAATGACAAACGCATTTTCCTAATCAGTGGTCACTTAGACAATATGCGTGGAAGCCCTACAGATAGAATTGGGGATGCACCTGGTGCGAATGATGATGGAAGTGGATCCGCTGCTGTACTAGAATGTGCGCGTATCATGAGCAAACAAAGCTTTCCAGCTACCATTATTTTTGTAACCGTAAGTGGGGAAGAGCAAGGTTTATTAGGTGCCTACTATATGGCTAATAAATTTAAAAAAGACAGTACTAGAATTGAAGCCGTATTGAACAACGATATCATGGGTAGCAATAATAGCAATGAAACCAATATCATTGACAATACTAGAATTCGTGTATTCTCAGAAGGTTTGCCCGCTTATGAAACAGAAAAAGCGGCCAAACAAATTAGACAATTGGGTTTAGAAAATGATGGCAAATCCCGCCAGCTTGCGCGATATGTAAAGGAAATTGGAGAGCGCTATGTAGAGAACTTAGAAGTGGTAATGATCTATAGAAATGATAGATTCCTACGTGGTGGAGACCATACTCCATATGTAGAAAATGGCTATGCAGCGGTGCGCATTTCAGAAATGAATGAAAATTATAATCACCAACACAAAAACGTAGAAAAAAAGAATGGCATTCAGTATGGTGACCTTCCTGAGTTCATGGACTTTGAATATTTGCGTAAGAATACAGCCATGAACCTCTCCAATTTAGCCAATTTGGCCAAAGCGCCTGCCATGCCGGAAAAAGTAAAAATTGAAGTACGAAAATTATCTAACTACTCATACTTAAGTTGGTCTGCACCAAAAACAGGAAATGTAAAAGGCTATTATATTTTGCAAAGAGAAACCACTAGTGCGTTCTGGCAGAAAAAATACTTTACTACAGACAAAGAATTCCTTTTGCCTTTCTCAAAAGACAATTACTTTTTTGCGGTTCAATCCGTAAATGATTCAGGCAATGAAAGCTTACCTGTTGTACCGGGAATTGGACGTTAGTGTTGAACCTTTTGGGGAACTAATCGCTCTGCGATTTTTTCCCCTTCTTCAGCACCACGCAAACCACCTTCGTGGTATTCTGCATCTTCGTTAACATCCCAGAGATCATACAATTCCTGACCTGCAATAATATTCTTGGCAGCTAACATTGCCGTCATCATACTATGGTCTTGGTTATTGTATTTGTGCATACCATTGCGACCAACCAAATACAGTCCTGGATAGGCTTTTAGGGCTTCCCTTACGTCTTCTACATTTTGTTTATAGTCTTGGTCATAAACAGGATATGCTTTGGGTTGACGCACTACATAGCCGTCTACCACAGCAGCTCCTGTGGTTAAACCAATTTGTTCAATTTCTTTTTTACCAAGGTTGATTAGGGTTTCATCAGAACTGGTCCAAAGGCCATCTCCTTCAAAGCAGAAATATTCCAAACCATAGCAAGCCATACTTGGATCTGGTACCATATAAGGACTCCAAGATTTGAAGTTCTGAATTCTACCTACCTGTACACTAGGATCATGAATATAAATCCAGTTATCAGAAAACGCGTCTTCGTCTTTGCAGATTAATACCACGGTTACAAAATCCCTATAGCCCAATTGCTGTGAAGACTGTAATGGCTTAGCCGGAAACTGTGGCGCTACACTTGGAATTAATTCACGCATAGGAGCAGAAGAAAGTACATAATCAAATCCTTCAAAAGTTCTTTGATCATTGGTATGTACCGTCCATTTGCCATCGGCTTTAGCTATATCTTTTACTCCGGTATTCATTTCTACTTGAACACCTAGGGCAATACATTTTTGTGTACAAACCTCCCACATCATTCCGGGTCCTTTTTTGGGATAGCGGAAAGAATCAATTAAGGTCTTAATCACTTTGTCTTTGGAACCTGCGGCTGGCTTGGGTTTAAACAAAGCATTCCAAATTGCAGAACTTAAAGACAAACCCTTGATTCGCTGAGCAGCCCAATCGGCAGAGATTTCTTTGCAAGGAATTCCCCATACTTTTTCTGTATAGGTTCTGAAAAATATATTG
>NCHJ01000004.1:0-34331 GCA_002256765.1 Bacteroidetes bacterium 24-39-8
TTCAAATCATCACTTTTATAAAATATTGAAAACCAATAAATTCAGATACGCTTGTAATAGAATTAGGGCAATTTTTACAAATACTTGTAACAAAATGAGCCCAATTTTCAAGAAAACTTGTAACAGAATTAGGGTAATTACCTTATTCGCATTGCTGGATTTCCCGCGTAGACACCGGGCTCTGTTATGTCTTTGGTCACAACAGCACCAGCGCCAATGACCACTTGGTCACAAATATTTATGGGTAGAATACTGGCATTGCTGCCAATGGAAACATGGTTGCCGATGCTGGTTTTTTTCCAAAGTGCAGGATTGCCTGCTGGGCCTCCAGTAGAGAAGGTATCGTTGATAAACATGACCCCATGTCCTATAAAACAGTGTTGGCCAATGGTCACGCCTTCACAAATAAAACTATGTGATTGAATGCGGGTATGATCTCCAATTTGAACGCCCTTTTGTATTTCAACAAAGGGACCAATAAACACATGATTTCCAATATTGCATTCATAGAGATTCACGGGTTGTACAATGGTTACATTCTCACCATATATCACATCGCGAATGCCGATTTGTTTTTCTTGAAAACTCATGACTGCAAATTTATGGATTGATGAATGCGTTCAATGATGGCTACTGTTTGAAGGGCTTCTTCTGCCGTAGCATAATAAGTTTCCCTTCCTTGCAAAGCCGCTACCAGATTGGCATAGACCATGCCATGATTGCTCATAGAACCTTGGTAAGTACCGTATTGATTGGCGCTATTGCTTGATTGGCTAATCAACAGAGGGCCTGATTCCAAAGACTGATAGGCAATGGTATTCAAATATTCTCCGCCGATTTTTAAGATGCCTTTTTCTGCTAATACCGTTAAAGAACCTTCTGCATTTTTGGCGTGGCTGTTTACGGAATAGTGTAGGGAGGCAATGGCACCTGAGTCCATTTGTAGCAAAACCGAACCAGCGTCTTCACCCGCAATCATACCCTGGTGTTGAAAATTTTGTGCTAGGGTTTGTACAGTTGTTACCGGACCAAATAGCCAGTATAATAAATCAATAAAATGACTGAACTGGGTAAATAAAATACCTCCATCCATCTCTTTACTACCGTGCCAAGAATCCTGGTAATATGCCGCTGGTCTATTCCAAAAACAATTGATCTGTATGTTTTGAATTCTTCCCAGTTTCCCTTCTGCTATGGCTGCTTTTAGCGCTGCTACGGGTGGGTTAAACCTATTTTGCACCACGGTATACATCTCTTTGTCTGTTTGCTTGGCTACCTCCATCATGCTTTTGCAATCGGCCACAGAAATGGCCATGGGCTTTTCTACCAAGACACGCATACCCGCTTGCATACAGGCCATGGCATGTGCTGCGTGTAAACCATTTGGTGTACAAATGGCCACTAGGTCAATGGATGATGCAAGGGATAATAAACTATTGATATCGGCCACAGCCATTGCCCCATAGGTGTTTGCTAGGGTTGTTGCTTTTTCTAGGTCTAGATCACAGACCGCTACCAATTGCCCATAGTTGCTAGCATGCAATGCATGTCTTTGACCAATCTGGCCAGCACCTATAATGGCAAATCTGGTTGCTTGCATAAACTAATTATTGAAAAAGGGTTTCTGCCTTGGCAATGCTTTCTGGTTTACCCACGTCAATTAAAATTCCCTGACTATGATCAAAACAATGGATGAGATTGTTTTGCATCAGGTCTAAGTATACATCTACCATGGAAAATTTTCCTGTTTGCTGAATCTTGGAAAAAATTTGTGAACTGATCACGTGGATTCCGCTAAATGCTTTCTGTTGCAGTGCTGCGTATTGTGGATCAGTAGCCAAACCAGCGGGTTTTTCATCTCCAGTTTGTACGTTGCGCCAACCGCGGAGCTCCCCATTTGGATTGAATAAAAAATACCTAGAAGTGTTGCGCTCCGTAACAGCCAATGTGGCCAAACAATTTGCCTGCTGATGTGCTGCTATCATCTTATCTAAATGCAGGTTGGTGAGTATGTCTACATTCATCACCACAAAATCTGATTCCTCCTTAAAATACCAAGCGGCTTTTTGCAAACCTCCACCGGTTTCTAATACCTGATCCGTTTCATCAGAGATGGTAATAATAGAACCCCATCCATGATTATCGGTAATAGCTTGAATTATCTGGTCTGCAAAATGGTGCACATTGACAATGATTTCTTTGATGCCATATTGTTGCAGGTACAAAACATTTCTTTCCAATAAAGACTTTCCGTTTACTGGAGCCAATGCCTTGGGATGCTGGTCTGTCCAAGGTTTTAGCCTACTACCCAAACCCGCTGCAAAAATGATTGCTTTCATTGTGTCAATTTTATCCTAGAAACCAATTGTCTGTATTGGTATGCGTGAGCACTACTTTTAATTTGTATTTGTTGCGTAAGTGACGGGCAGTTTGTTCTGCCGCATAGACGCTTCTATGTTGTCCACCCGTGCAACCAAAATTGATCATGAGATTGCTAAATCCGCGTTTTAAATAATCTTCAACCGCAATATCTACCAGGTCCCAAACAGAGTTTAGGTATTCATTCATGCGCGTGCGTTGTTCCAGAAAATCTTGCACGGGTTTGTCTCTTCCGTTCAAGGTTTTATAATCGTCAAAACGTCCGGGATTTAAAATACTGCGCATATCAAACACAAAACCACCGCCATTCTCAGAGGGGTCGGCTGGAATGCCTTTTCTATAACTAAAACTATTCACTATCACTACCAAGGCGGTGTTTTCATCGGCCTGTGGCGGTTCAAAACGCTGAATCATTTCATCGGCTACTACCAAACGCAAGACCCTGTCAAACTCAGGTGTTACAATACCTACACGCTTATGGTCTAGGAAGAATTTCAGGTTTTTCAAACCAAGTGGTATACTAGCTAGAAAATGTGCTTTGCGCTCAAACAAACCTCTGAAGCCATAAGCACCCATTACTTGCAATAAGCGAATCAAGACATATCCATTGTACTGACTTACAAATGTGGTTCGGTCTACTTTGCGGTCTAAGATTCGGTCTATCTCATCCATATAGAATTCCAACAAACTATCTTTCCATTGCTCACTCAGTTCAGCTTTGGCTTGCCAGAGCAGGGATGCCACATCGTATTGCAGGGCACCTTTCATACCACCCTGATAGTCTATAAAATGAACTGCATCATCTTTGACAATAATATTGCGGCTCTGAAAATCGCGGAACATAAAATACTTGTTCTCTGTGCGCGTGAGATAAGTACTCAATGCGTCAAAATCATCCAGCATGGCCTGCTTGTCATAGGGCAATTGCAGGGTGTCAAGAAAATAGTATTTGAAATAGAGCAGGTCACTCATGATGGCCTGTTTGCCAAATTCCTTGGCGGTTAAACAGAGACTATAATCCAAACCCGTATCTCCCTTGATCTGTAATTCAGCTAGTGCCGTTAAACTTTTTTGAAACAAACCATAAGAACGGTCTCCATGTCCATGTTGCTCCAATTCATTGAGCAAAGAAGCGGTACCCAAATCTTCTTGTAGATAAATGGTATCATCTTCATTTACTGCAAATACTTCCGGAACGGGCAAACCCGCTTTTTTAAAATGCTTGCTAAAAGCTATAAAAGTTCGGTTCTCTTTGGCGTGCAGGTTATAGGTAGCTATATAAGTATCTTCCTGATAATAGATCCTAAAATAAATCCGGTCACTCCCACTCTGGGGTAATTTTTCAATTCTATCGGCAGCACCCTGTTTAAATTCCTGAAACAGGGTTTCTATTGCCGCAATCACTTTGTCCATTGGCTTGGTTTGAAGCGAAAATAAACCTTAGAGTTCAAACAGGGAAGTTTTTACTTTCCGCCGTGAATCAGGGTTTTAACATAGGATAATGTTCCTTTTCATATTTCTCAACCAAAATAGACAAAGCCTTAAGTTCTTCCAACAATGGTGTTGCAACAGGACTATCCATTTGCATCAAAGTATAAATTCGTGTAAGTGCATGCTCGTATTGTTCCTTATTTTCAATTTGAGTAATCATAACTGGACTTATTTACTTTTTAAAGAATCCATTTTACTATTTCCAATCGTTTGCGAATTTTTCATGTTAACGTATATTCCAGTATTCCATATTTGGCAATACTTTTTTATCTAACCCATATTCAAATACAGTTAATGGATTAATACTTTTCTTTAATTGTATAATAGGTTCTTTGGGACTAATCATGTTCAAAATTGCACCAGTTAATGACCTGACCCTGGGTGGATATTTTAGGGCGATCTCAATTAGTTTTTGTTGCTCTTTTTTAGAAAGCTTTTTAAATTTTTGAACCACGAATTTAATTACCTGACTCTTTTCAGTGTCTGGGATGGTTTTAATATCTTTTAGAATATCCAAAAATTCCAATAAATAATAATTTTGATTGGTCACTTCTAAGTAGCTTTTAACAGGTTTTACTTGTAAGCTTCCAACTTTAGTGATGATACGTTTACCTCTACAAGCAACTCTTATATTTTTTGGAACCTGGGTAGTTAATCCCATTCTGTTAAAAAGTGCAGTGCCAGTGATATAAGCTATTCGTTCTTTTCCATCAAAGAGGTAAGGTTTTAATAACGCTTCTTCATTGGGTTTGAGGTTTCCGAAAGCTGTTATTTTAGATTTATAAAACAACCCTGTAGACGCTCTTTGGATAGTCCCTTTTTTTATTAATCTTTCTATAGCTTTTGCTGCTGCACTGTATTCTTCGGGTGCAATAGCCAGTTCTTGATACTTAAATGTTGTACCATCTTGCCATTTTCCTATTTGGGCTTCTATTTTACGTGCTACTGTCATAGAAGTAAAAGTATAAAATAGACTTGAAATGTCAAGTATTTAGTGCAAAATACTTGACATTTTATTCATTTTAATATTCATTCAAGCCGGCTGCAAGACAAATTTATTGACCTGGGTATAGGGGTCAAATAAGTGTTTACGGCGCAAGAGCACCAGTTCACGCACTTCAAAAATCTCGTGAAAACTGCGGCTAGAATAATCCATCATGGCTTTTAAATAAGTGTCTGCATTGAGTTTGCGCGCAATGGGCAGGTTGGGTTTGAGGTTCACCCTGATGCTGGGGCAATCGCAGGTTTTAATATAGTCATTCAAGGGCTCCAAAGCCTGACCCAGCTGCTGAAAAGGCTGTGATTCAGGAACACGCAGGTACACGGAATCCGCTGGGATGCCACTATAATTACTCAAGGGAACACTAAAAGCCTGTTGGCTTGAGAAGATCCGGTGCATCCAACGAAGGAGGGTGGGCTCCATTTCTTCCTTGGCCTGAAACCCTGCTACTTCTATGTGTAATTTGGATTTTCCTTGATTGCGTTGCTGGTATTGTTGGTCAAAAACCTGTTGTTCAAATAAGATCTTGTCATGGAGTTCTGGCCCAGGCACGGCCACCAAAAGGTATTCCGCAAATTGATTGGCTGGTATAAAGGCGTTGATAGGATATTGCATGGATGCGGTTTGCATGAAGATTATTTTTAGCTGATAATTAATTTAGCATAAATTTACTAACTAATTTAGCATTACCAAATTTATTTAGCATGTTCAACGAAGATTGGGGCAGCAGTGCTTATAAGGGTAGCAAGGATTTTGACCAATGGGAAGTACCCACGGCCAATGCCACGGGTTTTGGGGCCGCGGCCGATGATTATATGGAAAGGGGGATTGATTTAAATGAGCAATTGGTCCAAAACAAACCCGCTACCTTTTTCTTTAGAATGAATAGTGAAGCCATGGTGGGGGCAGGTATTTACCAGGGCGATGTCTTAATTGTAGACCGCAGTCTTAAAGCAGCAAATGGTAAAATCATTGTAGCCATTGCCCATGGAGAATTGCTGGTGCGCAGGATGCAGGTGCAAGGAAATAGGGTGAGCCTTTTGGCTGAAAACAAATCCTTTGCACCCATTCAACTAGAAACTAATAACCAACAATTTGTATGGGGCGTAGTGGTCTATAATATTCACAAGTTGTAGTTAGTAAATCAGATGAAAGCCATTATTGATTGCAATAGTTTTTACTGCTCCTGCGAGAAATTATTTCTGCCGCATTTGGAGGGAAGACCTGTGGTGGTCTTGAGTAATAACGATGGCTGCATTGTTTCAAGAACTGATGAGGCCAAGAAAATTGGCGTAGAAATGGCGGGACCCTATTTTAAAGCCAAGCCCCTGATTGAAGCCCATGGGGTAGCTACTTTTTCTTCTAATTATAATTTGTATGGAGACTTAAGTTGGCGGGTTATGGAAACCCTGAGAACCTTGCTGCCAGCGGGTTGCGTAGAAGTCTATTCCGTAGACGAAGCCTTCTTAGACCTATCGCATATTGCGCCAGAAAACCTAAAAGACTTTGCGTTTCATATTAAGGATACGGTAGAACAATGGACGGGGATTCGGGTTTCTATTGGGGTGGCTCCCACCAAAGTGTTGAGCAAGGTTGCCAACAGACTTTGCAAAAAACACAAAGCCATTACTAACTGTGTATTGGTGTTAGATACACCAAGAAAATTGGAACAGGCTTTGGAAAAAACACCCATAGAAGATATCTGGGGTGTGGGTCATCAATACGCCAAAAAACTCCAGCTCTATCAAATTAACAATGCCCTTGAGCTTAGCAAAAAAGACATTCCCTGGGCCACCAAAAACCTGGGCGGTGTGGTGGGTGCCAGACTACTCAGAGAATTACAAGGCATTCCTAGCCGAGAGATGGAAGGAGAATTGGTCAACAAAAAAATGATTGCTACCACCCGAATGTTTGGTAGCCCTGTAACGGAATTAGCAGACATTAAAGAAGCCATTGCTACTTATACTTCAAGGGCAGCGGAGAAACTAAGAAGACAAAATTCTGCGGCCAATACCGTGAGCATTTTTATAGTACCAAAAGAAACTAGTACGGGTAAATATTTTAGACATGGCCCCGCTTTAAGCAGTTATACCATTCTTCCCAGCGCCACATCATTAACCAATGAACTCATTAAAGCCGCTGTAAAACAGGTAGACCATTTGTTTGAAAAAGGAAGGATCTATAAAAAAGCCGGAGTAACCCTTAGCGGGATAGTTCCAGACAATGCTATTCAGTCTAGTTTATTTGATCCAGCCCCCAATGAAAAAGCAAGGATGCTGATGTCTATGGTGGACAATATCAATTTTGCCATGCGCAATGATGTGTTGAAATTTGCCGCATCGGGCACCAGTAAAGACTGGAAAATGCGCCAGGAACTGAGAAGCCCTCGGTATACCACTCGCTGGGAAGAATTGTTTGAAATCAAATAATTATTGTTTTGGAGCAATGGGGAATTTGGCAAACAAGGCCTTCATACCGGCTTGTGCAAGTTCTGGAACTTTTGATTGCTTGGTTGGCAAAATATCTTTGGCTGTGCCCTTCCAAACCATTTCATTGGCGGCAGCGTCTACCAAGTGAACGGTTACAGAACCTTCTTTATAATAACCCACCACTACTTCTTCACTTTTCCAAGAATAGTTGCGCTGACCCATGTATTTATAAGCACCATCGGTACGCCAATCGGTTTCACGGGTTTGGGTTTTTTCTTCTACCTGCAAACCAATATTCACCAACATGTCTGGTTTGCTACTGCTCTGGCTATAACCGCGGCTGGTTAACTCACCAGCAATAGCAGATTTAAGCATATCCATACGCTCGTTGAATCCCTTAGAAACGGTATCGCCGGAGGCATCTAATTTATAAAAATCAAAGGTTTTGTACTTGGCCAAGTCAGCACCGGGAGCAACCCCTGCATTGGATATTTTTACAGAAGAAGAACAGGCTACCATGGTAGCTGCCAACAAAAGGAAAAACAGTTGTTTCATATTCAAGATTTAGGGGTTGAAAATACATAGATTTTAGATTTTGCAAATGGATTTTCTGTATCAAATTATCATTTAAAACAAGAAAATGAATCTTTGCAAGAATTTTCAAGGTTTTTAAAATATTATCTTTTCACAAGCGTCTACCCCTTTACACATGACAAAGACGCTGACCATACCGGCAAATATGACTGATCAGGGAACTAGCAATATCACCCAAGTGGTGAATGCCTATACCAAGCGGCTCATGGGCTTTATCCGTAAAAGGGTGAGCAATGAGGCCGATGCCGAAGACATTCTGCAGGATGTATTTTATCAGTTTATTGGGAATACCAAACCCATTGAGCAATTAACCTCATGGCTGTTTACCGTTACCCGCAATAAGATTACAGACAGACAACGCAAACACAAACCGGAGCTCTTAGAAGACATTCATGCCGGGGGCGATGAAGAGAGCAGTTTTGACTGGACCGAACTCTATTTTGAAAAAGACAATAATCCTGAAACTGATTATTTGCGCAACCTGTTCTGGGAAACCCTACAAGCTGCTTTGGAAGAATTGCCCGATAATCAAAAACAGGTCTTTGTACTCAATGAATTAGACGGGGTTCCTTTTAAAACCATCTCTGAACAAACGGGCGAATCCGTAAATACCTTAATCAGCCGAAAACGCTATGCTGTACTGCATTTGCGAGAAAGATTGGCCAGTTTAAAACAAGACTTATTAAATCATTAATTATATTTTATGAACAAGAAATTTTGGATCACAAAAATCATTGGCTTCTCCTTTTTAGCCATTGGATTTGCAGCATTACTAGCTTATGTGGTGATGTTGTTATGGAACGGGGTATTGGCGCAAGTAGTGACTGTTTCTACCATTAGTTTTTACCAAGCCATAGGTTTATTGGTTTTGAGTAAAATTTTATTCGGTGGTTTTCCTAGCGGTAAAAATCATTGCAATCAATGCGGTGGTGGTGGTCATTGGAAAAACGAGCTCAAGGAAAAATGGCAGGGCATGAGTCCTGAAGAAAGGGATCAAATGAAACAGGAATGGCGCAACCGTTGCCGTACTTGGGGCCGTTCTGCTCCATCAACCAGCACAGAAAAAAATAGTTCCACAGAATAAATCATTTTCGGGTTTGCATGGTATCTTGATGGTCTAAACCAAGACCATGCTTAGAAAACTGCTTTGCGCTACCCTTTTATTAGGTGCTTGCTCTTATTTGTCTGCTCAAAAAACCATCGCCATCAAATGTGGTGCGGTTTTAAATACCAGGACTGGAGAATTATTGTCTAATCAGGTGATCTTGGTCAGGGGTAATCTCATAGAAAGCATCGCGCCAGCAGCTGGTTTTAATCAGAAAACAGATAGCAGCATTGACCTCTCCGCTTTTACGGTTTTACCCGGTCTCATTGACGCGCATACACATGTGTTATTGCAAGGCGATATTACCAGTGAAGACTATGACGTGCAGGTTTTGAAAGAGTCCATTCCATATAGAACTATTCGCGCGGTAAAAAGCGCCAAACAGAGTCTACTCAATGGTTTCACCACTATCAGAGACTTGGGAACTGAAGGTGCTGGCTACGCCGATGCCGATATTAAGAAAGCCATTAACAAGGGAGAAATGGAAGGGCCCAGAATGCAAATTGCTACCCTGGCCATTAATACCACGGGGCATTATCCCATTAAAGAATCGGACTATGCTTGGGAGCTAAAACTGCCCAAGGGTTTGCAAGAAATTACAGGGGCCGATGAGGGCCGCCGAGCAGTAAGACAACAGATTGCTTATGGTGCTGATTGGATCAAGATTTATGCAGACCGTGGCTATTCCAGACTGGCCGATGGTAGTTATAGAAGTCTTCCCAATTTTACCACCGAAGAAATCAATGCCATTGGCGATGAAACTCTGCGTTCCAACCGCAAATTGGCCGCCCATGCCGTGACCCGTGATGGTATCATCTCTGCTATCAAAGCCGGAGCCAGCAGTATTGAACACGGTTTTGGTATGGATGATGAATGCATCAAATTGATGGTTGACAAAGGCATTTATTGGTGCCCCACCATCTATGTAAACGAATACGTGGCCGAGGGAAGGGCCAAGGCGGGTAGCCCCATGAACAAGTATTTTGCTGAGTCAGAAGCCGGTTTGTTCAAAAAAGCCTTGGCAGCGGGGATCAAGATTGCCTACGGTACCGATATTGGGGGTTATGACTGGCAATTACCACAAGCCCGTGATTTTCAATACCTAGTGCAGTATGGGATGAGTCCTTTGCAGGCCATTCAAACCGCTTCTATTAATGCAGCTGACCTTTTGGGCATGACTGGCAAAATTGGGGAGATCAAGAAGGGGGCTTTTGCAGATTTAGTAGCTGTTTCAGGCAACCCCCTCAAGGATGTAAAAACCCTGGAAGCTGTAAAATGGGTCATGAAAGACGGTCAGGTAAAAAAATAGCGGCAAATTTACGGTATATCCCTACTTTTGCGCAATTTCTACCACATGAACCAAGCACTGAATTCCAACGAATCCATCCCTTCCAAAAAGAAGAAAATCATTGTTTTAGGCAGCGGCCCCAACCGGATTGGACAGGGTATAGAATTTGACTATTGCTGTGTTCACGGGCTTTTGGCCATTAAGGAATGTGGTTTTGAAGCCATTATGGTTAACTGTAACCCTGAAACCGTTTCTACTGATTTTGACATGGCAGACAAGCTCTATTTTGAACCCGTATTTTGGGAACATTTAAGAGAAATCATTGATCTGGAACAGCCCGATGGCATTATTGTACAATTGGGTGGTCAAACCGCTCTGAAACTGGCCAAGAAATTACACGAAAAAGGGATTCCAATAGTTGGAACCAGTTTTGAAAGCATGGATATGGCAGAAGATCGCGGCCGCTTTAGCGATTTGCTCAAAGAACTTAACATTCCTTATCCTGAATATGGTACAGCAGAAGACGCTGATGAAGCTGTTGCTGTGGCCAATAGAGTGGGCTACCCCGTTTTGGTGCGTCCTAGCTATGTGATTGGTGGTCAGAGAATGCGGATTGTGATCAATGACGAAGAAGTAGAAAAAGCGGTGATCAGCTTGCTTAAACATATTCCTGGTAATAAAATTTTGATTGACCATTTCTTAGACCGTTGTCAAGAAGCCGAGGTGGACGCCATTTTTGATGGTGAGAATTTTCATATCATGGGTGTGATGGAACATATTGAACCTGCAGGGATTCATAGCGGTGATAGTAATGCCGTGTTGCCTGCTTTCAACCTAACTCCGTTGATTGTAGAAACCATGCAATTCTATAGTGAGAAGATTGCCCGCGCTTTAAAAATCAAGGGTTTGATCAATATTCAGTTTGCCATTAAGGGAGACAAGGTATTTGTAATTGAAGCCAACCCACGTGCTTCCAGAACTACGCCTTTTATTGCCAAAGCTTACCAGATTCCTTATTTGAATATTGCTACCAAAGTGATGTTGGGAGAAGCCAAACTCACTGACTTTGTTATGGAAAACAAACTAGACGGTTACGCCATTAAGGAACCCGTATTTAGCTTTGACAAATTTCCTGGTGTGAACAAAGAACTAGGACCAGAAATGAAGAGTACTGGAGAAGCTATTCGCTTTATCAAAGACCTGCGTGATCCATATTTCCGCACTTTATACAAAGAAAGAAGCATGAACTTGAGTAAATAGATTTTACTAAAATCTTTTAAAGCCACACTATTACGGTGTGGCTTTTTTATTAGGTTAGTGGATGCAACAAAAATTTGTTGATCCTTGGAAAAGCCTGCCCTTCCTGCGTTTGCTCATTCCATTGCTCGTGGGCATCCTATTAAAGTATCAGGGACTCTTGAACTTTCAGGGCATTCAAGTCATCGGCATTGTTGGGTTGTTATTATTGGCCTTCCCGGCCTTCTTGCAACTACAACAACAATTTTATTTTGCTTGGTTGCGCGGGCTCGGCATTTATTTGTTGCTTACGGCCATTGGTGCTTTTAATTATTATTGGCAGCAACCGGAACAACAATCTCATGCACTGGGTCAAATGCCTTTGTCTTCCAAAACCTGTGTAGAAATTATTACTGCACCCGTTCCTACCGCCAAACAATGGCGAGTTTTGGCTAAAGCCATTGCTCAAGACAATCAGGGTCAATGGGTGAGTGTGCAGAGTAGACTGTTCTTGTATTTTAAAACAGCCAATTGGCAAACAGAAATGGTACCCGGCAAAAGAATCCTGCTCCATAAAAAACTACAATTCATTGGTCCGCCAAAACAATCAGGCACTTTTAATTATCAAGCTTGGGCCTATCGTCAAGGCGTACAATACCAAAGCTATTTAACAGCAGCTCCTATTTTTATGGAGCCTGCTCCAAGGGGTTGGCGCAACTGGGTCATGGATGCTAGAAATTGGATCTTACATGTGCTAGCGCGATGGATTCCAGACAAACAAATCCTTGGCATTGCAGAAGCCCTATTGATTGGCTATAAATATGATTTAGACAGGAGCCTGGTGCAAGCCTATAGCAATACTGGTGTGGTGCATATTATTGCCATCAGTGGTTTGCACTTGGGGATGATTTATGGATTATTGCTCTGGCTTTTTAAACCTTTGATGCCCCTGCATTGGATGCGTTGGATCAGACCCATTGTCATCTTAATAGTGCTTTGGGGATTTGCATTGTTAACAGGTGCTGATCCTTCCATTATGCGGGCTGCCCTAAGTTTTAGTTTTTTATTATTGAGTCAAAGCCTGGGTTATCAAAACAACCAACTCAATGCATTGGCGGCTTCTGCATTTTTTTTACTAGTATTTGACCCTTGGTTAATCTGGGACCTAGGTTTCCAACTCAGTTATGCGGCGGTTACGGGTATTTTGCTCTATGCCAAAACCCTGATGCAATGGCTCCGAATCAAGAACCCTTTACTCAGGGCTATTTGGCAACTCAATGCATTAACGCTCTCGGCTCAGGTGTTCACACTTCCCTTGGTGCTCTATCATTTTCAACAGTTTCCCAACCTGTTTTTGTTTTGCAATCTCTTGATTGTCCCTTTTTCTGGTTTGATCCTCTATCTAGAAATTGTTTTATTGATTCCCATTCCGTTGTTGCAATCCCTTTTGGGCAAAATGATTCAACTAGGCATTGGCTGGATGAATGGCTTTGTAGATAGAACCAATCGCTTACCATTTGCGGTTTCTGAGCACTTAGGCATTAGTTTTTCACAGACCTTGGTATTATTAGTCTTCCTCTTTCTTTTTTGTGAGCGTGTGAAAACTTACCTTTGCAACTCCATTCAATCCCGGCAACAGGCCTAATGTTCTATGCCGGACCAAGCAATCAACATGCAAAAGAAAATTCAATCAGCACTTATTTCCGTTTTTTATAAAGACGGCCTGGAACCCATTGCAAAAGAATTACATGCTTTGGGAATTACCATCTATTCTACTGGCGGAACCCAGAAATTTCTAGAAGACCTTGGTGTACCCTGTGTTCCTGTAGAAAGCCTAACTACCTACCCTTCTATCTTGGGTGGACGTGTAAAAACCCTGCATCCCGCTGTTTTTGGTGGCATATTGGGTAGAAGGTATGAACCCCAGGACTTAGCAGAAATGAAGGAATACAAGATTCCAGAAATTGACCTAGTGATTGTAGACCTTTATCCATTTGAAGAAACGCTGGCCAATACCACTGAAGAAAAATTGATTATTGAAAAAATAGATATTGGTGGGCCATCTATGATTAGGGCTGCTGCCAAGAACTTTAAAGACTTGGTAGTCATTGCTGCAAAGGATGATTATGCTTCTTTGGAAAACCTATTGAAAACTCAGAAGGGAGAAACTTCTATTGAACAACGTAGGGCTTATGCGGCCAAGGCTTTTGAAGTAGTGATGCACTATGATGTGGCCATTAGTAATTATTTTAACCCAGGTATTAGTCAGGCTTTGCGTTATGGTGAGAACCCGCACCAGTCGGCTGTTTTTCACGGAGACCTTACCCAACTCTTTAACCAATTAAACGGCAAGGAACTGAGCTATAATAATTTGGTAGACGTAGACGCTGCCGTACAATTGATTCAAGAATTCCCAGCGCCTGTTGCTGGTAAAGGAACTGTATTTGGCATTATCAAGCATACCAATGTTTGCGGCATAGCGCAAAGAGATAGTGTAAAATCTAGCTGGGACGCGGCTTTGGCGGGTGATCCTGAAAGTGCTTTTGGTGGTGTATTGGTTTGCAATGGAACTATTGACAAAGCCACTGCCGATGCCATCAATGAAATCTTCTTTGAAGTATTGATTGCACCAGCTTTTGACGCAGACGCATTAGAAGTTTTAAAGACCAAGAAAAATAGAATCTTATTAGAACTCAAAGCTGGCACCACCGCTTTAAAAACACCTGCTAAGTCATTACTCAATGGCACCCTAGAACAAGGCGCAGACAAGGGCAATTTTGACAAATGGGAAGAAGTAGGTGGTAGACCAACTACTGAATCTGAAAAAGACAATCTGGTATTTGCCAACCTAGTTTGCAAACACTTAAAAAGCAATGCCATTGCACTTGTAAAAGACAAACAATTGGTAGGTAAGGGCTGTGGTCAAACCAGCCGGATTGATGCATTGCGTCATGCCATTGACAAAGCCAAGCAATTTGAATTTTCTTTACAAGGCGCCGTATTGGCTTCTGATGCTTTCTTCCCTTTCAATGACTGTGTACAGATTGCACACGAAGCGGGTATGGAAGCATTTATTCAACCAGGCGGTTCTGTAAGAGACAAAGACAGTGTTGCTTATTGCGTAGAAAATAAACTAGCCATGGTGATGACGGGTCTGCGTCATTTCAGACACTAATCATTGATGCAAGCCAACAAACAGAAAGCCTATATAGCACTAGCCATCACCAGCATTGTCTGGGGAACCACATGGGTGGGAAGTAAGATTTGTGTGCGCTATACACCTGCTTTTGAAGTGGCTGCTATTAGACAATTTTCTGGTGGCATTATCTATGTGCTCTTCTTTTTATTAAAGGGAGAAAAACTACCAACGCTCAAACAATTGGGTTGGCTCACCATCATGGCCATTCTCATGTTTGTCTCTTCTAATGGACTAGCCACCGTAGGTCTTAAATATATTCCCAGTGGATTGGGTGCCCTTATTGCGGCACTCTATCCACTGTTTGTGGTCTTGATTGAAATGTTTTTTTTCAAGAACAAACAAATTAAGTCTAGTACTTTTCTAGGATTGTTTTTGGGGATTGCAGGCATTGCCGTGGTCTTCTATGACAATGCTTTTCACAACCACAAAGAAGGGTTTTGGATTGGTGTAGCCGTTTCCATGGTAGCCATGATTACCTGGGCCATGACTACCATTTTTATTGCCAAGAAAAAGTCTGAACTCAATCCTTATAATGCATTGGGTTGGCAAATGTTGCTCAGTTCTTTTATCATGTATGGCATTGCCGCTGCCACTGGCGATATCATTCCCTTTGCACAAATTCCTTTTGAAACCTGGGCCACACTAGCTTATATGGTTGGGGCAGGATCCATTATTGCTTTTATTGCATTTATCTATTCCATGAAAAATTTGGAACCAGGTATTGCTGCACTCTATGCTTATATTAATCCAATTGTAGCTATATTAGTTGGTTCTTTATTGGTAGATGAAAAACTCACCATCAATATTTTAATTGGATCAGCTATTACCTTATTAGGTGTGTATTTGGTAAACAGAAGTTTAAAAGCAACTACTCAACCAGAAACGGCTTAACTACTAGTAGTAGCATATTTGCGCAACCAGTCTTCATGCAATTGACTCCATTCTATCCATTCTGGTTGCTGCGTTAAAAAGTCATTGTGAAAAATGGCCATCATTTCTCCACCATATTGTATGACCATATCTGTTAGTTCATGCAATTCTTTTGCGGCTTCATACACAGGTTCTCTCTTATAAAAAATAGCCGTTGCATCCATATAACAAAAGGGATGAATCAAGAGATTGGTTTTGCATTCCCGTGTCAGGTTATACCAATAAAAAGAACCTGCATAAGAAGCCCTAAATCCGTTCTGAGAAGCATAGCCCATAGTATAGTCATCTTGAATACCCGCTGCCAATAAGCGCTCATAGGTTTGAGGAAACTGCATACGCAAATAATGCTGGCGCGATGTATTAATAGGTTTGTCTATTATCTTGGATAAACAATTGATTTCAGATAACAATAATGCTGGCTCATCACCCGATTGCCATGAAGGATGAATACCTATTGGATATTGCTTAGAAAGCGCTTGAATAATGGATTGCAGGGCCTGATTAGAGGGTGCAATATTTTTGTCAACACCAAGTCTTTTTGCTGCTAACAAAAAGAAATAATGCGGTTGCAATAAGAGTTCTTGATGCAGTGTTTGCAATTGTTGAAATTGGTCAGATGGATCTGCGGCATTACCACTCAACACTTTGGCCATTTCTAAAAAAGCCTCAAATTTTCCCTGATACAATGTTTTGAAAAAACCAACAACCTGTTTGGTCAAGGGTTGGTTTAAATAAGCAAAAGCTAGGTCAATATCATAAGTAGGAATAAACTGGAATGGTATAGCCTGTAACCTAAAATCAGGGAACAATAATCTCAATTCCCATCCCAATGCTTTTATCCAACACTGAATCAATGGTTGCTGCAAAAATCTGGCTTTAAATGCCAGTGATGCTTCGGCCGGAAATCTTCCATATTTGTCTTTTTCATGGCTTAGATATTCTTCATATCGCGATAGCAAATAAAAAGCAGCAGCAAATACATCAAAGGGTATGGTTCCATCACTTGTTTTAAAAAATGCAGCAAATCCCTTCCACTGAATCAATTCAATTTCCTGGGCTGCTATGCCTGATTCTTCCAATAATCCATGTGGATGAATCCATAAATTTCTAACGTCTAGAAATTCATGAGAGTAATTAATTCTGGGACCATCGTGCTGTAAGAATGTTAGTTTATTAGCGCTAACTAATGCCTCATTGCCAAACAGTGTTGCTACTGTATAGCTTAGTCTTGGGCTAATATTTGGCGCATAAATGGCTATCACTTTTTGTCCTGCCACATTTCGCTAAATGTCTTGTTGCTAAAGTCTAGATCTGATCTATGGGTGGTCCAACCTTTGAATACTTTGTTGACTACCCAGTTCTTTAATTTGGCATTACCCATATTCATCATAGATCTATTCAAGCTGGCAGTTTTCCAAGCCTTCCAAGCCAATCGCTCAGCCAAACTACTATTGCCTTCTACCACCGCTTCATGTCTATTGTCTAATAACAATTCATGTAGGTTAATCCTAACGGGGCAAACCTCTGTGCAATTGCCACAAAGTGAAGACGCATAACTTAAGTGTTTGTAATCCTTCATCCCACTCAAATACGGCGTAATGACTTTTCCAATAGGACCGCTATAGGTGGTCTCATAAGCGTGTCCACCAATATTTTTATAAACAGGACAAGCGTTCAAACAAGCACCGCACCTAATGCAGTAAAGCGCTTCTCTACTAGTAGGATTTTCCAATAAATTGGTTCGGCCATTGTCTAGTAGAATTACAATCATTTCTTCTGGTCCGTCTAATTCTCCGGCCTGTCTTGGTCCTGTAACAATGCTATTGTAAACAGTAACTTTTTGTCCTGTTCCAAATGTGGAGAGCAGGGGCCAGAATAAAGCAAGGTCATGAATAGAAGGAATTACTTTTTCAATGCCTACTACCACAATATGTGTTTTTGGAAAAGCACAACTTAAGCGCGCATTTCCCTCATTTTCTGTAACAGCAATGGCGCCAATATCTGAAATAATAAAATTGGCACCAGTAACACCTACTTCTGCTTGCACATATTTTTCACGGAGTTTTTTTCTGGCTACTAGGGTTAACTCTTCTGGTGACAATCCCCCGGGCACACCTAGTTTTTCTGCAAATAATTTGGCTACGTCTTCCTTGCTCTTGTGCATGGCGGGCGTAACAATATGATAGGGCGGCTCACCGTCTAGTTGTTGAATATATTCACCCAAGTCTGTTTCTACACTCTCAATGCCTTTTGATTCCAGATAGTCATTCAGGTGAATTTCTTCTGTAACCATGCTCTTACTCTTGACCAAGGTTTTACAATTGCGTTCTTTGCAAATCTTACCAATGGCTTCCAAAGCTTGATCCTTATTCTCCGCCCAAATAACTTTAGCACCCCTTGCCGTAATGCGCTTTTCAAAATTTTCCAAGTGCGTGTCTAAATGCTCAATGGCATCCCATTTACGATTCTTGGCTTTTTCTCTAGTAAGCATTACATCTGTAAACTGCTTCTTACCAATGGGCACCACCGCATTATACTTACCAATATTAAAATTGATTTTACGGCGATGGTCCAGGTCTGCTGCCTTAATGGTACTCTTGGCAATAAAAGATGCTGCTTTATCTGGCATGGGAAGATTATTTCTTTTTCTTTAATTCTTTGGCAGTGGCTTCTAGTGTTTCATAGAATTCCTCTCCGTATTTGCGAATAATGGATTCTTTTAAAAATACATAGACCGGCATTTTCAAATGCTTACCCAAACTACAGGCTGCTGCACAAAGGTCTTCTCTGGGTTCATAGTTGAGGTATTCAATGTCTGGATCCCGCTTGCTTTTTTGAATGCGAATGGGAAACAAATGACAGCTCACTGGTTTTTTCCAATCCAACTTGCCCTCATTATAAGCTTCCTCAATACTGCATTTGATAATACCCCATTTATCTCTATAACCATAGGCACAAATCTGTCCTTCAATAGTGGGGGTTACCCATCCAAACTCTTGGTCAAAGAGATATTTGCCCTGGCGCTCCACTTCTGCAATGCCTTCTGCTGTCATATAGGGCTTAATCACTTCATAGTTTTGTTTCAACTTTTCCAGCTCCCATTTTTCCATGGGCGCTCCGGCGTCACCATCTTCACAGCAACCACCCTTACATTTACTCAAATCACAGACAAATTGCTCGTCTATAATCTCTTCACTAATCAAAACATGGTCAATTGCTATCATTGGCTTCAAAATTCCTTCAAAGATAACGCCATTCCGCTTTCTGCGGCATTTGGAATATTTGATTATCTTTTAGCAAGAATTTAATCAAATGATCAAAACTATCAGCACCCTCCTATTTAGCTGTTCCTGCCTTTTAGCACTTGGACAAAGTAAACAACGCATTGAGCGGAACCTCCATAAAAACGCCCCAGATAGCTTTTTGGTTCAGTTCAAAACCACCAAGGGGAATTTTGATGTTAGGGTTTACAAAGACTGGGCGCCCTTGGGTGCAACCAGGTTTTATCAGCTGGTGAAATCTGGATACTACAGCAACATGTATGTATTTAGAAGTACGGAAAAATATGCCCAATTTGGCATTCAAAATGATACAGCCCTCAATAGCTTCATGGACAAGAAAACCATTCTAGACGAGCCCAATACCCATAGCAATCAGCGTGCTGCCATGGCATTTGCTACAGGGGGAGTGAATAACAGAACGGTGCATGTGTACATTAACAAAATAGACAATCGGAGACTAGACACCATGGCTCAATCAAGAGCATTCACTCCATTTGGAAGGGTGGTAAAGGGTATGGAAGTGGTGGATCAGTTTTATGGGGCTTATAAAGATACTATCACTTTTAAGTTTCAGGACTCCGTGATGAAGCATGGCAATAAATACCTAGAGCAACATTTTCCTGGATTAGACAAGATTAAAAAAGCTAGGATTAAACGATAACCCAACAATCTCTATGATTGGGCTACTTGTTTTTCCACTTGAAACTATTGATCAAGTGCTTCATATCTTCTAACAAAAACTGGTTCACAATGCCCAATGAATCTGCATTGGGTGCGGCGTCAAAATAGAGGGCTCCGCGCAGAAAATGTTTGGTAGAATCGGTTAAGAAAAATTGGTTAGCAGTTGCCACATCACCCCCAACGGAAAACATAACGCCATGAATTCCATATACGTTTTGCATACTAGAATCTTCAATGGAATAGGCCTTACTACTATGTTTACCTGTTAGAAAATAGGCGTGCTTAATTAGGGTATCAAAATTGTTTTTGCCTATCTCTTTATAACTGATGTGAATCTTTCCATTAAAATCTGGAAAATTAATATTAACCCACCAAGGGTTCTCCGTAGTTTCTCCAAAAAAACTACTGTCCTTGATTACTTGGGCATAGACCGGATATTCAAATTCATAGGGATACCCAGCTTGATTAAAGAGTTGGTATTTTTTCTTGGGAAATCCAATATCAAAATATCCATTAGGCTTGGGCGTAAACACACTATTGCAGGCTATTAAAAAAACAAGGGCAAAACCTGCCAACAAAATAGAAATACGTTTGCTAGAAAACATGATTGGATTTTATAAAGCTATTCTGCTTCCTGTTGTTTGATGGTTACCTTGATCTTATTGATTCTATTTTTGGCTACTTCCAAAACAGTAAATTCAAAATCGCCAGAACGCAATACCTGCATGACTTGTGGAATTTCTCCTGCCAGTTCTAAGACCAGTCCTGCAAGCGAATCACTTTCACCTTTAACTTGGTCAAATATGTCTGCTTGTAATTCCATCACTTTGCAAACATCGTTGAGCATGGTGCGGCCTTCAAAAATATAATTGTACTCGTCAATTTTTTTGTGCCCAGATTCTTCCTCGTCAAACTCGTCCTTGATATCTCCAATTACCTCTTCCAGAATGTCTTCTAAAGTAACAATTCCGCTAGTTCCTCCAAACTCATCTACTACTACCGCAAAATGGATTCGCTTTGATTGAAAATCTTGTAACAAGTCTTCAATGAGTTTTTGTTCGTGTACAAAATAGGGCTGGCGCATATGGGTATGCCATGCATAATCATCGGCCTCATTGATAAAGGGAATCAGGTCCTTGGTATGAATCATTCCTACCACATTGTCCAAGTCTTCTTTATAAACTGGCAACCTGCTATAGTGTAGGTCTTTTACAGAAGCAATAAGTTCTCCAAAACTAATTTCTTGGTCTAGCCCATGCACATCCATCCTGGTTTTCATGATTTGCTTGACCGTAATATTGCCAAATTTCACAATCCCCTTGAGTATGTTTTTTTCATTCTCAGATGCAGTGCTGTCCGTAGTTAAGTCAATGGCATGATCCAACTCCTCCAAACTATAAGAACCCAGATTTTTTTTGGCTAATTTCTTTTCAATGATATCAGAAAAATTTACCAATCTTTTGCTTAGACCTGCAGTAGCATAAGACACGGCTTGAATAATTCCACCAAAGTCTTTGGCAAAGCGAATATTATTTTGGGTAGCCAATACCTTGGGCATAACTTCTCCAAACAATACCAGAATAAAAGAAACAGAAATAACCTTGATCACAAATTCAACCCATACTGCGTCAAATTTTTCAAAATTGAACATGCCATCAATCAATAAGTTAGAAATGATAATGATGGCTATATTAATAAAGCTATTGGCAATTAATAAGGAAGCCAATAAGGTCTTTGGTTCTTCTAACAAATCCACCACGCGTTTATATGGTGGTTGCTGTTTAGATTTGAGTAGGTTAATGTCTTTATAGGTAAGGGAGAAAAAAGCTACTTCTGCTCCTGCTAATACAAAGGATAAAAATAACAACACCAATAAAACCATCACCAACACCGTAGTACCCTGTGCCTGAATAGCAGACAGAAATGGTGCCGACAAAAATTGATTCAAAACCGAGTGATAATCCAAAGCAGCTATTTTAATGTAAAATGGGCTAGACCAGTCTAACCAGTTATTGCAAAAGTATCAATTCTATGTTTAAAATGGCAGGTTCTCAGAAGGGTCTCCAATTGGCGGCAAATCATCTCCATGATAACCTTCCATTCCTTCTCCCCCATGACCTGATCCATCAGAGCGTTTATCTAACATAATCAAATTGTCTCCCACCACTTCTGTGGCAAATTTTTTATTCCCCTCTTTGTCTTCCCAACTCCTGGTTCTAAGCCTGCCCTCAACATAGATCAACGAGCCCTTGTGCAGGTATTTTTGGGCCAATTCTGCCAACCCCCGCCAAAGCACCACGGTATGCCATTCTGTTTGAGAGATCAATTTGCCAGACCGGTCTTTATAGGTTTCCGTAGTGGCCAATGGAAATTTGGCTACGCTAATATTTCCTTCAAGGTGTTGTACATCTGGTTCTTTTCCAAGATTTCCAATCAACATGACTCTGTTAACTCCCCTCATAAAATATATTTTTAGGTTCGTCCAAATCTTACTGTTCTTAAAAATACCTTTTTTTAAGAAACAAAAGAATCCTCTGTTGATAAATTAACAGCCCTGTTAAAAACCCTAAATCTTTAATGGCGCGGCATTCTCCATCCATTGTAGGATGATTTTTGGAAAAGCTAATTGGTTAATCAATTTTTTGTCTACCCATTGACCCTTTGTTAGTAAAGCAGGTTTTTTGGTCAAGACTACCTGAATAAAACGGGCTTTGATTTGTTGATGGGTTAATTGTTGCACAAGTAGATCTGAAACCTCTTTTAAAACACCTGTTTGAATGCCTAATTGGTCTTGTAGCAATTCCATCACAGAAGCATTGTTCCAAACTACTTGATCTGGAGATTCTACCAAATAGAATTCGTGAAGATTGGCCCAGATATCGCCCTGGGCACGTTGGTGTATATAGATTTGAGCGCCATGTTCAAAAAAGAAATAATTGAACCAACGCTTGCGCTTGAGTAATTTTTTCTCTTTAACTGGTAATTCATTCACCAATCCATTGGCAAATGCTTGGCAGTTTTTTTGAAGCGGACAAATACCACAACTTGGCGCAAAGGGTTTGCAAACCGTTGCTCCAAAGTCCATAATGGCTTGGTTATAAATCCCTGGCTGTGATTGATCCAAGACTTCTTGGGCCAAATGGGTAAACCGCATTTTTCCAGCAGTTCCATCAATAGCTTCGGCAATATTAAAATACCTTGATAATACCCTAAATACATTCCCATCCACAACAGCATAGGGCAATTGAAAAGCAAAACTGGCTATGGCGGCAGCTGTATAGGGGCCAATTCCTTTTAGAGATAAAATGGTTTCATAGTCATTTGGAAACTGTCCATTATACTCATTTACAATGGTTCTAGCCGTATGCAAGAGGTTTTTACACCTATTATAATAACCTAGGCCTTCCCATAATTTAAATACATCTTGGTCCTTGGCGGCTGCCAATGCTCCTATATTGGGATAGTTTTTGATAAAGCGTTCATAATAATTCCAGCCCTGTTCTACCCTAGTCTGTTGTAAAATAATTTCACTGAGCCAAATCTTATAGGCGTCTTTTTCTCCCTTCCAGGGCATTTGCCGATGATTACTGGTTTGGTGCCAATGCATGAGGTTTTTAGTAAATACTTGTTTCATGGGCCTTGAAAATACAGGAATTTGGTCTTTTGCTTGTTTTCTAATGTATAAACCCTTGATTAACCGTCAAATCCATCTATTGAACCATTTATCAATCAATTGATAACGCCTATAAATTTTAAGCTATCTTTCTTGCAGATACCGGAAATTTTAGCGTATTTTAGACTATAACCCACAATCAAAAGCCTTTTCTATGAGAAAATCAGATCTCATCAATCAAATATCGGACAAGACCGGCATCCCCAAAGTGGATGTGCTTGTTACGTTAGAAACCATGTTCAAAGAAGTCAAAGACAGCTTGGCAAATGGACAAAACATCTATATCAGAGGTTTTGGAAGTTTTATTACCAAGAAAAGAGCTGCCAAGATTGGACGAAATATCAAAAAAAATGTAGCTGTTGAGATTCCTGAGCATTTTATTCCCGCATTTAAGCCTGCAAAAGAATTTGTTAGTGAAGTTAAAAGCAAGCGTAAGTCGGACTAACTTTGCTGAAATTTTTGCATGAAGAAACAACAATGGCTCCTCATTTTGGGCGGGGTCTTGCTTATTGCCGTTATTTATTTTGGCACAAGTACAGACACACCCAAATCCAGCACCACCGCCGCACCAGCAACACAAGACACTCATAATCACTCAGTTACCATTGAGGATTTATTGGCAAAAGCCAGACAACGCATTAGTCCAGAGCAGGTTCAACGCCTAGCATTATTGGAACAAGCCGTTGTGCGGGGCGATGTTAAAGACCAAAAAATACATGTTTATCACCAGCTTGCTAGGTTCTGGTCAGACTCTGCCAAAATCTTTGAACCCTACGCATATTATAGTTCCGAAGCCGCGAAGTTGGAAAATTCTGAAAAAAGCCTCACCTTTGCCGCCCAACTGTTTTTAGAGAACCTATTAACAGAGGCTGATCCTGCCATGCAACACTGGCTGGGTGAGAACGCAAAAGATCTTTTAGATAAGGCACTGATCATTAATTCTGCCAATGATTCCACCAAGATTGGATTGGGTATTTGCTATATGTTTGGCAATATCTCAGATAATCCAATGCAGGGAATTTTAGAGGTAAGAAAAGTGGTTCAGGAGCATCCGGAGAATCTCTATGGTCAAATGGTTTTGGGAATGGGAGGAAAGAAAAGTGGTCAATATGACAAAGCCATTGAGAGATTCAACACTGTGCTGCAAAAACAGCCAGAAAATCTGGAAGCAATATTCAACCTTGCTGAATGTTACGAGTTGAAGGGCGATAAAGCAGGTGCCATAAAATGGTATCAGCGGGCCAAGGAGCTAGTAAAAGTTCCAGAAGCCAAAACCGCTCTAGATAAACGTATTAGTGAATTGCGCAAATAGCATTTATTTTTTAACTTATAAAATTACTTGGACATGCCTTGTGGTAAGAAGAGAAAGCGTCATAAGATTGCGACGCACAAGAGAAAAAAACGTTTAAGAAAGAATCGTCATAAGAAAAAGAACAAATAGTTCTTGATTTTACTATGATACAAACCCCGTTCCGTTCCGAACAATCGGGATTGAATGGGGTTTTCACACTTATCTGGATTTAGCCAACCACCTTTCCTACGCTGCAACTTTTACCTTTTCCTTCCTTTTGGTGGTGGGTGTTACGGATTTAGTGTATTGTTGTATGCTGCTATGCGGCCAACTATTTTGTATCTAAAAGTTGCCATTCGTGAACAAAGAATTAATTATTAATGTTGCCCCAACAGGCGTTGAAATTGCATTGTTGGAAGACAAGAAATTAGTGGAACTGCATAATGAAAAAGCAGACGCTAGTTTTGCCGTTGGCGACCTCTACTTGGGAAAAGTGAAAAAGCTCATTCCCGGACTCAATGCTGCATTTGTAGACGTTGGGTTTGAGAAAGACGCATTTCTACATTATACTGACTTGAGTCCTTATGCTCGTTCTATTATCAAGTTCACGCAAATTGCTATGAACGATAAGGAAGAGCATGGATTTGATTTTGCCAAATTTCAATCTGAACCAGAGATTTTAAAAACTGGCAAGATTAATGAAGTACTCAATGGCAAACCCAATGTATTGGTTCAAATCTTAAAAGAGCCCATTGCCGCCAAAGGACCAAGACTGAGTTGTGAATTATCATTGCCCGGAAGGTTTGTGGTAGTTACTCCATTTAATGAGATTGTAGCCGTTTCAAAAAAGATCCATAGCTCTGAAGAAAGAAAGCGATTACACAAAATTGTAGAAGCCATTAGGCCAAAGAATTTTGGGGTAATTGTACGTACTGCTGCAGAAGGAAAAACCACGGCAGAATTACACCAAGACATGTTGAGTTTGGTAGCCATTTGGGAAACCATTCAGACCAATTTAAAAGGTGCTGTTGCTCCTGCCAAAATCATGAGCGAGCAGAATAAGACCACTAGTATTTTAAGAGATTTACTCAGTGCAGATTTTAATCGCATTGTAGTAAATGATAAAAATATTTATACTGAGATCAGGGTTTATCTGCAACGCATTGCTCCAGAAAAAGCCGAGATAGTAACCATGCACAATAGCCCTGGTGCTATTTTTGACCATTTTGGCATTACCAAACAGGTAAAATCGGCCTTTGGCAAAACAGTCAACCTACCTAGTGGCGCTTACTTGATTATTGAGCACACAGAAGCATTGCACGTAATTGACGTGAATAGCGGCTATAAGAGCGTGAGCAATAACCAAGAAGAGAATGCACTAGAAACCAATTTAGAAGCAGCAGAAGAGATTGCGAGACAGTTGCGCTTGCGCGATATAGGCGGCATCATTGTCATAGACTTTATTGACATGAAGCTTCCAGACAACAAACGCAAGTTGCAAGAAGCCATGGAAGGTTTTATGAAAACCGATCGTGCCCGTCATAGTTTGTTGCCCATCTCTAAATTTGGGTTGTTACAGGTTACAAGACAGCGCATGCGCCCAGAAATGAATATCAACACTTCTGAGGTTTGTCCAGCTTGTAATGGTACCGGAAAGATTACTTCTACCCTAATTTTAGAAGACGAGATTGAAAAGCGTTTACACTATTTGGTAACACACGCGCATAAGAGCCTTACCTTGGCCGTTCACCCCATTGTTTACTCTCACCTTACCAAGGGATGGTTTAACCCCATTATTAGGCAGTGGAGACGCAAATACAAGATGGATTTAAAGGCCCAGGCCAATACCAATTACCATATTATAGAATTTCGCTTCTTTAACGAACACGAAGAAGAGATTAAGTTCTAGGAATTCAAACATATTCCAAGCAAATACCAAGTATTTAACCAATTTATTAAAAGACCCCGATTAATCGTAATCGGGGTCTTTTGTTGGCTATTGCTATTATGGGGCAATCTGTCTGAGCAGTTAATTGACACATCACTCATTTTCTTGTCTGATCAAGTTCAGGGTATTAAAAAAGCCGTCCCGAAATTATCGGAACGGCTTCTAAGATTATTGATGAAAAGCTTATTGCTTTTGCAAGATCAATTTGTTGAAACCGGCGTCACCACCGTTATACAAGATACGGACACTCAAAGAGATCCTACCAGTACAAGCAAAAACTAGACCGGTACTTCCAGAACCTGTAGAAGCTGTACCAGGATAACCAGTAGCCCAAATAAGACCAGCAGGCAATGTTACATTTCCAGTAGTAGCGTCAACTGTGATTACCAATGGATTTGGACCAATGTCGCCATAAGAAGGGTTAGGCCATATTTTACTTAAGTTCAATTGGTTAGCACCAGGACCGTCAGTTACTTGTACCAAGTCACCAGGTGACCAGTCAACCCAGTCATCCTGAATTACTTTATAAGTACCAGCCATTGGTGCCACAAAAGGACAAACCACAGAAGCAGTCCAACGGAAACAAACACCATAGAAAGATCCACTTTCTAAAGCACTGTTAATGTTACTGATATCATAAGTTTCACCACTTTTGGTAGTTATCTGATTGTAAAAAGTGTAGAAATTACCTGGAGACAAAGCAGAAGGTGCAACACCTAAAGCAGTAGCAATTTCAGCACCAGTGGCACTTAGTTCTGTACCCTCACCTGCATAGGTAACGGTTTTAACCAGTTTCCAAGAGGTTGGATTTGCATTTGCACCTTGTACTACATAAACCTTGATTTTATCAACATCGTTTCCGTTGTTGTATTGGTTTACTTTAACACCTACTTTGGAAGTAGCTACCTGAGCATAGTTTAGGTTTAAGTTAATATTACTAGCTAAAGTAATATAGGCACCTTTTCCAAAATTAGCTATATCTGTTAATGGATTGGAATTCTCCGATTTTTTACAGGAAACAGCAAACAGTAGAATTGCTGCAACACTGAATATGTTTAGGATTTTCTTCATGATTGCTGTATTTTATTTAATGAAATTATCAGGGTTATTATCCCAGAATACTTTGTTTGCAGCAACACCAGGTGTTTTCTGGGTAGGCGCATTCAAGTTTCTGTTAACATACACTGAAGGATAAGTGAAAGACCTCATGAATACACCAGGATTAGCTGTAGTAACAACTAACTGAATATTATCAGGCTTACCAGTTCTTCTTAAGGAATTATAAGTTTCTACACCATTACCCCATGCAGCAATATAGTATTCCTTCATGATGATATTCAAACGTGCATCATCAGTGGTAGCAGCATCATATTGAGCTAACACAAAATTTACATAAGTGTCTATTTGAGTAGTAGTAGGAACCAATCCTAATTGGCTGGCACTCATTGAGTAACCAATAGAGGCAGGGAAACCAACTACTTTACTGATAGAAGCATAGATGGCTTTGCTCAATAATGCTCTAGCTGTTCCACCTGCAGTGATACCCAATTTCAAAGCTGCTTCAGCTTCCACAAAATAAGTGAAAGCAGAGTTCCAGATTGGGTCAACACCAGCACCACGGCCACCCATTACTTGTTTAACGGCTCCACCAGTACCTGCATCAAATTCACCACCGGCAGGATAAACACCATAGGTAGTTCTAAAAGATCCATCGGGAGGTGTACCAGAGTTGTCACCATGGTCACGGCCCCAATAACCTGAGTTACCACCTACTATACAGAATGGCATATCAGCTGGATAATGAGCAGGATTAGCAACAAAAGCACAGGTTAAAGTGGTTTCGTTAACGTTTACATAGTTGGTGTTCTGACGATAGAAATAATACCTTCTACGTGGATCAAGAAAAGAAACAGTTCCTGTTTTTTCCTTAACTACCAAGTTCATAAAATAAGTACTCAAATACTCTCCTACCTGATTATTCACGTTATAGTTACCGGCATATTTAGGATGACGGCTATCAGGAGAAGAAATATTGGTACCATATTTAAAGTTGAAATCTTGAGCAGCAGTGGTTACCAAGTCATTCTCAGTAATCAAAGCGGCAATTTTAGCAGAAGCAGAAGCGTCTACCAAACGAGTATTCATCAAGAATTTCAATTTTAAGGACTTGGCTGCTTTTTTCCAGTTAGCTGAAGAACCACCATAGAACAGGTCATTAGTAGGACCAGCAGCAGAACCTGTTTTATTGAAATCAGCAATTGCGTCATCCAACAAAGCCAAAGCTTTCACATAAACATCAGCACCTTTGTCAATTTTAGGATTGGTATTTGCCGCACCCTGAACTGCCTCTGTGTAAGGAATATCTCCAAACTGATCAACCAAGGTTCCCAAGGTATAAGCTTTCAACACTTTTGCAACACCAGCATGGATGAATTTTTTCTGGGCTGTAGCCACAGGAATCATCGCGTCAGCATTGACAAAAATGCTAGAATAGGCTGAACTCCACAAACCATCAAAGGTTCCTGGGCTATATCCATTTGCGTAAATGGGTCCAAACCAAGATTGTTGGCGAGAAAGTTCTGCACCCAAAGTGGAAGCAGTTCCGTAGAAGCCTCTAAAAGACAACTGAATCTGGTTCAATGAAAGGTCCACGTCTGCAGTGGAAGGAGAAGGCGCATTGGGATTATCCAATAAGCTGTCCAGTTTTTTATTACAAGCTCCCAATGTGGTAGCTAGTAATGCTAGGCAGATAAAAAATTTCGAATATCTCATATTACTAAATATTAAGTTGTTATTAGAAGGTGATTCTCAAGCTTGCACCAATTCTGCGTGAAGAAGGTCCAGTAATAAACTCCAAGCCCCTACCATTACTTACACCCAAACCGTTGGTTTCAGGATCAAAGTTGGCATATTTAGGGAAGTTAGGAGCATTGTACCAGAGATTGGTTCCAGACAATGTGAATGACACTCCACCAAATGGTGTTTTTGCCAATAACTTTTCAGGCAGACTATAAGCTAAAGACAATTCTCTCAAACGGATTAAGGTTGCATCATACATACCTGATTCATCAGGACCAAATCCATTGTTAAAGAATGCTTGAGTAGCAGAAGTTTGAACCCTGTTAGGATTACCGCTTGCGTCAACACCTGGTAATAGGTATGGAGCTGCACGGTCAAATTCTGTATCTTTTGTAACACCACGAGCAATTAGAGAACGAGTTGTAGAAGAGTACATGTCTCCACCACAAGTGTATTCCCATTGCATACGGAAGCTCAAACCTTTGTAAGAAAGATTAGAGATCCCAGTTAATTTGTACTTAGGAGTTGGGTCACCAATGATACCAATTTCTTGAGAAGAAATATAATCACCAGTTGAACTTACAATACGTTGACCAGTTTTGGCATCACGCTGCCAGTAGTATCCTTTGATAACTCCCAAAGGTTGACCGTTGATAGCAAAGTTACCCAAGGTAGTATAACCTGCATAAACAATCTCTTTCAAGTCAGAAGGAATATCAGAAACCATGCTTTGGTTAATGGTCCACAAGGCGTCTACTTTCCAATTCCATGCTTTGTTCTGGATGAAAGTGTAACCAAGTCCCATTTCCACACCTTTGTTAGATACCTGACCAGCATTGATCTTGATAGAAGAGTATCCAGAAGAAGGATCCAAATCTCTATTCAACAACTGATTTTTAGAAATCCTGTTGTACAAAGTCAAATCTAAAGTCAAACGGTTTTTCAAGAATTTACCTTCAACACCCGCTTCAAACTCAGTTTGTAACTCAGGCTTTAAGTCTGGGTTAGGCAAAGTACCGCTGATAGCATTCACGTTTACTGGTGTGCTAGCTCTGTCTAAGAAAGTACGAGTAGCAATACCCAATACAGGTCTTGTTTCATATGCACCAGGGAAACCTGCAGAAGTAGAATAACCCAAACGAACTTTCAAGTAATTGATGTATTTATTATTCTGTAAAGCAGGAATTGCTGATGTAGGAATAAAAGAGATACTTGTACTTGGATAGAAAATACTACGGTTAGCTTTTTCCAAAGTTGAAGTCCAGCTATTACGTCCACCTAAGTTTACATACAAATATTGGTTGTAACCAAAAGTAGCTGAAGCAAATGCACCAATAGACTGAGATTTAACTTTATAGTCTAAATCAGAACCATTCTCAGACACAATATCGTGTGTGATAAAGTTGGTGTGATCCAATAAACCATAAACCAACTGATCTCTACTCAAAGTACCAGATTGAGAATAAGTGTTTTCCCTTGAGTTAACACCCGCGTCTACGTTCAAGTCCCAGTTGCTATTGATATCTGTTTTATAAGTTGCCAATGCAGTGTGGTCCCAGATATTGTTACTACCAGCTGTAGTACGGTAGATACCAGTAGCATATTGCTGACCACCCTTATTCTGAGCATACATTTGGAATTCAGAATAGTTATCAAAACCTACGCGATAGCTCAGGTTTAATCCTTTCAAAACTTCATAACGGATTTGCATATTACCATAAGCACGGTTTACTTTATCCTGAGTGAATGAATTGTAGGTGGTCCAGATTGGGTTTTGGATATCATTACCATTTCTATAAGAAACGTGTCCTTTGGTAATTGGATTCTCCCAAGGAAGACCCATCAAATCTACTGCAGTAGGTGTGTACATTACGTCTCCAAATACAGAGGTAGCAGTTGCACTAGAACCAAAGCTGGTAGAAGTTGGAGGAGATTTTTGATCAGTGTTAACATAGTTGAAAGTACCACTCACGGTTACTTTGTTGGTAAGCTTAGCACTACCACCCAAACCAAAAGTGTTTCTATTCAATCCGTTACCATTTACAAAACCTTGATCATCTAAATAACCAAAGTTAGCGTTATAGTTTACTATACCAGTAGTACCAGCAACGTTTACAGAAGTATTACTTACAGTTCCTGTTCTAAAGAAGTTTGGTACACTATTGTAATATTTGTACTCATAGGTAGCACCCTTGTATTCAGGAAATGCAGCATTTAAAGCAGCCCTATCATAAGGGTGCGGTACTAATGCAGCAGGGTTGGTAAATTTAGCTCCCCAGTTTGAGAAGAAAGCTAGACCCAAGCTCAAGTCAAAACCACCACCATAACTTTCGTTATATTCTGGTAGATTGGCAACTGTATTGGTAAACATTGATTGAGAAACTGTGATTTCAGTTTTCTTACGAGCTTTCTGAGTAGCACCATTTTTGGTAGTTACCAAGATTACACCGTTTCTACCCAACTCACCATACATAGTAGTTGCGCTCAATCCTTTTAATACGTCAACACTCTCAATGTTGTTTGGATCCAAATCCAAGAAACGAGAAGAAGTTTGGTTACCGTAAACAAAAGATGCTTGCGTATTGGTACCACCATCAAAAGGCACACCATCTACTACAAACAAAGGTTGTGAGCTACCACTAATGGTATTCACACCACGAATGACAATATTGGTACCAGAACCAGACAGACCGCTGGTTGCACCAATATTAACTCCTGGAGCTTTACCGCTCAAAACGCGACCAAGGTCACCGTCTGGACGTAATTCCAAGTCTTTTTTACCTACAGAAGATACAGCGTATCCCAAGGCTTTCTTTTCACGCTTGATACCCAAGGCGGTTACTACCACTTCACTTAGGTTCTCATCTGCGGTTTTCAAAGAAACGTTTCCAGCTTCAGTAGCTGCAACTTCTCTTTTCTCAAAGCCAGTTCCAGAAATCACCAATATAGCGCCTGGTTTAACTGTCAATTTGAAAACACCGTTAGCGTCAGTGGCAGTACCACCTTTGCTTTTTTTCTCAACTACGGCGGCCCCTTCAATGGGTTTTCCTTTGTCATCTGTTACCTTTCCAGTAACAGTAGTTGTTTGTGCAAGACCTGCAATTAATGCAAAAATCCATGCGCAAAAACTGAGTAGCAGTTTTTTTCTCATGTTGTCGTTTTTGGGTTTGTTAACCTTTTGTCAATTCTGATGACCGCACAAATAACGAAAAAGCTGCTCATCATTTAGATTTCATTAACTTTTTTAATCTTTTTTTAAGGTTAATTTAAGGTTAAGGTTGTTTTTTACTGTTTTTTTAGCTCTTATTGTTTTTTTTTATCATGTAATTGGAGTGAGTTTAACACATGTAATTAATTGTAATATTAAAAAACTTACTAAATACCTTTTCCGTTGAATGAATTTTTAGCGTTTAAACATTTTTTTAGTGTTTAACCATTTTTATAGCGCTTCAAAAAAAGCTGAAAAACAAATAACAGTTATATCATATGCTTTACCCTACTCAAAACCCATACTTTAGGTTCATTTTGGCTGATTTCTAGGCATTCTAGGGCCTGCAATAACCGCATATTAACCAAAAAATTATTTTGCCATCTGACCCATTATTGTAATTTAGTGGAAGAATTTAATGGGTTAGTAAGTAAAAAGGGTCAGCAGTAATGTTGACCCTTTTACCTTTAAAAAAGGACTGAAATCTTTTCAGTTTCCAACAGCTTTGATCTTCCAATTAACCCATTTCTGCACCTACCTTTACAGCAATGAGTAAGATTAAAAAAGCGTTTTTCTGTAGCAATTGTGGTTATGAATCTGCCAAGTGGTTGGGCAAGTGCCCATCTTGTAATGAATGGAACACTTTAGTGGAAGAAATCATTGACAAAGGAAGTCAAAAAGAAATTGAATGGGATTCTTATCATAATGACAAGCGTTCTGTGAAAACAATTGCACTTAGTCAAGTAGTAAGCAAGGAAGAAAAACGGATTGATTCCATGGACTCAGAATTGAATAGGGTTTTGGGGGGAGGAATTGTTCCAGGTAGTATTATACTAGTAGCAGGTGAACCAGGGATTGGAAAAAGCACGCTGTTTTTACAGATTGGTTTACTCATGAAGCAAGCATCTGTACTTTATATAAGTGGTGAAGAAAGTGAGCAACAAATTAAAATGCGTGCCGATAGATTGAATATTGACAACGAACAATTTTATTTACTCACGGAAACTTCTACCGCCACTATCTTCCAAGAAATTAAAAAACTAAAACCACAAATGGTGATTGTAGATTCTATTCAAACACTACAATCTAACTTAATAGATTCTTCTGCAGGATCTGTTTCACAAATCAGAGAATGTGCTGGAGAATTTCAACGCTTTGCAAAAGAAACGGGAACCCCTGTTTTTCTGATAGGACATATTACCAAAGATGGTTCCATTGCAGGACCAAAAGTATTAGAACATTTGGTAGATACGGTATTACAATTTGAGGGCGATAGACACTATGCTTATAGAATTTTAAGAACACTCAAAAACAGATTTGGAAGCACTGCAGAACTAGGTATTTATGAAATGACGGGTGAGGGCATGCGCATAGTTTCTAATCCTTCAGAAATTTTGATTGCACAGAGAGAAGAACAATTAAGTGGTTCTGCTATTGCTGCTACCCTAGAAGGTATGCGTCCCTTACTCATAGAAGTGCAAGCCCTTGTAACACAGAGCGTGTATGGCACACCACAGCGTACGGTGACTGGTTTTGATTTACGTAGATTACAACTACTACTAGCCGTACTAGAAAAAAGGGGTGGTTTTCAATTTGGCATGAAAGACGTTTTTGTCAATATTGCTGGTGGCATAAAAGTAGAAGACCCCAGCATTGATCTTGCAGTAATTTGTGCCTTACTTTCTTCTTATGAAGACGTTCCTCTTCCAAGTCATATTTGTTTTGCAGGAGAAGTTGGATTGAATGGAGAAATTAGAGCAGTCAATAGAATAGAACAAAGAATTGCTGAAGCCGAAAAA
>NCHJ01000004.1:34376-89836 GCA_002256765.1 Bacteroidetes bacterium 24-39-8
CGAAAAATTAGGCTTTGAAAAAATTATTGTATCCCGCTATAACAAAAAAAGTTTTCAGCCAAAAAATCACGGCATTCAGGTAATTGCACTTTCAAGGGTTGATGAAGTTTACCAACAATTATTTTAGTTGCTAGGATTCTAATTTTACTTGTTGTATTTTTTGTAATGCATCAAATGTTAGAAGATAGTTTTCATGGCATTGCACATTTACTTTTTCCGCATTGTTGTGTGGGATGCAATACCGTATTAGAAGAGCGCAAAGAAATTCTCTGCTATGCATGTAGTAGTTTATTGCCTCGCACTTATTTTGAAACAAAGGATGGCAACCCCATAGAAAAAAGTTTTTACGGAAGAATTCCAATTGCATCTGCCAGTGCTGCTTTTTATTTTTCAAGAGATTCTGTCTTACACCAACTACTAGTTTCCTTGAAATACAAACAGCACAAAGAAGTGGGTTTGTATTTAGGAAGACTGTTAGGATATCAATTAGCAATAGCTTCGCGATTTCAAGATATTGACGTTCTAATTCCACTACCCTTGCATCCAGAAAAATTACAGATTAGGGGTTATAATCAAGCAGCCATCATTGCAGAAGGTATTCAATCAGTATGGCCAAAAAAAATTGCCTTAGATGCTGTGATGAGAACTGGATTTTCTGCATCTCAAACCAATAGCAATAGGATTGACCGATGGCAAAAAATGCAGGGCGTTTTTCAGCTGTCAAATCAGCAAGCAATTCATGGGAAAAAGCTATTACTAATTGACGATGTAGCTACCACTGGGGCCACTTTAGAAGCATGCGGAACAGCCCTACTTCAGGGGAAACCAGCATCTTTGAGCCTTGCTACGGTAGCTTATACCCTCTGATGGTCCATTTATCTAAAAAATGCAACTTTTTCCTCAAAAAGTTGTTTCTTGTACAAAATCACATACATGAAATATCTATTAACCATTGCTATTGTTAGCATTTTAAGCGCATTCACCATGCCTGGTGATGGAGGAAGCATTCACAGCTTTAAAGTAAAATCCATTGAAGGAGGTACTATTGACTTCTCTAAATTCAAGGGTAAAAAAATCTTAGTGGTCAATACCGCGTCTAAATGTGGTTATACCCCTCAGTATGATGCTTTAGAAAAAGTATATGAGCAATACAAAGACAAATTGGTGATTGTAGGATTCCCTGCCAATAATTTTGGCGGACAAGAACCTGGATCAGACGGTGAAATTCAAGAATTCTGCAAAGCCCGTTTTGGTGTAAAATTCCCTTTGGCTAGCAAGATCAGCGTAAAAGGTGACGATATGGCTCCTATTTACAAATGGTTAACTACCAAATCTGAAAATGGCGTATTAGACGCTACCATTGCTTGGAACTTTAATAAATTCTTACTAGACGAGAATGGCAAAATGATTGCCTATTTTCCTAGTAAAGTAACACCTGATAGTGAAGAGATTACCAAATACCTGAAATAGTCTAATTAATAAGCACAAAATAAAAGAAGTTGCTCCTTAGGGGCAGCTTCTTTTATTTTGTGGCTAATCAGTACCTTTCAAGCCAATTAGCAAGCATGTTATTCAAGGATATTATTGGTCAAGAAGATTTAAAAAAGCATTTGGCAGAAATGGTAGAGCAAAACCGTTTGAGCCATGCCTTGCTTTTTTTAGGGAAAGAAGGCTCCGGTGCCCTTTCTCTAGCTTTGGCTTTTGCCCAATACGTAGTGAGCATTCCAGTTGCATCTCCTGTAGTGGAAGATTTGTTTGGCGGTCAAACTGCCTTGGAACCTACTCCATCCTATATTCATCCAGACCAGATTGACCAGCAACCCGCTTATACTAGGGCTGCTCAGTTATTGCACCCAGACCTGCACTTTAGTTATCCAGTGATTACCAAGAAAGCCGGTGAGAAACCAGTTAGTGCCGATTTTATCACAGAATGGAGGGAGTTTATTCAGCAATATCCTTATGGAAATGTCTATGACTGGTTGCAGTTTATTGGGGCAGAAAACAAACAGGGTAATATTACGGCCGAGGAATGCAATGCCATTATCCATAAACTAAGCTTAAAAAGCTTTGAAAGCAGGTTTAAGGTCTTGGTGCTTTGGATGCCAGAATACCTGAGAAAAGAGGGTAATAAACTCTTAAAACTGATTGAAGAACCCCCTGCCAATACCCTTTTTATCTTGGTGGCAGAGAATGAGGAGCAGATTCTCCCAACCATATTAAGTAGGTGCCAATTAGTGAAAATCCCCCTTTTGGAGGATAAGGATATAGAAAATGCCCTCCTGGATAGGGCTAAAGCACCCGCTGAAACAGCTGCACAAATAGCGGCTATCGCCGGAGGCAATTATAGAGAAGCCCTTCAATTACTCCAACACGCAGACGAAGACTGGCAGAGCCTACTCAGAGAATGGCTGAATGCCACGCTCAAGGGTGGACCCGTGGCCCAGGCCAAATTTGTGGAAGAAGTGGCCAAACTGGGGAGGGAAAAGCAAAAACAGTTCCTGCGTTATTTTAACCATTTGCTGGCCCAAAGCATCAGAATAAAGATTTTGGGGCCCGATTTTGCCCAGTTACCAGAAAAAGAGAAGGATTTTGCCATTAGGCTCAATAAAATTGCATCGGTAAGTCAGCAACAGGCCCTGATTGAGGAATTGGCCCGAGCCAGTTACTATGTAGAAAGGAATGCACACGCCAAAATGCTCTTCCAAGCATTGACCATTAAACTCTATCATATCATTCAGAACAAAACCCTAATTTTGGAAAGTTAGGATTTGCAGGTGGCATCACGTGTAAATCTGTGCGTGAGTGGGGCTGAAATATTTTCAGCAAGAAGGTAAAGCGGGTTTGAAAAACCAAAGGATTTAGGTTCATCTCTACATATTCCAGTAAAACGCGTTGCATAATGCGTTATTGAACCAATGTATCCCAAAGTTCCCTGCCAACCTTTCCACTAATTTATTAACCTATTATTACTCAGTATATGGGATGTGGATCATGTGGAACAGGCACACCAAACGGGTGTAAGAGCAATGGAGGATGCAGTACAGGCGGTTGTAACCGTTTGAACGTGCACGATTGGTTATTAAACCTTCCTTTCAGCGACCCTGAAAGTTCTTGCAAAGTGGTAGAAATAAGTTTTAAAAACGGAAGCCGCAAAGACTATTTCAGAAACAATACCCTACAATATTTTGAAAAAGGTGACTATGTTACCGTAGAAGGTGTGGGTGGTTTTGACGTAGGTGAAGTGAGCCTTACCGGAGAGCTGGTTCGTTTACAGATGAAGAAAAAATCGGTTGACGAGTTTAGCCCAGAAATGAAAAAGATTCTGCGCAAAAGCACAGACAGAGATATTGAGACTTTCAAGATTAGCAAGAGCCGTGAACAAGAAATGCTATCGCGCAGCCGCGCCGTTGCTAGGACTTTGAACTTGCAAATGAAATTGAGTGAAATTGAAGTGCAGGCCGATGGTAAAAAAGGAACTTTCTTCTATACTGCCGATGACCGCGTAGATTTTCGTGAGCTCATCAAAATCTTTGCGGGCGATTTTAAACTAAAAGTAGAAATGCGCCAGATAGGCATCCGTCAGGAAGCCGCTAAAGTGGGTGGTATTGGAAGTTGCGGAAGAGAACTTTGCTGTAGCACTTGGCTCAATGATTTTAAAAGCGTGAATACTACGGCTGCCAGGTATCAGAACCTCTCTATTAATCAGACTAAATTAAGCGGTCAGTGTGGCCGATTAAAATGCTGCTTAAACTATGAGCTAGATACTTATTTGGATGCCTTGCAACAATTCCCTGATTATGCGGATCAATTGGATACCGTTATGGGAACTGCTCAACTGATTAAGAAAGATATTTTCAAAAACCTGATGTGGTATATCCTGCCAAATAATAGCAAGCATTACCCATTAACCATTCAGCGCGTGAAAGAAATCAAACGCCTGAACCAAGCTGGAACCAAGGTAGATGAATTACAAGCCGTAGAAGTTGTTTCTGGCAAACCAAAAGAAGTAGAGCCTTCATTTGTAGACGTGGTAGGTCAGATTAGTCTGAAGAGCCTAGAAAGAAATGACCGCCGTAGAAGAGATCAAGATCGTGGCAATGACCGCAGACCAGACAGCAGGGATCAGCGCGGGCCGCGCGATGGTAATAGAGACCAAAACCGCCCCCAACAACAACAGGGTCAGGGTGGCAATAGAAATAATCCTAACCGTGGACCTCAACAACAACAAGGACCTCGCGGGCCACAGCAACAACAGGGGCAAAGACCCCCACAGGAAAATCGTGGACCTGGGCAAGGACAAGGACCTCGCGGACCGCAACAAGGTCAGGGTCAAGGACCTCGTGGACCACAACAAAACCGTGGACCACAGCAACAACAGGGACCCCACGGACCACAACAAAATAGAGGACCTCAGCAACAGGGACCACGTGGACCTAGACCTCCACAAGGACCAAATACCAATCAACCCAATCCACCACAAACTCCTCCACAGGCCCCACCGCCTTCTGAAGGATAAACAATAAAAAAAGCCGCTCAATTTTATCTGAGCGGCTTTTTAATTTAATAAAGACTTTAAAGTTTAAATAAACAGTGCAAGTGATTAAATGTAAAGTTCTTCCCATTCTTCACTCTTCACTTTTATCTCTTCACTTTCTTCCTCCTCTCTTCACTCTTCACTCTTATCTCTTCACTTCTTCTTCTTCCTCCTCTCTTCACTCTTATCTCTTCACTTCTTCTTCTTCCTCCTCTCTTCACTCTTCACTCTTATCTCTTCACTTCTTCTTCTTCCTCCTCTCTTCACTCTTCACTAAATTTTATCCATCTCCGCCGCTGTAAACTCCATCAATGTTTTAATATGATTGGGAGATAAATCAAACTTCAAACCCGCAGCCGCATATAATTCTGGAAGCGTTTTAGTGCCGCCCAAACTCAATGCTTGAATATAATTTTCCAAAGCTTTTTGCGGGTTGGCTTGGTACTGCATCCAAAGACCAATAGCACCTAACTGCGCAATGCCGTATTCAATATAATAGAAGGGCACTTCAAACAAATGCAGTTGGCGCTGCCAAGCAATTTCTCTGAAAGATTCCAATCCAGTATAGTCAATACTATTGGTAGAAAATTCTTGTAAAATAGCCATCCAAGTAGTTGTTCTTTCTTCCACACTATGTTGTGGATGTTCGTATACCCAGTGTTGGAATTTATCAATGATGGCAATCCATGGGAAGATGGTAATAGTTCTTTCTAATTGGTGTTCTTTGGCGCGTTTCAGGTCTTCCGCATTATCAAAAAATGCTTCCCAATGATTCATACTAAATAATTCCATAGCCATACTAGCTACTTCCGCAATCTCCATAGGATATTCCTTGAAGGCACTGAGTTCTAGCTTATGTGACAAGAAAGAATGAATGGCATGACCGCCCTCGTGAACCATGGTAGTTACATCGCTCATTTGACCTGCGGCATTCATGAAAATAAAAGGAGCACCAGATTCTGTGAGCGGACAATTATATCCCCCTGGGGCCTTGCCCTTTCTGCTTTCTAAATCAAAATGATTTAGTTGGTTCATCTTGCGCAAACAGTTGGCAAAAAAAGGATTCATGGTTTCAAAACATTGCACCGATTTTTCATACAAATCCTTTCCATCTGTAAATGGTTTCAAAGGTTGTATTCCTGCCGGTTCCGCTTCTGTATCCCATGGATATAATTTGTCTAATTGCAGTTTGGCTTTTTTGCGCGCATAGATTTTTTCAATCAAGGGCAATACATGCAATTTTACCGCTTCATGAAATTGATAGCAATCTTCCTTGCTATAGTCAAAGCGACCAAGCTCTACAAATTTGTAATCTCTATAATTAGCAAAGCCTGCATTCTTAGCAACTTCATCTCTTTTGCTAATTAGTTTGCTATACAAATCATTCATAGCATCCTTGTCTTGCAAACGACGGGTCTGAATCTTTCTATACACTTCTTCTCTCAATGCCCTGTCATGACTTTCTAAAAACTTACCAGCTTGTTGCAAAGTATATTCTTGTCCACCTACTACAATGGTCATTTTTCCAGCAATGGCACCATACTGTTGTTGCAAAACACTTAGTTCTGCCTGAATAGGAATATTGGATTCGCGGAACAAGTCAATGCTTTTTTTCACGGAACGCAAATAGGTAAAATATTTGGCCTGATCCAATTCCTTGGTAAAGGGTGAATTAACTAGTTTCTTGTTCAAAAGGTCAGCATAGGGCTGCAATTGGGGCTGGATCTCCATGCAGAAATAGGTAAATGCCTCTTCCAATGCGGTATCCGTAGTATCGCAGGTCATTTTAATCTGTCTCCAACAAGCGTCTTCACTTACCACGGCTTCAACCTCACTCATGTCTTTCATCCACTGTTCTAAGTCTTCTCTTGAAGCAAGTGGTCTTTCACTTAGGTCTTTGAAAAAAGGCTCTAACAATTCCCAGGTAGTTACTTTAAAATCTGCCGGAACAAAACTGCGTTCCAACTTCTGAATATCTGCACTTAATACCATATCATTGATTTAAAGGGCAAATTTAGTACAACAAGGCCGTGCAGATGGCGCAAGAATGCTATTTTTACAAACTTTATAAAAATTAGTGTGCGTGGGGGATATTATCCATTTATTACCTGACAATATAGCCAACCAGATAGCCGCTGGTGAAGTGATTCAGCGCCCGGCCAGTGCGGTAAAGGAATTATTAGAAAATGCGGTGGACGCCGGAGCAACCCAAATCAAACTCCTGGTGAGTGATGCGGGTAAGGCCTTAGTGCAAGTGATTGATAATGGCAAGGGAATGAGTGCGGCTGATGCCAAAATGGCTTTTGAAAGACATGCTACTTCTAAGATTCAAAATATAGATGATTTATTCCGCATCAAAACCATGGGCTTCCGTGGCGAGGCCCTAGCGTCAATTGCGGCGGTGGCACAGGTAGAACTCAAAACCAAAAGGGAGGAAGACGAACTGGCCAGTTTTGTTGAAATTGAAAACAGCCGGGTTGTAAAACAAGAAAGCTGTTCTTTTCAAACTGGGACCAGCATTAGTATGAAGAACCTATTCTTCAATGTACCCGCTAGAAGAAATTTTCTAAAAAGCAATGCGGCAGAAATGCGGCATATCATGGATGAATTTATTAGGGTGGCCATGGCCTTCCCCGATATCTTTTTTTCACTTACCAGCAATGGCCAAGAAGTATTTCATTTAGAAGCCGGTTCTCTCAAACAACGCATTGTTCAAATTCTAGGTTCTTCTTATAATGCCAAACTGGTCAGCGTTAATGAAGAAACAGACTATATGAATATTTATGGTTTTGTGGGCAAGCCCGATACGGCGCGCAAGACCAGGGGTGACCAATACTTTTTTGTCAACAATCGTTTTATCAAGAGTGCTTATTTGAATCACGCGGTGAATACTGCTTTTGATGGGATGATTGCCAAAGACAGTTTTCCAAGTTATGTACTCTATATAGACTTGGATCCATCACAGGTTGATATTAATGTGCACCCCACCAAGCAGGAAATTAAATTTGAAGACGAAAAAATTATCTACGCTTTTGTGCAAGCCGCGGTAAAACATGCACTGGCACAATTTAGCATTGCACCGTCTTTAGATTTTACACTGAACGCAGATATTCAAAACTTAGACGCGGTTTCCAAGCCTTTTACAACAGACAAAAAAGACGCTGTTGCGGGCTCTAATTTATTCAAGTCTTTTTCGCAAAAAAATCAGGCGCATTTTATTGAATCATCGCACCAAGCAGGAACAGAATTAAAACACTGGAAGAGTTTTTATAGTTCCGGAGATGACCAAGCAAAATCTGCTGAAGCCAATACCCAAGACCCTGTACAACAGTTATTGCATACGCCAAAGACCAGGTCTATAGAAGTGATTCCTGATTCCGTACTACTACAATTACACAATACCTATATTATTGCATCTTCCAATAGTGGCTTCTTACTAGTGCACCAACAATTGGCGCACGAACGCGTCTTATATGAACGCTATAGCTTAGCAGCACACGGTCAAAAAATGGCCACACAGCAAAGTCTGTTTCCAGTAGTATTGGAACTAGCTCCTGCAGACGCGGCATTATTACAAGACCTGATGCCAGACTTATTGGCCATTGGATACCAATTGGAAATGAATGATGAACATCAAATAGTGATTCAAGGAATTCCCGCAGATATTTTACCGGGCAATGAAAAAAATGCCATTGAATTATTGATTGAACAGTTCAAACATTTTAGTGCTGAGGTAAAATTTAGCAAGCGCGAAAAATTGGTGAGATGCATGTCTAGACAACAAGCCATTAAAGCGGGTCAATCCCTTACTCAAAAAGAAATGATGGCACTCATTGAAGACTTGTTTGGATGCAGTAGCCCCAATATAACGCCAACAGGTAGCCCTACTTATTTAGAATTCAAAGAAGATTATTTAGACAGAATGTTTGGCAGATAATTATTGACTAGCCATTACCTGGTTTAAAAACTGTTCTACGCTTCTGCGAATATTTCCAACATTGCCCGTATGGTTGCTCACTAAAACGGAGAAGAGCAAGGTCTTTCCTTTTGAGGTAATTAGGTAACCACTGAGTGCCACGTTATTACTTAGTGTTCCAGTTTTGGCATAGATTTTTCCTGGACTATTTTTATAATAACTACCCAGTGTGCCATTACCACCAGATGCAAAAATATTGGCAAGTCTATTCCATGCAAATTCATTGCGTAGTTTGTCTAAGACAGTAATAAAATCTTCTGGACTAAAGAGATTATACCTGCTCAACCCTGACCCGTCTACCCATTTTGGTTTCTGTGGCAAGTCTTTTAAACTGGTCTTTAAAATGCTATCAATTAATTTAGCCGTATTCATTTCTCCCATTAGTTCATTGCCCGCCATTAACAAACATTGCTCTGCAAAAAAATTGTCTGATCGGTGCATCATGATCTTTAACATGGAGTCAATGGGTTGTGAATGAATCTTCACTACATCGGGCCATCTTTCTACTTTAAAATCTACTGATGTGACTGTTGTTTTTAAAGTATCGCGCAGCAACTGAGACAAGATCTCTTTGTCATCTGTATAGAAAGGAATATCGTCTCCAGTAAAAGCAGTTTTGGCAGGAATGGCAGAAAATTGATTGGCCCCAATTGCTCTTCTAATAGTATAGTTAGCACCTGTGATTGTTGGATCAACTTTTAATAGTTGCTGAAAAAAAGTGGGCGATGCTATTGGACTAGTTGTCTTTTTAAATTGCACCAGGTTGCCATAAATAGGCATCATGCTACGCTGGGCCATATAGTCAGATTCATAATCGTCCCAGGACCATCCCATGCCCCAACCCTTGGCCTTCCAATTCTGGTGCGTGAGCAGAATATTCTTTTGCTTTTTTAGAAAATCATAAACCGGCTGATTGGGAAAATCAGGGTGTAAAAAACTGGGATCTCCACTGGGTTCAATTTCTATGGTTCCATTGCCTTTGTCAACATAGCGCAGCCCCACCAAACTATCGCCCAAGTATTTCATAGCCACATAGCAACTAAGAATTTTGGTATTGCTGGCTGGAATAAAATATTTGTCAGATTGGTGTTGATAGAGATAGGTTTTGGCAGTGGGATCATAAACGGCAATCCCAACGTGGGCTCCTGATAGGTCAGTAGTTTGCAACAAACTATCCATACTGCTCATGACTTTCACAGGGTTAGTTGACTGTGTGGGTTTAGCAGTTTTGCAAGAAAATAGTAATAGGCTTGTTGCAGCAATACCAATAGCAGACAGGATTTTCATACGCTTAATTTCTACCCCGAATCTAGGCAAAAAGATGGGAATACTAGCTACGTTCTACAGCCCTGAACCAACGTTCTGGAATTTCATTGTTAGAAGCAATGATATAATCAAAATGGCTACAAGCCACGTACTTGCCATCTTGCAATTGCATCCACCATCTTCCCGTGCGTTTGCTTTGCAAGAAAGTGGTTTCTACTTCTGCAAATGCCATGGTGAATTCATTAAACTCAGCCTTATTGTCTAAAGCCGCTTCTTGCTTGCCTTTGTGAATCCCATCCATCAGGTACCAAAGCATATGAGAGATTTGTTTAGCAGTAAGTGCGTGCTCGTCTTGCTCAGCAATATATCCGTAGATACCAATGCTGTCACAGTGATTACTCATGCCTGCATATTGCATTAAGGTACAAGCTTCTTCTCCATTAAAACCATTGGGGGTAAGTCTATTGGCTGGGGCGTGTGCGTGTTGAATGGCCGCAATATCAAAACTGAATAATTCACTATTCCTTATTGCAGGCTCCATTTCTTCTATACGCTCTTTCACCTTTCCTACCCTATAACAATCAAAGCCCAGTTTGTCAATGGTCTCTAACATATCGGGGTGCATAAAATAACTCTGGAATCCAATATGGCTATAGTGTTTTAAGTAATTGGGCATGCCAGTTAACATTTCTACCAGAAAATTATCCGCTGGTAACACTGAGTCCATGTCTAGGTCTATTCTGGCGTCTACACAGGCCACATCTATGATGCGTTCCTTTGTGCCATAAGCTTGATACTGTGCCGTAGTGATATCATGAGAACCACCTAGAATCACTACTTTTTTCTTTTGTTCCATTAACTCGGCCACCACTGTTCTGAGCGCTGCATAAGTATCTTCAAGCGTAGCGCCTGATTTTACATTGCCAATATCGGCTACGTTTACCTGGGTATGCCAATGAAATAATTTGTAATACTCTGCCCTAATGGCATCGGGTGCATTGGTACTGGTTAAGCCCACACCTGCTCCTCGCATTTCACCACAACCTACAATTACAAAATCGGCCTCAGAGATATCTGGAAATTCCTCTTCAAAAACAGCAATATGTTTTCCAAGTTGGGAGTCCTTGAACCCCTCGTCATTGGAAATCATGGCAATATTAATGGGATCAAGAAAATCTATGATGGATTCTGTTTGCAGAGACATAATGACTATTTCAAACTCATCAAACGCTCAGAATAGGCCTTTATTGTATCTGGCCCTGCCCTTAAACCGTGTATTTATAGCCAACGCCTCTTACAGAATGAAAATGTTTGGGGTTACGACTATCCTCTTCAAAATATTTTCTAAAGTTCAGGATAAAATTATCAATGGTTCTAGTAGTAGGATATACATTATAACCCCAAACTACTTGCAAGATTTTTTCTCTGGTTACTACTTCTCCTTTATTCTCTATTAGTAGCTTGAGCAGCATCACTTCTTTCTTACTTAACTCAATAGATTGGCCATGACAACTAATACCAGTTTGGGCCTTGAAGTCAATGCTATTTTTACCAAATTCATAATGGTCTCCAATACTTTCCTTAACCTGAATTTTTTGGTTCTTGTCAATCAGTTTAGATACGCGTAACAAAAGTTCTTCTAGGTTAAAGGGCTTGGTCAAATAATCATCTGCCCCTTTCTTCAAACCCAATACCCTGTCTGCACTGCTATTTTTGGCACTCAATATTAAAACCGGTACTTCATTGGCATTAACCCTAATGGTTTCCAACACACTAATGCCATCTACTTCTGGCATCATAATATCCATGATGATCAAATCAAAATACTCATTGCTAATAGCTTTTAAGGCTTCATTGCCGTCAAAAGCTGAAGTAACAGTATAACCCTCCATCTCCAGGTTTAACTTGAGTGCTTCGTGCAGGTTTTCCTCGTCTTCTGCCAACAGGATATTGGCTTTTGATTCGTTACTCATGGAGATTAGGCATTTTTAAATGAGACCGTAAAAATACAGCCCTGCGGCTGATTGTCTGTCACAGAAATGTAGGCATTATGACCTTCGGCAATTTTTTTGCAGAGATAGAGCCCCAATCCGGTACCCTTAGCCTTGCGTGTATTTTCGTTGCCAATTCTATAAAATTTGTTGAAAATCCGTTGTTTTTCTGCGTCTTCCACCCCTTTTCCAAGATCGGCCACTGCGCACTGAATGGTATCTGCAGAGGCTATCAGACTCACTTTAATGGGTTGGTCTTTGGGCGAATATTTGAGGGCGTTTTCAATGAGGTTATTGACTAGCATTTGCAATAAGAGGCCCTCTCCTTGCAAAAACACAGATGCTTGAATGGCTTCTTCAATGATTCTTTGGGGATACCTGGTTTTGAAATTGTCAATACAACCCTCTACCAAATCGCTTAAATGAATTTCCTGTTTGTTCTGTGTGTGAACACCTGCATCTAATTGAGCAGCAAATAAAATATTGTTGCAGAGCGTGTTTAATCTGTTGGCTTCTTGCAAGGTATTGGAAATAAGTTTTTGTCGCTTATCCTCATCCAATTGCCTTTTTTGCAAGGTTTCTAAATTCAATTGTGCTACCGCGATAGGGGTTTTTAATTCATGCGTTACCGCCATCATAAAATTTTGTTGCTGCTGTGCACCCTTGATCTGTCTGCGTGTGGCCCTAAATACAAAAACAGCCCCCACTAAAATCAGAACCAGGAAGGTACTGCCCTCACCAATATATTGAAAGGTTTTTCGCTTTGAGCCTGCTTCAATTACTGCAGCTTTTTCTAAGTAGCTGGGATGGTCTTTTTTTAGCTCACTCAATCGAATACTAGTGATGAGTTGGTTCTGTTTTTCCAATGCAATAAACCACCATATCAATGCGGCTACCATATAAGAAAGCAGGAACCAGTAGACTACGGTAACCGTTGCCAATTTCCGTTTCTGTGAACCCGTCATGATTTGGCTTTTTCAATTCTAATACCCGCATTTAAAACATAGGGTAAGGGGTCTTCCCGCATAATCTGTTGCAGGGTAAATTGATACACCCCTTTTTTCATGCGAATAGGCGCTGTAGTAATTCTTATGCGATGGTCAAATACATCATCCATTCCAGAACCCAGCCAACCCTTGGTATTATTGGCCAAAGTAAGGTTTAGTTTTTGAGAAATTGGCGGCATGCCCGGACCCTTGGTCTGTACATTCAGCCAAAGATTATTATAATGATAGGCGTCTTGATGACGAATGACCACATAAATATGATAACTGTTTAGACTGTCTGTAACTTCAAAATTGAAAACAGGTTGGTTCTTAGTTTCCCATTCCTGTTTTGGGAAAAATACGGTTTTCTCATAGAGATCCATGGGGCGGCAAGCCCCCAGAAAAACAAAAGCAATTAGTACCATCAAGCATTTTCTCACTGGAATCATTTTTTCAAAGATAAAGAGCCGATTTGTTAAGCCATTACAAAACATTCAAGATTTGTTCCTTGGCTTTTTCTAGTTCATCCTTCATTAGAATCACACATTTTTGCATGACTGCATCATAAGCTTTGGAACCCGTAGTATTGATTTCTCTTCCAAATTCCTGCAGAATAAAAGAAAGCTTTTTTCCTTTGCTTGGTTCTTTTTCTTGCAAAATGTCTCTGAAATATTTACAGTGATTGTTCAAACGAACCTGTTCTTCACTAATATCTATTTTCTCTATATAATAAATCAATTCCTGTTCTAGTCTATTGGGATCATAGTTTTCCTTACCAACATTTTCTTCCAAAACCTTGAGCAAACCCTCTCTAATTCTTTGTCTACGCAAGGGCTCCAATTCAACAATCTTGGCTTGCTGGGTTTCTATATTTTGCAAACGCAATAAAAGGTCAGCTTCTAAAGATTTACCCTCATCCTTGCGATGCTCATTTAATTGTTTTATAGCTTCTCTAAGTACAGATTCAAATCCCTTCCACTCTTCATCACTCAGCATTTCAGTAGAGGGTGTAATTACATCTGGCAATTTTAATATGGTACTGAGAATATCGCCTGTGGCTAGATTTAGTTCAGCGGCCAATTCTGCAACTGGTTGATAATAGGCTTTTGCAAGATCTGTATTAATGGTCACCGGTTTACTGGCGCCATTTTGTTTTAGGGTTATAATACATTCAACACTACCGCGCATCAAGCCCTCACTCAAGATATTACGTACATCAAATTCAAAGGGTTTTAAAAGTGATGGAATATTCAAACGGAGGTCAAATTGTTTCCCATTTAAAGAACGTACTTCTACCAAAAACGTTTTTCCGTTCACGGTCTGTTCAGACCTTCCGTATCCTGTCATCGAGTATAGCATAATCGTGGTTTCGGTGCAATGTAAGCAATGTTTAAAACTTAATGACCAAAGAGGCTGGCATTGGGGGTATAAAAAAGGCGCCCCTTCATGGGGCGCCTTTAAAAAATGGATAGGAAAGACTATTGTTTTTCTACCTTATAAGTATAGTAATTGGTATTGTTCAGGATCAGTGTCACTTTATATGTTCCAGCAGGATAACCTTTAATGTTATCACCACCTTCTTCCAAACTTCCATCAACACCTTTATCGCCATAGTTCAGATCCCAAGCTCCATTGGCTCTGAATTTGAATTCGTCTGTAGCGGTAAGTGTAATGGTTCCTGACCAAGAATTAGATCCTGCATCATAAGTCATGTTCACATCAGAACCCCAATTGCTTGGTGCAAAACTTCCAATCAAACCCCATGTGGTTTTAGTAGCTGACCATTTGTTGGTTACTGTATTAGCATTGATTTTGTAATAACCTGCGCCAGGTACAGTTAAATTGCCACCACTTCCACTTAGGCCACCATTACCTGCATCACCCAAAGAATTACTCCAGTCTGGTGTTTTATTCATTTTGAATTCAAAAGTTCCACCAGCAGGGAAATTGATATATCCTTCAAATACACCATCAGCCTTGGGTGAACCCAATTGAGGCGCAGTTGCTGGATTCCATCCTTGATAATCACCAGGAACCCATAGCAAACCATATTCACTCACTTTTACAACGGTGAATAGTCCATTTTGGAAATCAGCAGTAATGGTATACATACCGGATTTAGCTGGGCCAGGGAAATTGCTACTCAAATTGTATCCAAAACTTCCACCTGCATTCAGACCAGGTACGCTATTATTGGCTACAGAATATTTGTTACCCCAATCTCCATTTACTGGAAGCATTAAGTATTCGCCGTTTCCATTCAAGTAGAAAGTACCTTGATAAGTAACTGAATCCAAACGATTGAATTTCTGAGCCCTATCTGGCACTGGGTTATTCCATCCACCAGCAGTAGCGCTACCTACTAAGTATAATTCCTTAGAGCTAGGAAGGGTTACTTTAGGGGGAACTACATAAGGGGTAACTTTCAACTTAACTACATTAGAAGCTAATTGCTCATTGTTATTTAAGAAAGAAGAAATAATACGAACGTCCACATCATAGGTTTTGTTGAATTCAAAACCCCAAGAACGAGCTATTAGATTGATTTCTTTGTTGGTAAAAGAAGTAGTTAAAGAAGTCACAATTGTTTTGCTAGCCTTTGTACCAAAACTGCTGGTAGAAGGAGACATTTCTATAATGAACTTCTGGTTACTACTATCCACAGAATAAGAAGGCCTTGTCCAGGTAAACACGATACCTGTTTTATTGGAATCGGCAGGTACCGCTGCAATTGTTGGCGCTGATGCAGACAAAACCGCACCACCCGCTGCAGGCGCATATACCGGCAATGTTCCAACCTTTTCACAGGAAGCACCAAGAACAATGATGCTAGCCGCAACAAAAAGTAGTTTGAATATTTTTTTCATGATCTTTTTTTTATTGGTTTATTGATTGGGGCTGGAACATTATTGTTTGGTTACTGTGAATTTACCCCTTTGGAAGTCTACAGATATTTTGTAGGTTCCACTAACCGCTGGTGCCATGATGTCTTCACCCTGCCATTGGAAATCTCCACCATTTACTGCATCCGGATTGTTTTTGATAGCAATGCTATACTTGTCATTCCAAGAACCAAAAGTAGACAAGAAGGTATAAGAATTGCCGCCTATTAATGCTACGGTTAATTCATACAAAGTAGCATTTACCTTGGTGAATTTTTGAGTTGTTGGTGGGCTATTGGTCCAATCACTTGCTAATGCACTTCCAGTAATATACAACTCACCAGAAGCTGGAGGTGCTACTTTAGGAGGAATAGCATAAGGTGTTACGTTAAACTTCATAGTATTGGAAACCAATTTAGAAACAACGGAAGACAAAGAAGCAATGATTCTAACATCAATGCTTTTTGCAACACCAGGTGCTAATTGCAATTGATTCAACAAATAATCATTGAATACGGTTTGTGTAAAAGAAACAGAAAGGTCTTTTGCAATAGAAACAGTTTGTTTACCTGCACCTGCAAAATTGTTTCCAGTTACATCAATTTCCATAGTATAGGTTACGTCTTGTGAACTTACACCAGAAGCAAACTGATAATTAGGATTGGTCCAATTGAAAGTAACAGCGTTTTTGTCTTTGTCTACAAAAGCCAATGGAATACTGGTAGTTGCAGAAGCCGTTAATACAGGCTCTTTACCTCCCAGAAAAGATTCCCTTGCTTCGTCTTTTGTACAAGCAACAAACATGGTGGCTGTTGCGCATATGAAAAACAGCTTTGAGAGTAATGCTTTCATAATTTATGATTTAAAGTTTTTGTTAGTTGTTGTATTAATAACCTGGGTTTTGTTTCAGATTCACGTTAGAAGAAACATCGGAAGAAGGAATGGGGAAAAGCTTACGGAAATCACCAACAGATGTACCGTCTTTAACGCCACCTTTCCAAGGCCATAAATAACTGCTTTCTACAAATTTTCCAAAACGGATTAAGTCAGTTCTACGGAATCCTTCCCAATACAATTCTCTTGCCCTTTCGTCTAAAATGAAATTCAAGTCAATATCTGCAACATTACCTGTGGCATTGCCATAAGCACGTGCACGAAGATTATTCATATAGGTAATGGCAGTTGCCTTGTCACCTACAGTAGAACCCCTTAATACAGCTTCAGCATAATTTAGATAAACCTCACCTAAACGGAACAATGGCATATCAATATCAGCAAAAGTTTGGTTGGAACCATTGGCACCAGCACGTGTTTTGTTGATGAATTTGGTAATGGCATATCCGTCTGTAAAAGAAGTAAGGTCATTGATATCAAGATTTTGTCCAGCAGTATAGAACTGAGCGCGTTTGTCTTTTGCACCAGTTACATCAGGAAATAAAGCTGGCAAATTCTTGGTTGTGCGAATACCACCCCAAGAAAAATCCAAACCATAATCACCCGCATTCTGAGAACCGCCCAATGAAGCATGGCAGATAAAAGTGGTACCACCATAACCCTGTGTTTTTAAACCATCATAATTAATAGACAGAATAAATTCACTAGTATTCAAATGGTTATCTGCACGCATTAACCAAGGATAGTTTGCTACCAAACTGTATCCAGCATCAATTACTTTTTTGGCATAGGTTGCAGCTTCAGTATACTTAGGGCTACCTGTATAAACCGCAGCATTTAAATAGATTCTAGAAAGCAATGACCAAGCAGCAGCTTTATCAGCACGGCCATACTCATTAGCTTTAGCATCTACCAATTCAGCTTCAATGGCTTTTAGCTCGGTCTCTACATAAGTAAATACTTCAGAACGTTTTGCCTGAGGAGGAAGAAAACTACCCAATGGATCTTTTTCGGTTGCCATTGGAACAGGTCCAAACAAATCCATCAATACGGCATATTGATAGGCACGTAAGAATCTAGCTTCTGCACGATATTTTTTGATCTTATCTGCATCAGCACCAGAGATACCCCTAGAAGCTAGGTTAGCGTCAGATGCTTGATTGATAAAGTCATTACACAAAGTAATTTGGTAATAAGAACGATAGTACAATCCCTTTAACATGGGGTTGTCAGAAGTCCAGTTCATTTTGTGGAAGTCCTGAATACCTGGATCACCCCAAGCAACTACGGCTTCATCAGTACTTAATTCCTGAGCCTTCCAATAAAGACGGTAGAAATCTGAAGTACCTTCATCAATACCTTGTACGTCTCCATTACCTGCAGGACCAGTATTACCAGTTAATGCAAAACTACCATACACTTTAGCCATGGCTTGTGTATAGCCCAATGGAGTGCTGTAAACAATTGCAGCAGTGGTACCATTGGTTGGGGTCAGGTCCAGCTTTTTAGTGCAGGAAACCAGGGTGCCCGCCGCAAAGCCTATCACCATTAGTTTTTTGAAAAAAATATGTTTCATAAAGAATTTTTTAATTGTTTGTATTTACATGGATATTAGAAATCAAGGTTCAAGCTCAAAGCATAGGTCCTTGGTCTTGGATAGAAATTGTTGTCAATTCCACCGTTAATCTCAGGATCAGTTCCCTTGTATTTAGTAATCACGAACACATTCTGTACGTTGGCTCCCAAACGAAGGTTGGCTTTGTCATGAAATATTTTTCCAAAATTATACCCAACATAAATATTATCCATTCTCAAGAAAGAGGCATTTTGGATATAATAGTCAGAAAGGTAATACTGAGATCCATTACCACTAAAATTAGTAGCCAATACATCTGTTGAACCATTGCTCAAGAAGTTCAAAGGATTCAAGACGTTACGGATAGTTCCAGTACTAGAAGCTACGTTGTTATACAAGTAGTTATCCAAATGAGCCCTCATCACAAATCCTGCATTCCACTTATTGTAAGTGATATTAGAATTTAAACCTAAGAATACTTTTGGATCTGGGTTTTTGTAACGGTAAAGATCCTTGTCACTTACCAAACCATCACGGTTTCTATCAGAAAACAAGTTGTCAATTGGATTACCTGCTTTGTCATATACTTGCTGATAAGCATAGAAAGAACCTCTAGGATAACCTACAGAGTTAATTAAGATACTATTACCAGTACCACCAGAAATACCTCCATAGATATTACCAGGGTAGTTAGGATCTTCAGAAATGGTCAACTTGGTAATGGTGTTTTGGTTATAAGTAATGTTGAATCCAAAATCCCAAACCAAATTCTTGGTTCTAACTGGCGTTGCGTTCAAACTAAATTCAACACCCTTATTTTCCATATCACCCACATTAGCAACAATCTGATTAGAGAAGTTGGTACCAGCTGGCTGGGTAATCAAATTTAACAAGTCAGTTGTTTTTCTATTATAGTATTCAATTGAACCAGTTACCCTGTTATTGAATAAACCATAATCCAATGCCACGTTAAAGGAAGCAGTTTGTTCCCATTTTCTGTTGGCATAGTAGCCCGCTGGGCGATACATTTGATAGAAGCTATTTCCAAACTGATATTGAGCAGTTGTTTCGCTCTTGAAATAGTTAGTGATATAGTCATAGTTACCAATACCGTCTTGTTGTCCGGTGATACCAAATCCAATACGGAATTTCATATCAGAAATCACGTCAACATCTTTCAAGAAATCTTCTTGCTTCATTTTCCAAGCAAATGCTCCTGAAGGGAAGTTACCCCAACGGTTGCTAGGGCTAAACCTAGAAGATCCATCTCTACGGAAAGTAGCAGTAATGATGTACTTGTCCTGAATGGTAAAGTTCATCCTACCAAACCAAGAAAGAATGGTATTCTCTGGTTTGTCAAACGCAAAGTTTGGATCAGAGTTTGGACGCTTTGTACCATCAGAGCTATAGTCAGCATAGTTATAGTTAGTGGTCAAATAGTTATTGTATTCATAACCACCCATAACATCTAAACGGCTATCAATAGATTTTAAATTCTTCACATAGTTCAGATACAATTGCAAGAAAGTGTTTGATACATCTTGTTTGTAATTGTTGCTTACACCGCTTTTGTACACATTAGCTGCGTCTTGAAAACGCTTGTAAGAAGAAGCAGCACTATCAGTTACTTTCACAGTTCCTTCACTATGAGAAATGTCATAGCTAGCATTCGCTTTTACATGTAAGTCAGGTAAGAAATGCAGTTTGTAATCAATCTGTGCACTACCTACACTGCGTTGTACTTTACTGCGGTTGTCATTCTGTAACAAGATACCCAATGGGTTCTTTGGAGAAAGACCTTTTAAACCACTAATAGAAGTTGGGTCTAACCATTCCCAGTATCCACCAAAACGATTATTACCAGAAGTAACAGGTTTGGTTGGATCAAAAGTAACCGCTGCACCAATAGCACCTTCATTGGCAAATTTTGATTTGCTAGAAGTTCCCAATACACTCAGGTTTACAGCAAGATGGTCATTGAAAAACTTAGGACTTAAGTTAATAGCCAAACTGGTTCTTTCTAAGTTACCAGATTTCAAAATACCATCCTGATTCAAATAACCCAAAGAAACACGGTATGGTATATTTTTAATGGCACCTGAAACACCAATATTATTATCTGTACCAATAGCAGTTTGATAAATTTGATCTTGCCAGTTGGTATTAGCAGTTCCTAATAATGCAATCTGTGCTGCATTACCATTTTTATTTACCAAGGCTTTAAATTGATCAGCATTCATTACATCTACTTGCTTGGTTGGCGTTTGAATAGCTAACTGAGAGCTGAAAGTAAACTTAGGAACACCTTTAGCACCTTTCTTAGTGGTAATCAAGATAACACCATTAGAACCCCTAGCACCATAAATAGCGGTAGCAGAAGCGTCTTTTAAAATGGTAAAGTTTTCAATATCATTTGGATTGATCAAAGACAGTGGATTGGCTTGACCACTAATGCCATTATTACTTAAAGGCACACCGTCAATCACAATCAATGGGTCATTACTAGCATTCAAAGAAGCACCACCGCGAATACGGATAGTACTACCAGCGCCAGGAGCACCGCCATTTGAAGTAATCTGCACACCAGCAGCTTTACCAGAAATCAACTGTTCAGGAGTTGTAATGGCACCCTTATTGAATTCTTTGGCAGAGATGCTAACAACAGAACCTGTTAGATCTTTCTTACGTGCAGAACCATAACCAATTACCACCACTTCATTCAAAGCAGCGTTGGCTTGATCTAATTGCACTTGTACGTTTCCAGTTCCAATAGCTACTTCTTTAGCAGTATAGCTCACAGAGCTAATCACTAAAGTAGTTGCAGAAGCAGGAACTTTGAATGAGAAGGAACCAGTAGCATCGGTAGACATACCAATGGTTGTTCCTTTAACCAATACGGAAGCACCAACAAGTGGTGTGCCGTCTTTTGAGTCAGTTACCTTACCGGTAACTACTTTGTCTTGAGCCAGAGCGGGCATTACAAATGCCAGCATTGCCGTAGCAAAGACAAATAGCAATCGTTTAATGTTCATAAATCTTGGTTTTTAGAAATAAAAATGGTCATTTGGCAGTGTTTATTGAAACAGTACTCAACACTCAACCAGGTGCTGGGAACCATTCAATATGTTTGAAAAATTGATTCATATCTTAATGTGTTATGATGAATTTTGTGGTTTGCTGTTTGCCGTTAATGGTTAACTGTAATAGATAAACACCTGGGGCATACTGCTTAACTGAATTTGTAAGGGTATTAATAGGCGTTGTGTGAGAACCTTTTGATTGGAAACCTTGATACAAATTACCCAAGCGTGTTCCATTCATGCTCAATAATTGCAAGGAAGTTTTACCACTTTCGGGTAAATGATAACTAACTCTGGCCTGATCTTTTACTGGATTTGGTATAACCCTCAATGACATATCAATAGATGAAACGGTAGGAGTAAACAAAGCTGTAGAAACCGTATTAAGCACGTCTTTATTGGTATACACATAGTATTCACCTGGTTGTAAACTTAATGTCTCCGTAGATCCTGTAGCAGTTCTACTTGTACCAGTAAGATAACTATACCAAGTACCCGCATTGGGGAATGCTACATTTACAGTGTTGGCAACAACGTCAAAATTTCCAACCACCACTACGTTCAAACTATCTGTAACCAATTTTAGCCACTTGGTATTTCCACCTAGATCATAGGTAACATTACTAGTAGTAAATGTGGTAAAGTAATTAGGCGTTTTCTTCAGCGCCAATAATTGCTTATATACTTCAAACAAGGCCCTTCTTCCTGTATTATTATAGTAATCCCATTTGATAGGTTTATTACTAAGCCTGCAAGTATTATCAACTGTAACACCATCGCTACAAGTATTGATAGAAAAATCATAACCTAGTTCTCCAAATTGCCAGATCATTTTTGGACCAGGAATCATGGCCCAAAATGCGGCAGCCATTTCATTTCTTTTAAGAGCAGTTGCCGGATCTTTAATATTATATGCACCAGAACTATTGCCAAAATTGATATTCTTATAGTTCAACCTTTCTTCATCATGGCTTTCCATATACGCCACCAAATGTGGTTTGCTCCAACCCTTGGCACTACTATTAAAAATGGCATTTTGAAAATCAGAGCCAGAACTATAACCCATGCTAGACTGGTTAAATTGGTAATTGGCATTTCCCCACAATAGCATCCCGTAATTAGACAATTCAATCTCTTCTTGGTTGGCGGCAAAATGTTCTAGTATGCAATAAGCATCTGTAGAATAGGTTTGCAATTTGTCATAAATTCTTTTCCAAATAGCAACCCTAGTTGCGTCATAATTACCCCAAGCATTTACATTGTTAATGTTATCTACTTGGGTAAATCCTTTTGAAAGATCCCAACGGAAACCGTCTATTTTGTATTGGGTAATCCAGTGTTCCATAACCCTGTCTGTAAAGTCTTTGGTAGCCTGTGATTCATGGTTAAAATCATACCCAACATTGAACGGGTGTTTTTCAATGGGATTAAACCAAGGACTATTGCTTGCTGGTCTGTTATTAGCAGCATCCCAATACAATTGCACCATGGGTGACTGTCCAAAAGAATGGTTCAGCACCATATCCATGATTACAGCAATCCCTTGTTTATGACACTCATCAATAAACAGACGCAATGCTGTTTCATTTCCGTAGGCTTTATCAGGAGCAAAATAGAAACTAGGATTATAACCCCAACTATTATTGCCTTCAAACTCATTAAAAGGCATTACTTCAATAGCATTTACACCCAATCTTTTTAAATAAGTTAGGGTATCTTTTATGGTTTGAAAATTTTGTGTGGCAACAAAATCGCGCACCAACATTTCATAAATAACTAAGTTGCGCTTATCTGGTCTTTTAAAATTGGTTACCTGCCAATTATAAGCAGACTTACCCGTTTGTAAAATACTTACAATGCCGGTAGTCTTTCCTATAGGATAGGCTTTAAGATTAGGGTAAGTTGTAGTGCTAATAAATGGATCGTTAGAAGGATCTAAGATTTTCTCCGTATTGTAATCGGCAATTTTCAAACTGCCATCAACAATATATTGATAAGCGTATTCGGTACCCTTTGTTAAACCGGCAATCCTTACCCAGTAATTATTTCCATCTGGGGTTTGATTCATTTGGTATTTGCTATCTTCTGTCCAGTTATTAAAATCGCCCACCACAGAAACCCTTGTTTTTAAAGGCGCATATAAAACAAGTGTTACAGAAGTATCGCCTGATTCATAATTAATGCCTTGCTTAACTCCAGAAGGTAATGGTGCAACAACAGTTGTATTGGCCACAAAAAAGTTAATGGTGTCTCTCACCGTGCTATTGCCTAAAACGGACTCAGCAATAATTACTTGATTTCCAGCGGCAGTAATGGTTGGCGTATTACTAATAGTAGTAGCCGCTGTTTGAGTAGCAATTTGAGTTCCATTGAAATATAATTTCAAATCTGCACTGCTACTGCTTTTGGCAGTGATGGCAATGGTTTGACCTACTGTTTTACTAATGGGTTCAGCAGTTGGTGTATAAAGCGGTTGTTTAAATGGATCCGTAATCCGCACATTGTTTCCTGCTTCATAAACAGGAATATACATATCTGCGGAAGCATCGGCGTTAGCCAATTTAATAGTTCCAGAACCGGATCGGAACAAGATAGCAATTTTCAGAATTTTTTCACTGGGATTGGTAATTCCAAAAAAAGCTCTTAACCCACCTGTAATGGTATATTTCCATTTGTTATTTCCCAAATAAGTTGCTTGAGCAGCGGCATCAGTGGAACCCCAAGTGAATTTAGAATACTTCCAATCAGAGCTACTAGTACTCAAACTAGTGATGCATCCTATATGCACATATACATCTGTAGTTGGAGAATAATTATTTAATGCCGCATTTCCTTTTGTAGCATCCGCAGTAATCTCAATACTGTTAGATGATTCCAATATAAATTCAGGAAGACTTGTCAGCAGTTGCGCAGCACTGCAGAATGCAAAAGAGAAAAACACTAGTATTAAACCAAGTCTTTTCATAATGGCGTTGAAGTTGCAATCGATTGCATATTCAAAAAGATAACAGCAATCGTTTGCGTTATTAATGTGTGAAATTAACACATTATTGCAAAGTTGTGTATTTTTTACACATAAAAAAATTAATATTTTTTGTCAGGGTCAATTGCAGCGTTTTTGGAGAAAAATGGTCTTTAAGAGTCCATTTTGGGTCAAAAACAGCTAGAAATCAATTCCAATCCACTTTCTTTTGCTCTTTTCGTACTTCTCAAAATTGAATTTGTACAATTTGCCCGGCCTATGTGGTACGTCTTGTTCCATCTCATCAATGTCAATGAGTAGGTCCATGGAGGCAAATTTCTTTCTGAAATTCCTTCTGTCCAGACTTACCGCCAAAATGGCCTCATAAAGGTTCTGCAATTCTCTCAAAGAGAACTTTTCAGGCAATAAATTGAAGCCAAGAGGGTGTTCCTGGATCCTTTTTTGCAACCAACTATAGCATTGGTCCACAATTTCTTTGTGGTCAAAAGCCATATCGCCCAGCGTAGGCATACTATGCCAATTCAAATCATTGTCATGAATTTTCAGCTGGTGGTGGTTAATATTTAACAAGGAACAATAAGCCACGGTAATAACCCTTCCACCTGGGTGGCGGTTGGGATGGCTAAAGGTTCTAACCTGGTCTAAGAACACATCATTCATACCAGTTCGTTCTTTCAGGATCCGGTAAGCGGCTTCATCCAATTCCTCATTGTCTTTGACAATATCTCCCAATAAAGAATAATGATTTTGATAGTATTCCAAGTCACTTTTAATGACCAAGACTTTTAGTTTGTTCTCTTCAAATCCAAAAATGACACAATCCACCGTTAGTGGAACGCTGGGATAGGCTTGTACCAAGGCTTTTGCGTCCTTGATCAAATGCTCTTCGTGAGCTGCTACTGTAAGATGCTTTTTCATGGCTTTAATTTTGAAAAAAACCAGGGGCTTTTTGCAATCGGTTGCGGAAGGTACAATTTTTTGGAATAATGTGTAAATTCTACATAGTAGTTCTGTTTCAAAGCCCTTCAGCCCCTAACTTTAACGCCCAATCCAAATGCATGTATTCCACTACTGAAACTCAATCTTTACAATCTTCGGGCAAAACATTCTTGGCCAACCCTTTTTCAGGGATTACCGATATTTTCCAGTTAAACCTACTCAAAGAAGTTTTAAGATTTCATGAATACCGATACTATGTATTGAATGATCCCCTGATTTCTGATACAGAATATGACCAGTTATACAAGCAATTAGAAGCCATTGAAAAAACTTACCCAGATTGGGTAACCAAGGACTCTCCTACTCAGCGCGTGGGAAGTAGTCTAAACCAAGGTTTTCAAACGGTGGCGCATTTGGTACCCATGCTCAGTTTGGATAATAGTTATAATGCTGATGACCTAAATGACTTTGACAGAAAGGCAAGAGAGCTAAGTGTCACTAGCCTGATTACTTATTGCATAGAACCCAAATTTGACGGTGCTAGTATTTCTTTGATCTATGAAAACGATTTATTGGTTAGGGCAATTACGCGGGGCGATGGGGTTGCGGGTGAAGACATTACCAATAATATTAAACAAATCAGGTCTATTCCACTCAAAGCAAAATTTTCAGATTACGGAATACAACTGATAGAGATTAGGGGTGAAGTGATCATGAGCAAACAGTCTTTTCACCGCTATAATGAACAATTAACGGCACAGGGTTTGGCACCATTAGCCAATCCACGCAATGCTGCCAGTGGTAGTTTGCGCATGAAAGACCCAAGAGAAGTGGGCAATAGAAATCTTGACGCATTTTTGTATCATGTAAGTTTTTATCAGTCTGTAAATGGTCAACCTGTAGAGGAATTTTCTACCCACGCAGGATCCCTAAAACTCTTATGGGACCTGGGTTTTAAAAGCCCACAAAAAGAGAAAAGAATTTCTGAAGGTATACAAGGAGTCATAGATTATTGTTTAGAATTTGAAGCTATCCGCGATAATTTGGACTATGAAATAGATGGCATGGTGGTAAAAGTGAATAGTCTGGCCCAACAGGAACAATTGGGCATGACATCACACCATCCGCGTTGGGCCATTGCATTTAAATTTAAGGCTAGACAAGCTACTACTTTCTTAAGGGGTGTAGAATTTCAGGTGGGCAGAACAGGAGCAGTTACCCCGGTAGCTAAATTAGACCCGGTCTATTTAGCAGGTGTTACTGTTTCAAGTATCTCCATGCACAATGAAGAATATATTCGCGAGAAAGATTTAAAACTGGGAGACCAAGTGCTCATTGAACGCGCGGGCGATGTAATTCCGCAGATAGTCAAATCATTAACCGAATTAAGAACAGGAGCAGAACTTAGCATCCAATTTCCAAAAACATGTCCTGTTTGTAAAAGTGAATTATTCAAAGAAGATACAGAAGCCGTATGGCGATGTATTAATATAGAATGTGAGGCGCAGGTAGTTGAACGCATGATTCATTTTGTGAGTAAGGATGCCATGGACATTAAAAGTTTTGGTGAAGCCAATGTTCGAAAATTTTATGAGTTAGGATTACTCAAAGACATACCAGGGATTTATAAATTATCTTTTGAAGCCGTTTCCAAACTGGAAGGATTTGGAAAGAAAAGTATGGACAATTTACAGGCAGCCATTGAAGCTTCTAAACAACAGCCCTTGCATCGTTTGATTTATGGACTAGGCATTCGTTTTGTTGGTGAAACAACTGCCAAAACCCTGGCCAATACAGTTGAACAAGTCTATGATTTTCAAAGCATGGATGAAGCTTCACTTTTAGCACTAGAAGACGTTGGTGTAAAAGTGGCCAAAAGCATTCACCAGTTTTTTCAGAATGAACAAAATAGGCAAATGTTGCATGAGTTAGAGGAGCTGGGTCTTCAACTAAAAAATACCAAAAAAGAAAGTACGGGCAAAGACAGTTTGGGAGGTCAGACTTTTTTATTTACTGGAACCTTAACACGTTTAAAAAGATCAGAAGCCGAACAAATGGTGGAGGACAATGGAGGCAAAATAGTGTCGGGTGTAAGCAGTAAACTCAATTACCTTGTGGTGGGAGAAGATGCTGGATCTAAGTTAGAGAAAGCCAAAAAGATCAACAGCATTCACATATTATCAGAAGAAGAATTTCTTAATTTGATAGAACAAAATCAATAACCATGTTAGCCAATAGCTCCTTACAATTCTTAAAGCAGTTAGAAAAAAATAATAGCAAAGAATGGTTTGATCAAAACCGAAAAGTCTATGAAGCAACTAAGGCTGATTTTGTAGAATTGGTGAATGCGGTGATAATAGAGACTTCTAAAAAAGATGCCTCTATTGCTCATTTAACTGCTAAGGAATGTGTATTTAGAATCAATAGAGACGTGCGTTTTAGCAAAAATAAAGCACCCTATAAAACAAATATGGGTGCTAGCATTAATAGTGGTGGCAAAAAAGCTTTAACAGCTGGATATTATTTTCATTTTGAACCAGGGGGCAAGAGTTTTGTAGGTGGTGGATTATATATGGCCGAACCTGACAAGATGAAGAAGATTCGACAAGAAATTGATTACAATTGGCCAGAGTTCAAAAAGCTATTAAGCCATAAAAACTTCAAACAACAATATGGTGATTTAGACAAATCCGAGGGCATGAGTTTGGTTCGTGAACCCAAGGGTTATGAAAAAGACAATCCAGCCATTGAATATATTAAACTGAAAAGTTGGATTGCTATTGCACCTATTGCAGACAAAGAACTTACAGAAAAACAATTGGTGAAAACTATTGCCAAAGCATTTGAAGCGTTGCAACCAATGATTGTTTTCTTGAATAGGGCTTTAGAAGATTAGTGTTGTAAATATTAAGGCTGTAGCATTTTAAATGCCTTGCCCAGTGATTCAATTACATCAGTTACTAAAAGGCTTTCCATAGATTGATTTTCCAAAGCAAGATCAGCAGCCAATCCATGCAAGAAAACGGCTAGTCTAGTAGCAATAGCTGCTTCATAACCTTGTGCTAATAAAGCGGTGATGATGCCTGTTAAACAATCTCCAGAACCTCCTTTTGCTAGGCCTGTATTGCCAGTTGTATTTAGTGTTCCAATCCCATCAGCGGCTACAAAACTTTGATGTCCTTTTAATACTATTACCCATCCAAATTCTTTTGAAAGCATCAGGGCCTTTTCTCGTCTTTGAGCATCGTTTTCAAATAAGCCAAACAAGCGGTCAAACTCTTTTGGATGTGGAGTGAGTATGGCATTTTTTGGAACAAGTTGCAGGAGATCTTTATGGGCCGATAAAATGTTTAGCGCGTCTGCATCAAAGACTATGGCTTTTGTAACAGATGCTACAACTGCAGCAACTTGATTAATAGAAAAACTATCCATGCCCAACCCTGGACCAATGCCAATGCTTTGGTATTGAGGATAGTTAATAGATTCCTGTTCTCTGTCAAGAACCATCGCCTCGGGCAAAACCGTATGAAAAATAGCAGCGGTATTTTCTGGAATGCCAACCGTTAGTAAACCTGCTCCAGCACGCAAACAGGCTTTTGCTGCAATAACTGCGGCACCCATTTTCCCATGATTGCCTGCAATCAATAAAGCATGACCATAAGTACCCTTGTGAGAATTTGCCAATCTAGGACGGAAACATTTTTTGGCAGCAGCAAGATCAAAAAAAGCATCCGCTCCTTGATTAATCATTAGATCATTGGAAGCTTCCATAAATGGCTTTTTCTAAAGGTACTAAGAAAGCCCCATCAAAAAGAAAGCCCCATGAAGTACATGGGGCTTGCAAAATCACACAAACATGCTTATAACAAACCTTTACTCAAAAGGTATTCAGCAATTTGTACTGCATTGGTAGCAGCGCCTTTGCGTAGATTATCACTTACAATCCACATGTTCAATGTCTTGTCTTGGGTTTCATCTCTGCGCAAGCGACCCACAAATACTTCGTCTTTCTCGTGAGCCCATAAAGGCATTGGATAAAACTGGGTAGCATCGTCATTCTGAACAATCACACCTGGTGCCGTTGACAAAAGCGCTTTAACATCGGCCAAGTCAAATTCATTTTCAAATTCTACGTTCACACTTTCACTATGACCACCTACTACAGGAATACGAACTGTGGTTGCTGTAACCTTAATAGTATCATCTTGCATGATCTTATTGGTTTCCTTTACCATTTTCATTTCTTCCTTGGTATAACCATTTTCTAGGAACACATCAATTTGAGGAATTACATTCAAATCAATAGGATATTTATACGCCATTTCACCTTCAATGCCTTTGCGCTCATTGAACAATTGGTCAACAGCTTTTTTACCAGTTCCAGTAACACTTTGATAAGTGCTTACCACTACGCGTTTGATTTTGTATTTCAAGTGCAGGGGCTGCAAAGCAACCACCATTTGAATAGTAGAGCAATTGGGGTTGGCAATAATAAAGTCTTCAGCAGTTAACACATCTGCATTTACTTCTGGAACTACTAATTTCTTGGTAGGGTCCATGCGCCATGCAGAAGAGTTGTCAATTACACGAATTCCTGCAGCAGCAAATTTGGGTGCCCACTCTAAAGAAGTACCACCACCTGCAGAGAAAATAGCTACTGCTGGCTTGGCTGCAATCCCGTCATCCATGCTTACCACTTTGTAAGACTTGCCCTTAAAAACAACTTCCTTACCAACGGACCTTTCAGATGCTACCGGAACAATTTCAGTTACCGGAAAATTACGTTCTGCCAAAACCTGCAACATTTTAGTGCCAACTAAGCCGGTGGCGCCTACTACGGCTACTTTCATTTTTTACCCTCCACCCCTATTGGGGTTTTTAAAGAAATTAATAAATGGTTCAAATAAAAAGGCCCTCCCATTTGGGAAGGCCTCTAGTTATATCTATCATACACAACGCAGAGTTACCTTCCCTTAGAGAGGTTTCTTTGAACGTTTTGTATGTTTCAATGTCATCATGATGTGGTAAAATTATTATGATTGACTAGTAATGCCAAAAATATTTTGACAACTCAGTTAAACCAAGTCAATATCAAAGTTTACTAACTGTACAAATTCAGCCAGTCTTGCATCAATATCTTCCTTGCTAATTTCACGCAAACGCTGTGTTCCAAATTTCTCTACACAGAAAGATGCCATAGCAGAACCCACAATGATGGCTGTTTTCATGTTCTCAAAAGAAATGTCTTTGGTCTTGGCCAAATGACCAATAAATCCACCTGCAAAAGTATCGCCAGCACCTGTTGGATCAAATACTTCTTCTAAAGGAAGTGCCGGTGCAAAAAATACTTTTTCACCATGGAACAACAAAGCACCGTGCTCCCCTTTTTTAATGATCAGGTATTTTGGTCCCATTTGCATAATGGTCTTGGCTGCTTTTACCAAAGAATATTCTCCACTCAATTGTCTTGCTTCACTATCATTTACCATTAATAAATCTACCATGGCAATGGTCTTTTTCAATTCTTCCATGGCAATTTCCATCCAGAAATTCATGGTATCCATGATGATCAACTTGGGTCTATTTTTCAACTGCTCAATCACACTTCTTTGAACAGCAGGAACCAGGTTACCCAACATTAGGAATTCGCAGTCTTGAAAAGAATCAGGAACTACGGGTTGAAAATTTTCCAACACATTCAATTGGGTGTCAAGGGTATCACGGGTATTCATATCCATATGATACTTACCACTCCAGAAGAAAGTTTTCTCGTCTTTTTTAATTTGAACACCTTCTAAATCAACGCCTCTGGCAGTTAGTGCAGCTAGTTCAGATTCAGGAAAATCACCACCAACCACAGAAATCTGTTTAATGGGGGTAAAATTGGAAGCGCACCAAGCAATATAAGTGCCTGCACCACCAATTATTTTATCACTTTTCCCAAAGGGAGTTTCAATGGCATCAAAAGCCATGGATCCAACTACTACTAAAGACATGATTTGAGGTTTGTTTTCGGTGTGCGAAACTAGGGCATTTGAGGCAAAACAGGGATAAATGGAACCAATTAACCAATTATATGGGCATTTTAAGTAGAAAACCCTCTGAAATATCCATTCCAAACTAACATGTTGAGATTTTTTATCCCGTTTTATCGCTAACATACGTTAGTATGTTATCTTTGCAGCATGGCCAGAATAAAAACAGATAACAACCTTACTAGAAAGGAAGTGATTGTTACCAAAGCTGCCACCTTGTTCCGGGAAAAGGGTTTCAAGGCAGCTAGTATGCGTGATCTTGCTGAAGCTGTAGGTGTAGAAGCCGCAAGCTTATACAACCATATTAAGTCTAAGACAGAATTGCTACACGAGCTTTGTTTTAGTGTAGCCAATCGCTTCCTGCACAAAATAGATGAAGTGGAATTGGAAAAAACCAGTTCTGTTGAAAAAATTGAAAAGCTTTTACGCTTCCATATCAATGAGATGATTCATCATTATGAAGAAGTGTATGTAAGTGATAGAGAATGGAAGCATTTGAGTGATCCCTATCTATCCAATTTTCAAAATCAAAGAAGAATTTATCGCAAGCGCTTTGCAGCCATTATAGAAATAGGTATCAAGAACAAAGAGATCAAATCCATAGATGCACCAACTGCCGTGTTAATTATGTTGCACGCCATAAGTGGCATTGAAAGCTGGCATAGATCTGTTCAAAAAATTAGCGCGGAGGAATTGGAAGAAAACATGATTTCTATTTTGGTAGGAGGTTTGGTGAACCGATAAAACCTATTTACTTACATGAGATTCCATTCCCTAAAGGTCAAAGACATTAGAAGAGAAACTGCTGATGCGGTATCTGTATCTTTTGACATACCCGAAGACTTAGTTCAAGCGTTTCAATTTATTGCTGGTCAATACATCAATATTAGAATTAAGATTGATGACCAACTGCATACACGATCCTATTCCATTTGTAGCAGCCCATTAGATGCTGAGTGTAGGATTGCTGTGAAACGCTTACCCAATGGGGTTTTCAGCAATTATATCAACACCAAATTGCAAGTGGGTGACCTTGTTGAACTAGCTGCACCCATGGGAAAATTTCAATTAGTACCCAATGATCTTGGTTCAAATAATTATGTAGCTATTGCAGCAGGTAGTGGTATTACACCCATTCTTTCCATGATTAAAACGGTTTTGCTTCAAGAGCCAAATAGTTCCTTCACATTGATCTATGGAAATAGAAACCGAAAATCCATCATCTTTAAAGAAGCCCTAGAAGCACTCAAAGACAAATTCATTCATCGCTTTAGAGTGATTCATATTTTGTCTAGAGAGAAAACTGATTCTGATTTAAATTTTGGAAGAATTGATCAAACAAAATTTGAACAGTTAACCAAAACAGTTTTAAACCTGAGTAACACAGACGCATTTTTTTTATGTGGTCCAGAAGCAATGGTCATCTCTATTAAACAAGCGCTAGAACAGCTACATGTTGATTCAAAAAAAATACATTTTGAATTATTTACAACTAGCAAAAAAACGAATGCTAACCAGGAATCAATTCAACCAAAAATCAGTACTGGACCAACCAGTGAAGTACAAGTAATCCTAGACGGTATTGCTTTTGATTTTCCACTTGCTTCAAACGGGCCAAGTATTTTAGAAGCCGCTATGGCACAGGGGGCAGACCTACCCTTCTCTTGTAAATCAGGTGTTTGCTGTACCTGCAAAGCCAGACTATTAGAAGGTGAAGTAGAGATGGATGTGGTCTATGGTTTAGAACCCGATGAAATTGACAGAGGGTTTATTCTCACTTGTCAATCGCACCCTAGGTCTGCCAAATTGGTAGTAGATTTTGATAGCAAATAATCCTATTTCAAAACTGGGGCCATTTTCTTTTGCCAAATAGCATAGCCCTTTGGATTCATATGCAATTTATCAGACACAAATAAAGAGCCATCTACGGAACCATCGGCTAATAGCATGTCTTGGTGAATATCTATATAGCCTGTACGTTTTTGTTTTTTCAAGAAAGCTTTAATAACGGCATTAGCTTCCAAAATTACGGGTTCAAATTTCCATCTGCTAGGCGATGGCTTAATAGAGACAAACCAAATAGGCGTCTTAGGCAAGGACTCCCTAATTAATTCAAACAAGGTTTTAAATCGCTCCAAAACCAATGCTGCTTTAACCGTATCAGAAGCAGCAATATCATTTTCGCCACAATAGATGATAATCTGTTTGGGTGCATAGGGTGTAACTACATCATTCACATACCTAATCATATCGGGCAAAGAGGATCCACCAAAGCCTCTGTTAATCAAGGGATGCTTGGGAAAATAAGCCTGCGCATCGGTCCACTTGGTAAAAGAAGAACTACCCACTAACAAAATCTGCCCTTTTGCAGGAAAGCTAGTACTGTCTTTGTGCTTAAAGGCTTGAATCTCTTTGTAAAAAGGAGCATTCTGTGAAAATGCTAACATACAAGTGCTTAGAAAAACAACTACTAAGCAATGTCTAAGTAATTTCTTCATCATGCTGGAAAGATAAAACAAAGCCCAATGTCTTAACGGTTTACTAAGATTTTAGAAGAAATATTTTAACGCTAACATTTGTTAGCATTCTCATATTTTAGTTAGATTTGTTCACTATGGATCAAACAGCAAACCAACTTCAAGACCAGTTCCAGCAAAGGATTGATCTAGAACAAAAGATTGAACCAAAGGATTGGATGCCTGAAAAATATAGGCAGACGCTGATTAGACAAATTAGTCAGCACGCCCATAGTGAAATCATTGGCATGTTGCCAGAAGGAAACTGGATTACCCGCGCCCCAAGTTTGAAGCGTAAAGCCATTTTATTGGCCAAAGTGCAGGATGAAGCAGGGCATGGTTTATACCTGTATTCCGCTGCAGAAACCCTAGGTATTTCCAGAGATGAAATGTATGAACAACTGCATAGTGGCAAGGCCAAATATTCTTCCATTTTTAATTACCCAACACTTAGCTGGGCCGATATGGGAGCCATTGGTTGGTTAGTAGATGGTGCTGCCATTATGAACCAAGTGCCTTTATGCCGCACCAGCTTTGGTCCTTATGCAAGAGCCATGGTGCGTGTATGTAAAGAAGAAAGTTTTCACCAACGTCAGGGTTTTGAATGTTTGCTACAACTAAGCAAGGGTTCTGAAGTTCAGCGTCAAATGTGTCAGGATGCCATTAACAGATGGTGGTGGCCAAGTCTTATGATGTTTGGACCCAAGGATGATGAGAGTCCCAATTCCAAATTGAGTATGCAATGGAAGATCAAACGCTTTACCAATGATGAACTGCGTCAGAAATTTGTAGACATGATTGCTGAGCAGATTAAACTGCTGAACATGGTATTGCCAGATCCGGAATTAACTTGGAATGAACAGACAAAACACTATGATTATGGCGCCATTAATTGGGAAGAATTTAAGCAAGTAATTCAAGGAAATGGCCCTTGTAATAAAGAACGTTTAGAAGCACGCAAAAAGGCCTGGGCCGATGGTGCCTGGGTAAGAGATGCAGCCATAGCACATGCTACTAAACAAGCCAAAAGAAAAGCAGCAGCGCAAACATATTCAGCAAAAGAAACAGAATAAACATGAGATTATATCTTCAGAAAAACCATTACGGTGATTATGGCGATGGTCATGCAGGTGGATTAGAACAGGATGCCAATCAAGACCAACAAAAACAGTGGCCTTTGTGGGAAGTATTCATGAGAAGCAAACAGGGCTTGGATCATAAGCATGCAGGTAGTTTGCACGCAGCAGACGCTACCATGGCTTTGGAAAATGCCAGAGACGTGTATACTAGGCGTAATGAAGGTGTTAGCATTTGGGTGGTAGAAAGCAAGCATATCCACGCCAGTGATCCTGATGCAGCAGCAGAATTTTTTGAACCCGCCAATGATAAAATATATAGGCATCCCAGTTTTTATGATTTGCCAGATTCGCTCAAACACATGTAATCCCACTACAAAATCAACACATGTTACAGCATACAGTACAAACATGCATTCATTCTGATACCCAACTGAAATATTTATTACAGTTGGCTGACAATGCATTGATTTTATCACATCGCAACAGCCAATGGTGTGGTCATGGACCCATTTTGGAACAGGATATTGCCTTAACCAATATTGCATTGGACCAATTAGGACAAGCAAGAAATTTATACCAATATGCGGCTTTGCTCCTTACAGAGAAAACAGGCATAACAACAACAGAAGACCAATTGGCCTATTTAAGAGATACAGGAGAATTTAAAAATTGTTTGCTAGCGGAGTTACCCAATGGTGATTGGGGACAGACCGTGATGCGCAATTTTTTAATCAGCAGTTATCAATTTTTTCTTTACCAAGAATTGCAATATAGCAACGATGGTCAATTAAAAGCCATTGCAGACAAAAGCATCAAAGAAATCACTTATCATGTTAGGTGGAGTGCAGACTGGGTAGTCCGTTTAGGAGATGGCACTGCAGAAAGCCATGCAAGAATGGTACAAGCATTAGAATTGCTTTGGGCATATACTGGAGAAATGTTAGAACCCTGTGATTATGAACTACCATTTATTGCAAAACAAAGTAGTTTTATTAAAGCTGCTTGGGAAGCAAAAATTGCAGCCGTTTTAGCAGAAGCAAATTTGATTCATCCTACAAATGATTGGATGCAATCAGGCGGCAAAAAAGGAATTCATACAGAACATTTTGGATACTTATTGGCCGAGATGCAATTTCTACAAAGAGCCTATCCAGGTTTGGAATGGTAAAGCAATTTTTATGGAATCATCCTTAGACATAGACAAAGAAAAAAGGGTTTGGGACATACTAGAAACAGTATCTGATCCAGAAATTCCGGTCTTGTCTATTGTTGATCTAGGCATTGTAAGGGGCATTGAACTAATGGATGAACCTACTTCCCTAACCATTAGTATTACACCAACCTATACGGGTTGTCCTGCAATGGATATGATGGCCGCTCATATACGAATAGCTTTGGCTGATGCTGGATTTTTGAAGGTGCAAATTAATCAGACCCTCTCTCCTGCTTGGACCACCGATTGGATGAGTGAAGCCGGGAAAATAAAATTGAAAGCCTATGGCATTGCTGCACCTGTTGCCAAAGCTTTTAACAAAGAATATTTAGAAGACCTGCAAATGGAATGTCCAAACTGTGGATCAACACAAACAAAATTGATTTCTGAATTTTCTAGCACGGCTTGCAAGGCTTTGTTTCAGTGCAAGGATTGTTTAGAACCCTTTGATTATTTCAAATGCCACTAAAATCCTGCAAAGGATTTGTATATTTAATCAGACCAATTGTTCACCTCAATTAAGCATTATGTCTTCTATCATTTTCCATATTGAAAACGGGATTGCAAAAATCCAATTCAACAGACCAGACAAACTCAATTCATTCAATCGTGAAATGGCATTGCTATTTCAGCACTATTTAGACGAGTCTGCGTCTTTAAAAGAAGTACGCTGCATTTTAATCTCAGGAGTAGGCAAAGGTTTTTGTTCTGGGCAAGATTTAGCAGAAGTAATTGATCCACAAGGACCAGGCATGGACAAAATCTTGAGTGAACATTTTAATCCCATTATTAAAAAAATCAGGAATATTCCCAAACCAGTGATTGCCGCTGTAAATGGAGTAGCTGCCGGTGCTGGGGCCAATATTGCTTTGGCTTGTGATATTGTGGTGGCCTGTTCATCTGCTTCCTTTATTCAAGCGTTCTCTAAAATTGGTTTGATTCCCGATAGTGGTGGTACTTATACCCTACCAAGATTGGTTGGTTTACAAAGGGCTTCTGCTCTGATGATGCTAGGCGATAAGATTAGCGCACAAGAAGCTTTTCAAATGGGCATGATTTATAAAGTATTTGACAATGAAAATTTTGAAGGAGAAACCATTAGTTTGGCAAATCAACTAGCTGCAATGCCCACCAAGGCCCTGGCCTATATTAAACACGCATTAAATCAATCTTATAGCAACAATATGGAAGAACAGTTGCAACTAGAAGATGACTATCAACAAAAAGCAGCTGCCACCGCAGACTTTAAAGAAGGTGTTGCAGCTTTTTTAGAAAAAAGAATGCCTGCATTTAAAGGAGAATAATATGGACAATCAAGTGTCAGCCCAATCTGTGGCAGAAAAAGTTTTTGAGAAAGATCTGTTTAGTCAGTGGTTGGGAATTGAAATATTAGAAATCAAAGAAGGATATAGTAAGATAGCCATGACCGTTCGTTCAGAAATGATCAATGGATTGGGCATTGTTCATGGTGGCATTGCTTTTTCATTAGCAGATTCCGCCTTTGCCTTTGCTTGTAATAATAGAAACAACCTTTCAGTGGCTTTAGATACTAGTATCAATTTCCTAAAACCAGTTCATGTAGGAGATAGATTGGAAGCCGTAGCTACAGAAATACACAATGGCAGGTCTACAGGTTTATACCAAATCAGTATTTGCAACCAAAACCAAGTAGTTGTGGCTATTTTCAAAGGCACTTGTTTTAGAACTGGAAAAAATATTCTCTAATGATTTATTCCTTCAAGGGTTTTATACCTGTGATTCATGAATCTGCATTTGTGCATCCCCAAGCATCCGTTACCGGAAATGTAATCATTGGACGCAATGTATATATTGGACCAGGCGCAGCCATTCGTGGAGACTGGGGTGGCATTATCATTAAAGACGGATGCAATGTTCAAGAGAATTGCAGCATCCATATGTTTCCAGGTACTACTGTTGTTTTAGAAGAAAATGCGCATATTGGTCACGGTGCTATTATTCATGGTGCTCATATAGGAAAGGATTGTCTTATTGGAATGAATGCGGTAATCATGGATAATGTGGTCTTAGGAGAAGGATCTATTGTAGGTGCATTAAGCTTTGTAAAAGCGGATGAACAGTTTGCAGAGCGCAGCTTAATAGTGGGTAATCCTGCAAAAAAAATTAAAGACGTAACAGACCAGATGTTAGATTGGAAGAAAATGGGAACCCAATTATACCAAGCCCTTCCTGAAGAAATGCGTAAAGAATGGCAACCTTGTGAATCTTTAAGAGAAATACCAGCCAATAGGCCAACCCAAGAATCACTTTACAAGACTTGGAATGACTTGCAAGCTGCTTCCAAAAAAGATTGACGTAACTTTACCGTCAACCGGCTAATAACCACAATTTTCAAATAGTGTCAGAGAAAAACAACTTTATAGACTATATCCGCATTTTTGCCCGTTCAGGTCATGGCGGACCAGGCGCGTCACACTTGATGCGCAATAAACTAACTGCTATGGGCGGGCCCGATGGCGGCGATGGTGGACGTGGTGCCCATATTATTCTCAAAGGCAATAGCAATCTTTGGACCCTTTTACACCTGCGTTATTTTAAAAACGTATTGGCAGAAAATGGTGAAAGAGGAAGTAAGAATAATTGCACTGGAAAAGACGGAGAAGATATTATCATTGAAGTTCCATTGGGTACCGTTGCAAGAGATGAAGAAACAGGTGAGATAGAAGCAGAGATTCTTGAAGACGGACAAGAAATTATTTGGTTAAAAGGTGGAAGAGGTGGATTGGGTAATAGCAATTTTGCAACCCCAACCAATCAAGTTCCAGATCACTCACAACCCGGCGAACCTGGTGTTGAAGGTTGGAAAAACTTAGAGCTGAAAGTATTGGCAGACGTGGGTTTGGTGGGATTCCCCAATGCAGGAAAATCTACATTATTGTCTGTGCTTACTGCAGCAAAACCAAAGATTGCCAATTACGCATTTACCACATTGGTACCGCAATTGGGTATGGTTGAATATAGAGACAATAAATCTTTTTGTATTGCAGACTTACCGGGTATTATTGAAGGAGCAGCTGAAGGCAAGGGATTAGGTCACCGCTTTTTGCGTCATATTGAACGCAACTCTGCATTATTATTTTTAATTCCTGCAGATAGTGATGACCATAAAAAAGAATTTGAAATTTTAAGAAACGAACTATTAGAATACAACCCAGAGCTATTACAAAAAGACTTTGTTATAGCCGTTAGTAAGTCTGATATGTTGGATGAAGAGCTCAAAAAAGAAATTATTAAGGAATTGCCCAAGGGTATTCCTATTGTCTTTATTTCTTCTATTACCAATAAAGGATTGACTGAATTAAAAGACCTGCTTTGGGATACATTGAATAAACCACAAAAATAATTGACTAATTAACTTATTGATTTACAATAGATTAAACCCTGTTAACTTTTATGTAACAGGGTTTTTTTATTTTTTTGGGGTTACCTTTCTTTCATCTGTGTATTAACTGTTGTAACAGCGACCGAGGATGTACATCTTAAAATACCGGTCAATCTCGCTGATTTGCACGCTTCGAAGCTACGCTTTACCATCTAAGAAAATTGCTTGTTGTATTTGACGACTGCTTGTGCCATCAAGATTTTTTATCGTCACAAATTTATTAATTGAAAAATTACAACATCATGAAAAACCAAACATTGAACACCATCGCCAAAAGAATTTTCTTGGGTAACATTGTTGCCGCTTTGTTTATTCTTTCTGCCAACGCAACAACAGTAAATAACAAGTCTTGGGATATTGATCCTACAGGCAAAAAAGCAGATGTAAAATTTGTAGGATCCGCTTCTGAAAACCTCTTCTTTAATGTTAAATACAACAACGAATCAGGTGCAAACTTTAAAGTATTTGTTCTTGATGAAAACGGAGAAACTTTGTTCCAAGAGCGTTACAACACAAAGAATTTTGACAAAAAATTCATGTTCCCGGGTAACCCAGACGTAAACAAATTGACTTTCTTAATCCAATCTGATAAAGGATTGTTCAAAGAAATCTTTGACGTGAAAGTAATTACCCACGTAGTTGCTGAAGTAAGCGTTAAAAAAGGATAATTAGTAAGTAGTATAAGAGAAAAACCCCGTATCAGTAATGGTACGGGGTTTTCTGTTTATTGTATTGAATAAATTGGCTCATAGCATATTGGCCATGGCCATAAATTTATTTATCCTGTATTGGACTAAGAAATACTGCTTGGTTACCAGTGCCCTTATTAAATCCTCTAAGTACCAAGGTATAAGACTTACCTGCAGTTGCCTCAAAACTGGGCAATTGGGTAATCAACACATTGGTCCCAGCTACTACTGCAGAAACACTAAAAGGTCCTGGATCAATAGCAGTGTAAGAAACATAAGAACCAGTTGTCTTATGATCTAAATAGGTTCTACTAGTAAATAATTTATTAGAAGTATTACCCGCCTTGATTAAGTCAAGAGATGGTGTACCACTTACATAGTTGAAAAATCGTACAAATGCTTTTCCGGCAGGAGGATCAGTACGATCATCCTGAAAAATATCGCCTTTTAAAATGGCTACTGAATCATATACAATAGCAGAGTAATGATTATTTGCAGCTAATGCAATATTGCCAGCTAATAAAATGTTGGCAGTAGTTGCCTGATTAACAGACAAAGAAGTTGCAGCTGCATTTATGGATTGATAACTTGATGGACCTGGATAAGATACATTACCAACAACCAACGCACTATTTAAATACAAATCCATGGCGCTAGAGTTTGGAGACATATTAATAAAACGCAGGTTGGCTGTGGCTTGATCTTCAGACTTTTTGCAAGAAATACTAAATAGCATACAAATAGCTGCAGCTACAGAAAGGATTTGATTTTTCATTGTGGGTATTAAGTTGATGGGAATGTAATATTAAGAAATTTTTAATGCATAAAAAAGCCCCGAAAAATTCGGGGCCTTTCTTGAGCGATGATATTGAATAGCTAAACTATCCAACTGCTTCACTCTGCATGCTCTTAGAGCTTTTCTTCCTGTCTTCTTCATTCAGGATTACTTTGCGCATGCGGATTATTTTTGGAGTCACTTCTATACACTCATCTTGTTGAATGTATTCCATGCACTCTTCTAGTGTGAATTGTAATTTAGGCGTAATGCGAACACTGTCATCACTACCGCTTGCACGGTGGTTGGTCAGCTTCTTCATCTCTACCGCGTTTACATTTAGATCACCTGGTTTAATATGTTCAGCAATTACTTGACCAACATATACTTCTTCACCTGGTTCAATAAAGAAGGCACCACGATCCTGTAATTTATCAATAGAATAAGCAGTTGTAGTTCCTTGGAATTTAGAAATCAACACACCGTTATTTCTTCCAGGAATAGGTCCTTTCCATGGTTTGTATTCAATAAAGCGGTGGGCCATAACAGCTTCACCAGCAGTATTTGTTAACATTTGAGAACGTAGACCAATCAAACCTCTTGAAGGAATTTCAAACTCCAAGTGTTGCATTTGGCCCTTGCTTTCCATGATCTGCATTTCACCTTTACGCTGAGTAACAAGGTCAATAACCTTTCCGCTAAATTCAGCTGGGACGTCTACTACCAAGTTCTCATAAGGTTCGTGCTTTTTGCCATCAATGGTTTTAACCAATACTTGTGGATTTCCCACAGTCAGTTCATAACCCTCTCTGCGCATGGTTTCTACCAAGATTCCCAAGTGCAAAATACCACGGCCAAAAACCAAGAAGCTATCTGCACTGTCTGTATCTTCTACACGCAATGCTAAGTTCTTTTCAGTTTCTTTCATCAAGCGATCACGCAAGTGACGTGATGTAACAAACTTACCATCCTTACCAAAGAAAGGTGAGTTGTTAATGCTGAAAGTCATGCTCATGGTAGGTTCATCTACACTAATCACTGGTAATCCTTCAGGATTGTCAAAATCAGTAATAGTATCACCAATATTAAAGTCTTCTAATCCAACAACGGCACAAAGGTCACCAGAAAGAACTTCTGATACTTTGCGTTTACCCATTCCTTCAAATACGTACAATTCTTTTACTTTATTTCTCTTGAAAGTTCCGTCAGCTGCAACTAATGCAATAGTCTGACCTTCTTTGATGGAACCTCTAGTTACTTTACCAATGGCAATACGACCAAGGAAAGAAGAGTAATCCAAAGAAGTAATCTGCATTTGCAGGGTACCTTCATTTACTTTAGGAGCTGGCACGTGTTTGATAATGCCATCCATCAAAGCCAAGATATCTTCTGTTTTGGTAAGGCTATCATTAAACCAACCGTTCTTACCACTACCATAGAAAGTAGGGAAGTTCAATTGCTCTTCAGTAGCATCCAAGTTGAAGAATAATTCAAAAACGGCATCGTGCACTTCATCAGGACGGCAGTTTTCTTTATCTACTTTGTTAATCACCACAATTGGGTGAAGGTTCAGGTGCAAGGCTTTCTGTAATACAAAGCGAGTTTGTGGCATGGGTCCTTCAAAGGCATCTACCAAGAGGATTACACCATCGGCCATTTTCAAAACGCGTTCAACCTCACCGCCAAAGTCACTGTGGCCGGGAGTATCAATCACATTTATCTTAACTCCGTTATAAGTAACGGCTGCATTCTTACTGAAGATAGTGATACCACGTTCTCTTTCAAGATCGTTGCTATCCATAATTAATTCTCCGGTATCCTGATTGTCGCGGAATACCTTGGTAGTTTGCAAAATGCGGTCTACCAGTGTGGTTTTGCCATGATCCACGTGGGCGATAATGGCAATGTTTCTTATTTCCATGTAAATTTTTAAGGCTGCAAAGGTACGGCTTTAGTCCCGAGGGGCAATGGGCAACCTAAAACTTAACAGCTTCTTGCTAGACTCTTACATAGATTTTACGTTTGTCCAAGACCCAACCAACGCTCCAACATAGTAGCATAAAGGAGATGGCAAAGGCCAAAGAACCCCAATAATCACCAACATAGCTGAATATATTACTATATAACCAGCTGAATAAGTTCATATTATCTCCGGCGGGTATTAAATACAAGAGAATGACTAAGATTTCAGACAAGAGGTATACAAATAATGGGTTTTTACCCAATACCTCAAAAAAGTAGGCGTATTTAGTCCTTTTTTTGAATTCAATTAGATAGATCACGGCTGCCAAAATCACACAATCCAAGCCAACGGTGATTAAAACAAAGCTAGAAGTCCAAAGTTTTTTGTTGATGGGGAAGCTCATATTCCAACAATAAGCCAAGAATAACAATAGGGCTCCAACCAATAATAATTTGGCTAATCCTTCATAATCCTTGCCCTTTTTCTGAATATATTGCCCCACTAAGAATCCACCTACTACATTGGCCACGGCTGGCATGGTACTCAATAATCCTTCGGGATCAAAAGCTATTCCTTCTCCATGGTATAAATGTGATTCACCAAATAGCCAGAGGTCTAGTTTCTGACCGGCATTTCCGGTCATACTTAATGGGTCTGAAGGATCTCCATACCAGACACATAGTCCCCAATACAATAACAAGAATCCAATACTAATGATCAAAGAAAGCCTAGGTTTTAAAAAATGAAGCATTAAAGCAGCAATGCCATAACATAGTCCAATTCTTTGCAATACACCAAGGATTCTAGTATCAGAAAAAGGCTTCAATATCCAATGTCCAGCTTCATCAGTTTGAACAAAGGGAAACCAATACATGAGATAACCCAATAAAAAAATCAGTGCCGTACGCTTAAAAATCTTTCCCAAAATGACCGATTGGGGCATTCCCTCCCATCTTGGCATCACAAAACTCATGGCATTACCTACAGCAAATAAAAATGAAGGAAATACCAGATCTGTTGGCGTAAATCCATGCCAAGCCGCATGATGCAAAGGCGCAAATGTGGGATCACCACCAGGGGTATTTACAATAATCATCAAACAAATGGTCATACCCCTGAACACATCCAGAGAAAGGAATCGTTTAGAATTACTCATACGGCAGTTTTGCAGCTACCAATATACTCAATTTATCATTTCATCACTTACCAATGGCTTGTTCAAGAAATTCAGCTAATTTGATGAAGATTTAATTAAACAAGTACTATGCTGAAAAAGATTGCCTATTGGCTATTGGTTGCATTCTATTTATTTGCAGGTGCCAATCATTTTATCAATCCCCAATTTTATGATGGCATGATTCCGCCCTATCTGCCATGGCCAGGATTAATTAATCAAGCATCAGGTATTGCAGAGATCTTGTTAGCAGTATTATTGTTAGTACCATCGCTAAGATACAAGGCAGCTCTGGGAATTATATTAATGCTCATTGCCTTTATACCAGCGCATATTTACCATATACAAATGAAAGGATGTTTAACCGGACAACCTTGTATCCCCGAATGGGCAACTTGGTTAAGATTATTGGTATTTCAACCCATCTTTATACTTTGGGCTTGGTGGTGTAGAAAATAAACAACAAAAACAAACGCATGAAATTTCTCAAAATTATCCTGGGCTTATTCATTGTATTAATAGCCATCTATTTTATAGGACCGGTTCCAAGCCAGCCCATCTATCAACAGGCTTTGCCCATAGTCCCTATTGATCCTGCTGCTTTGGAACAATACATCCATCAAGAAGAAGCAAAACACAAAGTAAAGAAAGACAATGAGGCCAATATTGTTTGGGCCGATAGTACCAAGAAGAAAACGCCTTATGCCATTGTCTACTTACACGGGTTTAGTGCCAGTTATATGGAAGGCGATCCGGCTCATAAAGATATTGCCAAGCAATTTGGTTGCAATCTCTATTTAGCCAGACTTGCTGAACACGGAATTGATACAACTGATGCATTGATTAATATGACAGCAGACAATCTTTGGGAAACTGCCAAACAAGCTTATGCCATTGGTCGTCAATTGGGTGATACCGTGATCTTGATGGGGACTTCAACAGGAGGTACATTGGCTTTACAATTAGCAGCCGCTTATCCAGAAGTTGGAGGCCTAATTCTATACTCACCCAATATTGCAATTAATGATCCCAATGCTTGGTTGCTCAACAATCCTTGGGGAGTTCAAATTGCCAGAATGGTAAAAGGATCAAAGGAAAATATCATAGCTGGAGATAGTACTTATGCCAAATATTGGAATACCAAATACCGATTAGAAGCTGTAGCTAATTTGGAGGAATTACTAGAAACCAAGATGAATGAAACAACTTTTAACAAGATTCATCAACCCGTATTAACACTATATTATTATAAAAATGAACAAGAACAGGACCCTGTAGTAAAAGTAAGCGCCACAAAAGCTATGTTTGAACAATTAGGAACTAAGCCCCAGTTAAAAAGGGCTGTGGCCATGCCCTTAACAGGCAACCACGTTTTGGCTTCGCCGATAGTTTCTAAGGATGTAGTTGGTGTAGAAAGAGAAACGGCTAAATTTCTACAGGAGATTATGCAGCTAAAACCGCTTAAATAAGGACATTTTGCTGATTTTAAATTCACTTATCTTCGTTTTGTTCTAATTAAAAAGATTGCCATGCCACTTAGTAAAATTGCCGGTATAGGAATGTATGTTCCTGAGAAGGTTGTAACCAATGATGACCTGAAACAATTTATGGAAACCGATGACGCCTGGATTCAGGAACGTACTGGAATTAAAGAACGCAGGTTTGCACATAGAACTGAAGAAACCACCACCACCATGGGGGTTGAAGCAGCCAAAATTGCTATTGAAAGAGCGGGTATTACGCCACAGGATATTGATTTTATTGTATTTGCAACACTATCGCCTGATTACTATTTTCCCGGCTGTGGCGTCTTGTTACAAAGGGCGCTAAAGATGAAAGAAGTTGGGGCACTAGACGTACGCAACCAGTGTAGCGGTTTTTTATATGCACTAAGTGTAGCTGATCAATTTATCCGTTCTGGTATGTATCAAAACATATTGGTAGTGGGTGCTGAAAAACATAGTATGGGTCTTGACTTTAGTACCAGAGGAAGAAATGTATCAGTGATTTTTGGAGATGGAGCAGGTGCCGTGGTATTGCAAGCAACTAGTAAAGAAGGTCAGGGAATTTTGAGTACCCATTTGCATAGCGATGGCGGAAGTGCAGAAATATTGGCCCAATACAATCCTGGTTCACACGCCAATCATTGGATGGAAAACCCAGTGGCAGATTTTGACGATGCGGTAATTGGTGAAACATTCATGAGTCATCATATGATTGACAAAGCACAATTATTCCCATTCATGGATGGCCCATCTGTCTTTAAAAAAGCTATTGTAAAATTTCCAGAAGTAATTGTTGAGTCACTTACAAAAAATGGATATACCCCTGCTGATTTAAATATGTTGATTCCGCACCAAGCCAATCTAAGGATCAGTCAATTTGTACAACAGAAATTGCAACTCAGAGATGATCAGGTTTTCAATAATATCATGAAATATGGCAATACCACTGCAGCTTCTGTACCTATTGCACTTTGTGAAGCCTGGGAAAAGGGTTTGGTTAAAGAAGGAGATTTGGTTTGTTTAGCGGCATTCGGAAGCGGATTTACTTGGGCATCTGCCTTGATTAAATGGTAGCCTGACGGATTGTTGAATCTTATAAAACGCTCATGAGCAGAAAGATTAGTTTTCTGGTAAATCCTATTTCCGGCAATACTAAGAAGGATGATATTCTCAAATTTATCCATGCAGAATTGCAAGGAAAAGATCTTGAATTTGAATTCTTGTTTACTAATGCCAATGGAAATTATGATGATATAGTAGACCGGATTGCCAGAGATGGCATTACAGATATAGTGATGATTGGGGGAGATGGTACGGTAAACCAAGTAGTGAATGCCTTACGTGACCAACCCGTTCAATTTGGAATAATCCCATTAGGGTCAGGTAACGGCTTAGCCTTGGCAGCGGGAATTCCCAAAAAACCACAAGAAGCCATTTCATTGATTTTAAAAGGAGAGGCAAAACCAGTTGATGCCTTTATGGTCAATGACCAATTTTCTTGCATGTTGAGTGGTATTGGATTTGATGCACAGGTAGCCCATGATTTTGCAAGTAAAGCAAGTAGGGGACTCATGACATATACCCAACAAAGTCTGATCAACTATTTCAAAGCCCAGCCTTATCAATTTGAAATTGTACTGGAAAATTTTAGTTTTTTTACCGATGCTTATTTTATCAGTATTGCCAACGGAAATCAATTTGGCAATAATGTTACCATTGCCCCAAAAGCCAATCTAAATGACGGCTTATTAGATGTGGTAGTAGTGCAAAAAATGAATAAAGTAAAAATGCCCTTTGCAGTGCTAAAACAAATTAGGGGCAATAATAAATTAATGGACCTAGTAGAAAATATGGAAAAAAATAATATCCTATATTTTCAAACCAGTGCCTTAAGTATTCGCAACCTAAAATATGCACCTTTTCATATTGATGGAGAACCTGTTGAAACTGCAGCAGAGTTTAACATTAAAATTATTCCTAGTTGCTTCCAGTTGATTCAACCCTAGGAGGGATTTTCCTAATGGTTTCTAATTTTTGCAACTCTAGTTGGTTATTGGAATTTTTTAAAGCCTTTTGAATATCTCTTTTTTCTAAAGACGTTAGGTGAAAACTTAAAGAAGCGGCTGCTTCTTTTTTCTCGGGTACATATTGAAAACAAATACGGTGAAATTGTGCACCAAAGGTTTTTTGTAAATAGGCTAACTGATCATATTGGTAATAGTCTTGTAATTTATACCAGTTGTTTTGCAACAATAAAAAAGGCTTGGTTAATAGGTCTAGAAAACTCTTGCTTTCATAGGGCTTATCCCAATCACTCAAGCTCCTATCTCTAATTTGAATTAACACAACAGCACTAGTATTGGCTTTGATCCAGTCTTGAAAACTATCCAAAAAACGCATAGCCGTTTCTTGTCCAAAATTATCTCTAAGACCTGCGTCCATCACGTCTATAATAGGCTGGCTAGGCAACCAAACATTGGGCAAGACATAAGGGAATGTGGCATTCATTCTCAGGGCAGACAAGAGCCGAATATTGGCAGCGTCTTGCTTGACAAACATAGACTGAAAGTCAACAGCGTCAGGATCAGAAGGGGTAATACGCGTACTGTCTACCAAGGCTTTCATTAAATAACGAACAGGATTGGTGCTAATAATCATTTTCCTACCATCTCTACTGATCACAGAATTAAAAAATAAAGTTGGAATACTAGCACTTGCTTCAGGTGCTTGATAGTCTAGAATAGACTTATCTAAAATGCCTTCTGTATTTTGGTTCAGTTTTTGTTCAAAAGCATATCCCCTGTCTTTGGCATAGGAATAACCATTCACTTGAAATTTTTGCACAGGGCCCATAATGTCTCTTGCAACAAAAGAAGAAAACAATGGATTCAATAAGTCTTTGGAAATATTGTCTAGCCATTTTTTGTCTTGCAGATTAATGGGTTTACCTAGGGTTTTTTGCAAGTACAATTCTCTAAAATAAGCCGCTCCTAACAAACCTCCTGATGCACCATTGATCAAAAAAGTTTCCTTCATCAAATTGCCCGCAAATAAGCTATCCAATTCCTGCAAGGTATTCATTGTAAAACTGGCACTTCTGGTTCCTCCACCGCTGGTATTAATCAAATAGAGTACTGGTTTTGATTGTACTTGTTTGGCCTTCCATTTTTCTAGAATGCCCAACATGATTGCCTTATCCTTGGCAATATTGCTATCTGCACTCATGGCTTTAATGGACTCCCTATTATAGAATGGCCGCTCTGTTTTGTTCTGGTAATTCAATCCATAAGCTTTGTTTCTGGGATCCAGAATCTCTTCTTGATAGAGCCAATTTAACAACAAATAGAGTAAGACAACAACTGGAATACTCCAAGTACTTAAAAACAATGTAATACCAGCCACTACCGCAATGAGAATTGTAAATAGAATGGTAATACTTGCTGCAGCTGGTAGTTGAAACAACCTAGTATCTGAAATGGTTCCCACCAAAATCAAAAACAGAAATGCCAACAAAATAGCTATTACTGCCGCAATATGGTGGCGCTTAAAAATGCTATCAAGAAATTCTTGACTATAATGCCTTACTTCTCTTGGTTTGCGCAATTGAAAATTTGCCGTCAAGAACCAATCTATCCTAAGTTCTTTTTGTTCCTTGGGTAATTTCTTTGCTGGTGGCAAATGATCATACCTATTATTGGCAGATTTAATAACGGCAGACATGCTACTATAAATAGTTTTATCCGCTCCAAAAAAATAGAGGAACGCTATGGTAATTGACAAACCAACTCCCGCAATAAATCCTCCAACCAACAGGAGTATTTCTAGTGTAGGAAGAAATTCTTTTCTTGTTGCATAATCAATAGCACTAATGGCATATACCAACAAAAACAACAAGGGAATAATGGCGTTATTGATACAGTATTTTAAAAATGGTTGGGCCGTGGTAGCAAGAAATTTTAAGTTGCGGCTATGCAAAATAAAGGTTGTGATATTCCAACCCATGATAAACACCCCTATAGCAAACCCAACAATGGCAGTACTAATAGGTGTTACAGCGTCTAAATACTCAGGGGCCAAGTACAAACTATAGGCGCCAAAAGTGGCCATAAAATTACCCGTAACAGTAGCAAAAAGTATATACCAGAAAAACAGGAGTACCTGGTATTTTCTAAAATGCAATAAGCATAATTGCACTGGCAAAGAAAACCATATTCCTACCAGGTATTTTTTCATGAAAGCAATTTAAATTATTTTCTTTGCTCTAATCAAGTACCAAGTAGTTACCAAGGACAAAAGCAACATCATCCCTACTAATTGGTGTAATTCTGCCATCCACTCAAATAAACCCCATTGACCTGAGACAATTCCAGAACTAGCTAATACGGTAAGAATACCCAATACCACTTGTAGAACAACTAAAATAGAAGGAATGGGCCTAACCACTTGATAGATTTTGGAACCACTTGTTTTATACAATTGAATGGTCCATAAAATCATCAATAATAAGATAAGATAGGCCAAGCCACGATGTACAAAATGAATAAATATTTTATTATCAATAGCATTGAGGAAGAATCCATCGGTTACCAAATTTGCTGGAATCCATTGTCCATTAATGGAAGGCCAGGTAGCAGCAGTATTAGCTGCTTTGTGCCCTGCCATGAGGGCACCATAACCAAGTTGAAGAATCACTAAAAGTATTAAAACCAGATTCCATTTTCTGGTTTTGTCTTGGTAACTAATGGCCGTTTTTGGAACCAATAGTGACAAGGCAAACCAATAAGTATAACAGAGTAGTCCAATGGCAAACAGAAAATGCAAGGCCAACCTAGTTGGTTTTACATAAACCGCGTCTCCCGTTAAACCACTAGCAACCATAATCCAACCTATGGCACCTTGCAAGGCACCCAATAAAAACAAATAGACCAAGGGTTGAATCATTTCTTTTTGAAAATGTCTTTTGACCAAGAACCAAATAAAGCCAAAAGCAAAAACCAATCCAATGGTTCTGGCCCACAAACGATGAAACCATTCCCAGAAAAAAATGAATTTGAAATCCTTGAGTGTAAAATCAAAATTGAGTAATTGAAATTGAGGCGTTTGACGGTATTTGTCAAACTCTGCCATCCACTGGCTTTCATTTAAGGGCGGTAAAGAACCCGTAACTACTTCCCATTGGGTAATTGATAAACCGCTTCCGGTTAAACGTGTAATGCCACCTAGGGCTATCTGAATAATGGTCATTCCCACTCCTAGTAAGAGCCAGGTAGCCACCAGTTTATTGGATCTATTGGTTGATTCCATAATTAGATTATAGCTATTGCAAAGCTAGTAATATAACAGTGTGGTTTCCATTTTGTTAATTGAATTTGATGGTCTGCTTCCTATTTGGGAATTTTAAGGCATGTTAGCTGCACATTTTCAGAAAAAACTGCTAGAAGCCGGTTGCGATGAAGCCGGAAGGGGCTGTTACGCAGGTCCTGTTTTTGCTGCTGCCGTAATTCTACCCAAAAATTTTCATCACCCTTTGTTAAACGATAGCAAACAAGTAACCGAAAAAAATAGAAATCTACTGCGACCAATCATTGAAGCCAATGCATTAGCATGGGCAGTAGCAAGGGTGGAAGCGGAAGAAATTGACAAAATCAATATTTTAAAAGCTTCTTTTCTGGCCATGCACAAAGCCATTGATGCTCTATCGCAAAAACCAGGCTTATTATTAATTGACGGAAATAGGTTTAGCCCCTATTTTGGCATTCCCCACCATTGTATTATTAAGGGCGATGGTAAATATACTAGCATTGCTGCTGCCAGTATTCTGGCCAAAACCCATCGCGACAGCTATATGGAAAATTTACACTTGGAATACCCCATTTATCAATGGAGAAAGAATAAGGGTTATGGGACCAAGGATCATCGTGACGCTATTGCACTTCATGGTCTCTGTGAACACCATAGAAAGAGTTACAATATATTGCCCGCAGTGAATAATTGAAAATAAGTTAGATGGCCAATGGCCTATTTTTCATGTATTGCATAAATTCTGCCCTGCGGTCACGCGATACGGTGAGTGTAGTCTCATTGACCAGAGTAATTTCTAAATAGTCCGAAGCAAAATTGGTCACATAAGTGCTGTTAATTAAATACGATCTATGAATTCTAAAAAAGCCTTCTTCTGGAGTCAGTTGATCTTCATAGTCTTTGACCGTTTTACTAACCACTACTTTATTGCCATCCTTGAAAAAAATATTACAATAACTACCGTCGGCTTTTAAATAAAGAATGTCTTTTAATTCTACAAATAAACTCCCCTCGCTTAGAGGAACCACTACTTTTTTGATGATATATTCTTCAAGGTTGCTTTGCAGTGTCTGCAAGCGCTGACGAATGAGTGAATTACCATGAATCTTCTCTACTTTTTGAACCGCTGCAGTGAGTTGATCAATTTGAATGGGTTTCAGAAGATAATCAATAGCACTTACCTGAAAAGCCCTTAAGGCAAACTCACTATAGGCCGTGGTAAATATGATTTCAAAGTCAATTTCCTCAAAGAATTCTAATAACTGAAAGCCATTATAGCCAGGCATTTCTATATCAAGGAAAACAATATCGGGTTTGAATTTCTGGATGGCTTTAACAGCAGTAGGAATATCTTCCGTAAGGGCCATAATTTGTACTTGTGGGCAATAATCTACCAAGAAACTTTCTAGGATTCTCCTTGCCTTGGCCTCGTCATCAACTATTATTGCTTTCAACATTTTGCTAAAAATATGGTTTCCTACTGCCTTTGTAAAAATAAAGCCTCCGATTGCTCAGAGGCTTTAGGATTTCAATTCCCCCCCGGTTATTGAAACTGACGTGAAAGTAGTGTGAACCGGGAATACAAAAAAGGACAAGTTTGTGAAAGGTCGTTATAAGTTTGTGAATCGTAATTTAGACCACAATTGGGATGAATAAAAGCACTTTTGTGCCCGAATCCTGCCCTCTTTCGTCTTTTAAATCTTCAAAATTGACCGTAATTCGCTGGTTATTTCCATAATTCAGCAGTTCCAAACGCCTCAAAGTGGCTCCCGTGGCAAAACTGGTATGCTTTCTGGCCCTTAATTGGTTAATCTCAGCCGATCTTTTTCTTCCAATGCCATTATCCATAATGATACAAACAAGGGTTTCTTCATTTTCCAGTCTAAAATGAACTAATAATTGCTTTTCACCCTGTTTGTGCAATAGACCATGCTTGATGGCATTTTCTACATAGGGTTGAATAAGCATTGCTGGAATTAGAATGTCTGGGGCAAAAATGTTGTCTTCCACTTCAATTTTGTATTGAAAATGGGTTTCAAACCTCAATGCCTCTAATTCTAAATAGAGCAGGAGCGATTTTAGCTCATCTTCCAATGAAATGGCATTTTTATTACTTTGATCAAGGGTAATCCGCATTAAATCTGCAAACTTGCCCAAGTACATATTGGCTTCCCGCTTATTGTTCATCAAGATAATTTCTTGAATAGAATTCAGAGCGTTAAACATAAAATGGGGATTCATTTGCGCTTTAAGGGCACTGAGCTGTGAGTTTCGCATCTGCTCCAAAACCCGCACTTTTTCTTTTTCTTCTTGGTTCTTTTTTTCTAGAACATTAATCCGCAACATGAAAAAGTAAATACCTGCCCCAATTACTCCTAACAATAAGATTAGGACAAACCACCATTTTTTAAACCAATATTCATCTATACTAAATTGAATAGATGCAGTTGAACTACTTATAATCCCGTCTTCATTTAGTACCCTTGATTCAAATACATAATTACCAGAAGGTAATGAGGTAAAACGTACCAAATTCTCAGAAGCTTTTAGGCTAACCCAAGAACTGTCTGTTCCTAACAAACGATATTGGTATTGGAAATTCCCCCCACTTTTTAAAGCAGCTCCCAATAGGGTGATGGTAATATTACTGGTAGCAGATGGCAGGTCCAGTTTATTTGTTATCGGATACTTTAATCCATCTACCATAAACCCACTGATAGAAGCATAAGGCCTTACTGCATTTGATGTTTGGATTGATTTTGGAAAGTAAAGGATTCCTTTAGAAGTAGCTAAATAAACCGTATCCTTCCAAATTTCCACATCAAATATTTCTTGCTTAGGCAAGTCACTTGCAATCACAATTTTTGTCAATTTTCCAGTAGCAATTTCATATCCCTGTGCACCATTGGGCATGACCATCCAAATATGATGTTGGTCACTAGTCAACCCCTTGATTTTATTATTTAAGAGACCATCTTTTACCGTTAAATGCTTTTTAAATTGTCCATTGTTGAAAAAGTATAAACCTTGGTCAATAGTAGCAATACAAATAGTTCCATCTAGCAATGCAGTAAAATGGTGCGCGCTAATGGGTTCTCCAGTTTGGGGATCTTTTAATTTTACCCATTTCCCATTCTGATGGTATTGCAATCCATCAACAAAACCAACCCATAGCCTCTGTTCGTTTTCTTGGTACCACAATCCCCTATTTCTTTGTTGGTTTAAATTCAAATTATAAAATCCACCTCCAGTTTCTTTTTCCATGATACTGGCGTCCAAATGAAATTCTTTGACAATTTTTTCAAAAAGATCTTTCCTGTTTTGAGGAAAGGAAGCAATCAATAAGCTACCAGAATAAAAAATTACGCCGTCTTTTCTAAATAAATAATCCTTTGCAGATGCGGCAAACTTGATTTCAGTAAATTTACTTGTTTGAGGATTTAGTTTTTCAGTAGTAAGTTTTGAGAGGTATAATTCATTGGTTGACGTATCAAATTCAATCACCTGAATATTTCTTTCATACTGCTGCTGAAACAATTTTTGCTTGGTCAATTGGTGTTGATATTCAAATAATTCACCGCCCAAGGATGCAGCAAAAATTTTACCCCGCTTTCTATCAATAGCCAAGTGACTAACCCCTTCTGTTTTAAGACCCATTTCAATTCCATTAGAAGCATACAATTGCAAATTTGGAATTTGATATACCCCGTTCTTTAAAGTTGCAATCCAATAGCCCCCTTCTTTTCCTTTGTTAATGGCAGATATGGCTTCAGATTTAAGAAAATGATTCATCCATACATATTTGCCCATTTGGCGCTTAAACCAAATCAATCCATTTTCAGTTCCAATAAAGAGGTTTCCTTCATCGTCATCAAAAGCAGAAAGTGGGAATAATTTTTTTTGTTGCAACCAACTTGTTACAGGGTGTACGCGAAGTGCATGGTTTTGATAAGAAAACAAATAGGGCTTTGCATCAGTAGGATTTCTTCTCTGAAATGCAAGTGTTTGTTGCTTTTTAAAGGAAGTATAGAACCTAAACTGATTTAGGATTTTAAATTCATTTAGCCATTCACCATTCTCACCAATAAAAGGAACTTTGGTCATGGATTGTTCCCTTAATTCAGAAACAAAACCCTGGTCTACTTGACTAAATAAAATAGACCCATCGTGCATGGTTGCAATGGCTTCTTTAATGGAACTGGCTTCTAATAATTTAGCAACTGTATTCTTAGCAAGGTTAAATCTATAAATATGGTTCAAGTTATTATTGACAACCAATTGTCCTTGTTGGTCAAATGTAAATTCTGTGAGTTGATTTTTATAGAAAGGTTCCCATGGCAAGAATCTTAGCGCGGAATCGCTACTAGTATGAAAAATTTGACCATTAAAATTATGAAACCAAATTGTGCCCGCTTTATCTTCTAATATTCCTGTTACTGCATTCCCCCTAGATTTGGGATTATTCAACAGGAAAAAACTATTTCCATCATATCTTACCAAGCCTTCAGAAGTACCCACCCACAGAAATCCCTTACTATCAATTTTTAAATCAAAAATTTCATTGCTGGGTAAGCCTGTCCCAACGTCAAAATGCTTGAGTGAAGGGGTTTGTGCTTGGGCACTTGGATTGCCCAACAGAAAACAAAAAACAGCACTGAAAAAAAATGCGCGAAAAAGCATCC
>NCHJ01000144.1 GCA_002256765.1 Bacteroidetes bacterium 24-39-8
ACAAACTAATGCAACCGACGCATAGAAAAAGGCTTGCAACATATTTTTTCATGACCTAAGTTACAAATAAGGTCTGAAACAGTAAATCATGCAAATCCTCTACCTAATTGGGCAATTGTCTGGTCATGATTCCATTGAACTTTGCTATACCATAAAATAGATCTCTTTGATTATGGGAACTAGCCTTTCACTAATATGTATTTGTCATGATTGAAATAAAAAAGGAAGGCATAGTGCTTTCTAGAAGTCTATTAGAATTTGAACAAGAGGGTGTCTTAAATCCAGGCGTTATTAAAATAGCGGATACAGTTCATTTGTTTTACCGAGCTGTTGCTTTTGGAAATTATTCCACCATTGGATATTGCAAACTCACCGGCCCTTTAACCTTGCTGGAAAGAAGCGATCATCCTGTGGTGGTTCCTGAATTTGATTATGAGTCCCATGGTGTAGAAGATCCAAGGATAGTTAAAATAGAAGATACCTATTACCTAAGCTATACTGCATATGATGGCATTAATGCACTTGGTGCATTAGCTACATCAAAAGATTTGATTCATTGGGAAAAGAAAGGGGTAGTAGTTCCTCAAATTACTTATGCTGAATTTCAGGAATTGGCAGGATGTAATATTAGTCTCAACGAAAAATATCCAAGGTATAATGAACACAATAGGGTTCTTGAATTAGACGAGTTTCAAGACCGATTACTTTGGGATAAAAACTTGATCTTCTTTCCCAGAAGAATTGAAGGCAAATTATTTTTCTTGCATAGAATCAAACCCGATATACAAATAGTTGCTGGTATTTCAGACATTGCTGATTTAACACCCGCTTTTTGGAAAAACTATTTGTTGAATTTTGACAATTGCATTGTTCTAACACCCAAATACCCACATGAAGTAAGTTATATTGGTGGTGGTTGTCCTCCCATTGAAACCAAGGAAGGCTGGCTAATCATATATCATAGTGTGCACGATACCATTAATGGATATGTTTACTCTGCCTGTGCTGCTTTACTTGATCTTACTAATCCTCAAAAAGAACTTTGTAGACTCCCCTATCCACTATTTATTCCAGAGTTGGAATGGGAAAAAAATGGCGAAGTGAATAATGTCTGTTTTCCAACTGGCACAGCCTTGTTTGGCAATCTATTGTATATCTATTACGGAGCAGCCGATTCACGCATAGCTGCTGCATCTTTGAACTTATCAGACCTGCTAGAAGAATTAATGAAGTTCAAAGAAGTTTAAACGCAATTGAAGTTTTACTCAAATTTTATTAGTAAATTCATAGCAATAAAGGTTTATGTGGTTGAAGTACCTCTATGTTTTTCTTGCCAGTGCCGCAGTAGATATAGTTCCCCTACCGCTACCGCCAGCATTTGTGGTCATGGTATTTCTTCAAATTCATTTTCAATTAGACGTATGGCCTGTAATCATCATTGGAGTTGCAGGATCTGTATTAGGCAGGTATATTCTTACATTATATATACCTAAGATTGCACACCATATATTCAAACCAGATAAAAATGAAGACGTTCAATATCTAGGAAAAAAATTAAAAGAAAAGGGTTGGAAAAGCCAATTAGCTATTTTAAGTTATTCTCTCTTACCATTACCTACTACACCGCTATTTATTGCCGGGGGCATGGCTAACATGAAACCCATGTCTATTATCCCCGCTTTTATTGTAGGCAAGTTCATCAGCGATGCAATTGCTGTATTCATGGGCAAGTTTGCAGCTGAACACGCTAACGAAGTTTGGGAAGGAGTAGTTTCTTGGCAATCTATTACAGGATTCCTTTTTGGACTTTTTCTAGTTGCTTCATTCCTGTTTATAGATTGGCGCAGTCTTTTAAGAGAACATCGCTTTAGAGTAAATCTGAAAATCTGGAAATGATTATAATTTCTTGACCAAGATAGGATCTTCAGCAACACCTTCAATCATCATCTTATACCCTTCAGAAGAGAGATAAATAGTAACAGCCGGACGGAACAAATTGGTAAATACTGTTCCTGTAGGATAATCCTGTTTCCATACATCTTGATTGACTAGTCTAAATGAAGTATTACCGTCATACCCCTTGAAATTACCATCAATATTAGATTCTACCACTTCTTGCAATTTGTTAACGGCAATCAATTTTTCAATTCCCTGAATTTTCATTTTGTATTTCTTCCCTTCTTGATATACTAATATTTCAGGATTGGGATAAAGGGATTTCTGATTAATCTTATCGTTCAATTCATAAAAATGAAAATTCGCTGTCTTAATTAGGCCTCCTCTTGTTAATGTTGCAGTAAGTGGCTTAAAACTGGTGGTTGAGTCTACCAGCTTCATATTAGCGTTTATTTGAGCAGTAAGTACACGAGTTCCAAACAGAACTAAGCTAAGCAAGAGTATTTTTTTCATGACCTATTTTTAGGCAAGGTAAAGATAAATTCAGCCCCTTGGTTCAAATTAGATTGGACCCATATTTTTCCTCCGTGCATTTCTACTATTTTTTTACAAACTGCTAGGCCAATTCCTGTTCCGCTGTATTCAGAAGCGTTATGTAATCTGTTGAATAATTCAAAAATAACTTCATGGTATTGGGGTTCTATACCTATCCCATTATCCTTTACACTAATTTGCCAATCCTCTTCAAGTTCTTTTGCGGCAATTTCTATCTTCAGTTTTTCTGGACCACTATATTTAATGGCGTTTCCAATCAAATTTTGAAAAACTTGATGCATCTTGAAATTCATGGCCGAGACCGTTGGCATCTTTCCTATTTGATAAGTGATATCAGTTTCCCCTTTTGTGATTTCAAACAATTGGGTAATATCAGAGACAACTTGATTTAGATCTACTTCAGTGTAATCCTCTATACCTTTTCCTGAACTACTGTATTCCAACAGGTCTCGAATCAGGTATTTCATTCTTTCAGCTCCATTTACAGCAAATTCAATATATTTTTTTGCAGTTGGTTCTAAAAGAGCACTAAATTTCTTCTCCAATAATTGTAAAAAACTAGTTACCGTTCTCAATGGTTCTTGCAGATCGTGCGAGGCAACAAAGGCAAATCTTTCTAATTCAGAATTGAGTTTAGTTAGTTCTTCTGTTTTTTGCAACAAATCTTCATTCACGTGTAATAATTCAAGCTCATTTCTTTTTCTAATGGTAATATCTTTATCTACTCCAATAAAACCAGTAAGTTCTCCAAGTTTGTCAAAAACAGGATACCCATTTGTTTGTAGGCAAACTTCCCTTCCGTCTTTATGAATATTCCAGTTTTCTAAATCAACAATAGCCGCTTTCTGTTCAATAATATCTTGAAAAATTAACCCCACTCTGGATTTTTCATCCTCTCGCATAAAATCAAAAGGGGATTTGCCAATAATCTCTCCGGAAGAATATCCCAAGTGAGCTATAATCTGATCAGAACAATACGTATAAATTCCATGAGCATCTACCTCCCAGATCCAATCTTGGGAGCTCAATAGGATTTTTTTTAGCCGATTATTAGTATCACTCAGTTCTAATGATGCTTTTTTATTGGCAGTTATGTCTCTAGAAATAATGGTTACGCCAATAACTATATCATTGTTGACAATTGGATTAAACAGCATTTCAGACCATTTATCAATTTCTCTTTCGGGAATCTGAAAATGTATTTCATCAAAATAGGTTTCACCCTTAAGTCCTTTTACAATACAGTCTTTAAATCGCTTTTCTAACTCAACCGAAAAACTGATGCTTTCCAGTAACTGATCACCAATTTGTAAGGATTGATTTTTAGTAACAGGTTTAATAAATTTTAGAAAATTCTGATTAGCCGCTATTAGCCTAAAGCTATTGTCTAGACTATACATGAAATCGTTATTAGAAAATAGATATGAATCTAAAATCTGTTCTTTGAGTCTATCATCTATAGCAACAATATCATTTTTGTACATACCTGAGCCTATAGCTATTATATTTTAGGTAAACTATATCCATTATGATATGGCTTCATCAAATAAGCTTTATTGATCTCTTGATCAGTGAATTGCATTTTGGATGCATCCCATTGTAATTTCTTGCCAGACCTATAAGAGATATTGCCCATCTGAGCAACAGTTGCAACATGCGCACCATCTTGAATAGAACAATGTAAATCTTGCATTTTTCTAGACTTTACTACATCAACAAAGTTGACCCAGTGTTTATCTAATCCATTATCAGAGGACTTTTGAAATGGTACACTCACTTTACTCTTTCCCTGCTTTTCTTCAATTACTTCCCATCCACCTCTATTCAAAATTAAAGTGCCATTATTTCCAATAAATGCTATGCCGTGGTCACGATTATAGGAGCCATTGTCTATACCCATTGCAGAGTCCCAAACCAGGTTAAAGTTATTGAACTCATACAAAGTGGTTAAAGTATCAGGTGTTTCTTCTGCTAATTCGGGATAGGCAAATTTACCACCCATGCCGTCAATGGTTTTTGGCAATTCGGCTTTCATACCTATTAAAGCATAATCTAACAAGTGTACTCCCCAATCTGTCATTAGTCCACCTGCATAATCCCAAAACCACCTAAAATGAAAATGAAACCTGCTGGCGTTAAACGGTAATGTTTTAGCAGGTCCTAACCATTGTTGATAATCTACTCCAGCTGGTGGAGCTGAATCTGGTACAACTGGTTGTGGTCTCATCCAGCCTTGGTAACACCAAACTTTGGTCATTCGAATATTACCCAACTTACCACTATGCACATAATCAACAGCGTCTTTAAAATGCTGTTGACTTCTTTGCCATTGACCGGCTTGCACTACGCGATTGTATTTCTGTTGAGCAGCCACCATGGTCCTGCATTCTATAATGGAATTGCCTACTGGTTTTTCTACATAGACGTCTTTGCCTGCTTGGCAAGCGTGAATCATTTGTAAAGCATGCCAATGGTCAGGTGTACCAATGATTACTGCATCAATATCTTTTTGCTCTAATAGTTTACGGTAGTCTTTATAAACTTTTATGGAGGAAGTAATGGTTCCTTTGTCCGATAGTTCTTTTAACCTTTTTTGAATCACTGACTCATCAATATCGCAGACTGCCACAAGGTTCACACCAGCTACTTTTAAAGCGGCTTTTACATTGCTCCATCCCATACCATTGATACCAATAGCACCAATATTTAATTGATCCGATGGCATGATCCGGTTTTTGAAATAGGCAAAAGCACGGTTGTCAAAGGCGGAAGCTAGTGCAGCTCCACCCATAAGCAGTGAAGACTGCTGAATGAATTTCTTGCGAGAGGTCATTGAGGTTGACTTTAATGGTAAGAATTGTTAGAACTACAATTTACTAATTCTTCTTTGAATCAAAGTCAACTTTAGATATAGCTATTTTAAACTAACTACCCTGTTTGCGAACGTATTTGGTAAGGATTACAATGGTTTGGCCTTCAATTTTGCCTTCAATTTGCTCTGTATTGTTTTCTACTAGGCGTATATTCTTCACTACAGTACCCATTTTTGCATTTAAAGTAGACCCTTTTACATCTAATGATTTGGTCAAGACTACGGTATCTCCCTGTAATAATTGGGCGCCGTTACTGTCTTTGTGCAGGTCTACTGTTGCATCATTTTCATGATCACCAGTAGCTTTGGCCCAAGCCAAATTTTCATCGGTTAGATAAATCATGTCTAGCAAGTCAGCGGCCCAACTTTCTTCTTTTAACCTATTTAACATGCGCCAAGCAACAACTTGAACGCCTGGCACTTCACTCCACATTGATTCATTTAAGCATTTCCAGTGCTCCTGATCAAGGGCAATTTTTTTATCTATTTGACTAAGGCAATTACTACAGATTGCAATGCAATTATCCTGACTTGTTTTATCCTGGGGCGGCACTTCATATACAGTTACAGATGCTGTTGAGGCACAGAGTTCACACTTGTTTTCACTTCTACTAAGGATTTCCGCTTCCAGTTTCATACTATCATTTTAAGGCCGCAAGTTAATCAATTTATTGGCCTATATCTTATTTTTCTACTATCAAATATCACCTAGAGTATATATTTACTAGCTAGCTGTACATAAGCATCTACTTGGTTATTAATCCACTCTTCATCATTACCCATTTCTCTTGCCATAATTGTAGCTACTGGTCTTGCAATGAGTATGCTTTCTTTTGCATCCAAGAATAATGCCCTAGTTCTTCTAGCCAAAATATCCTCCAATGTTCTAGCCATTTCATGATGCAACGCCCATACTATTTGTACTTCATAAATTCCTAAAGATTCACTGATGATACTGTTTCCAAATTTATGCATCCATACATGCAATTGATTGGTATCAGAACCGTAAACATACATTGAATCATTCCAATCCCTTGTCAAAGCCGCACCATGAATAGGTAAGTTTTTTGTAATTGACTTTTTGGAATGCCAGTTTAATTTTTGTTCAATGCGGTTGACCATATCCTCGCCCATTTTTCTATAAGTAGTCCATTTTCCTCCAATGATGGTAAATAGGCCTGAAGGCGATATGATAATTTTATGCCCCCTAGAAATTTCTTTGGTTTTTTGCTTTCCTTGTTCCGGAGAAGCCAGTGGTCTAAGACCTGCAAAGACACTCAATACATCAGAGCGTTTGGGCTTTTTATTTAAATAAAGACCTGCTGTATCTAATATAAAATCTATTTCTTTTTCTAAAGCAATAGGTTCCAACGAAGCATCTTTTACAGGTGTATCCGTTGTTCCAACCACTACTTTACCATGCCATGGAACGGCAAATAGCACCCTACCATCGCTGGTTTCGGGAATCATTAAAGCATCATTAGCAGAATAGAAGGACTTATCCAAGACTAGATGAACACCTTGACTTACACTCAAGGTTTTTCTGCTTTTTGGGTTGTCCATCTGAAGAATATTGTCAGCAAAAACACCGGTAGCATTGACTATCGCTTTAGCTTGTACTGGATAAGTCTTTCCTGTTTCCAAATCCTTTAAGGTGACACCGGAGATTTGGTCTTTTGCATTTTTGAGCAAATTGATCACGGAACAATAGTTAATGGCATAACCACCATGATCCCAAATGGTCTGTGCTAAATTTATAGCAAGTCTTGCATCATCAAATTGACCATCGTGATACCTGATACCACCAACTAAATTTTTCTGTTTAATACCTGGCATCAATGCTAAGGTTTCTTCTTTTGAAATAAAATCAGAAGAGCCTAAACGCATTTTACCTGCTATCCAATCATAGCATTTTAAACCGATTGTATATTTTAATCGCTCCCAAAGAGTATAAACTGGAATGATAAACAATTGATCTTTGACCAAATGTGGGGCGTTTTGGTAGAGCCTCCCCCTTTCAATACTTGCCTCTCTAACCAATTTTAATTCACCATTGGCTAAATACCTTACACCTCCATGTACCAATTTGGTGCTTCTACTAGAAGTTCCTTTTGCAAAATCGGCCTGTTCTACCAATAAAACACAATAACCACGTGAAGTGGCATCTAAAGCAATTCCCAATCCAGTGGCTCCACCCCCAATTACCACCAAATCCCAGACTTTATCAATTTTCTTGATTGCATTTAAACAATTGACCCTTAGATGATTTACTCCACTAATGTCAAAATTTGCTTCTTTCATAGTAATTTGCAAATGTTCCAATAGAAACTATCTATAAATCATTTAATCTATATGAAAATAATTAAAATAATTAGAGAT
>NCHJ01000145.1 GCA_002256765.1 Bacteroidetes bacterium 24-39-8
TTTTGCCAAAATTTCGTCACTAACTTTTCCGTCATCGTACTTATCCCCAAGGTGAGAGAGGCAAATTATCAGGTCACAACCCTTTTTTTTCAACAAAGAGGCCGTGCGGTTGGCTGCAACAATGGGATCTAAATAAATGGTTTTTCCATAGAGATTTTCAGGTACCAACCCTAGTAATTCAATCCCTACTCCAAAGACCCCTACTTTGACTTTTCCTTTTTGAAAAATTTGATAGGGTTTGGTTTTCATTTCAAGTGCTGTTCCACTAAAATCATAGTTGGCTAATAGCACTGAAAAATTTGCGTGCTGTAATTGGGTGGCAAAGTTTTCTATGCCTCCATCAAAATCGTGGTTACCCATGGTACAAGCATCATAACCCATCATGGACATGGCTTTGATTTCTGGTTCGCCCTTATATATATTAAAGTAGGGAGTTCCTTGAAAAATATCGCCTGCGTCAAGCAATAAGACTTGACTATTCTCTTGTCTAATTTTCTGAATCAATGCTGCTCTTGCCGCTACTCCTCCCATTCCTTGGTTTCTACCACCATCCATGGGGAATGGCTCTAAACGGCTATGCACATCATTGGTATGTAAAATGGTTAATTGATAATCTTTATCAGATGCTAACACCTGTTCTGGTATTAAACTACCCGCCACTAATGCAGACCCAGTCACCATTCCCTGTTGTATAAATTTTCTCCTATTCATTATTAATCTTTTGAAAGGCTTACCCTGTTTTCCAATTGGGCATCAATGGTCTTTCCTGATGCTGTCATTCTTTGAATCTGATCAATTAGGGCATCGCGCAGCGTATAACCCTTATTTTCCTGGGGAATGGGTTTTAAAAAAGGACAATCACTTCCCCCATTGGCTACATAGTCAGAATTGGCAATGGTATAGTTGGCCAATGGATCCAGTGGTTTACCATCTATTAAAACTTTAACCGCTTTCTTATCCTTGATTTCCATACTAATACCCGCAACTGGCCATCCGCCATCTACTGCCGTTTTATCTAATAATTGCTGCAAAAGGGTACCGCTGAGCTGCTGCAAGACTACTAAGTTGTCAAAAGGCATTAACTCATAGACCAATCCAATGGTAATATCCCCCTTGGGAAAATAAGAACGCACACCACCATAATTCACAAATGCAGCAGACACTTTCTTGTTAAACACCTTTTCAGCACTGGCTTTCATGGCATCGGCCATAAAATTGCCTATGGGCGATTCCGGCTGTTTTTTTGACAGTCCTTGCTTAGAAACGCCAATGACCTTGCCCATAGTGGCTTTCATTTTGCTCCCATAGGGGTTTAAAAAACGGACCATGGCAGAATCTACTGGTGCGGTTTTGCCAATCTGGTAGTCCACAAAATCCACTGAATTGGTTTGCAGCTTATGGCTACAAGCAAAAAACAGGACCAAGGTCCCGAATAAGCATAATTTGTTATAAAATCTCATGAGGCTTGATTACTTGTTGAAAGATACATGCTTTCTTGGAGGCTTCTATTAAAAAATAAGACCAGATATTCCTTAGATTTGCCGCAAAACAACTAAGTCATGTCATACGAGATTACAGGAAAATTAGTGGCCCGATTTGATATCGTGCAAAGAACCGAAACTTTCAAAACCCGCGAATTTGTGATTGAAAAGTCTGAAGATATCAATGGCCGTACCATCACCAATTATGTAAAATTCCAGTGTGTGCAGGACAAGACTGCCATGGTAGACCGTTATAATTTAGGTGATGATGTAAAAGTGCAATTTAACCTTAGGGGTAGCAAATGGGTAAAAGATGGTAGAGAAAACTATATTACTAATTTAGATGCATGGCGCATGGAATCTGTGAGCATGCAAGGTAGCCCTGCTAATAGTGGTGGCTATTCTGATATTCCTCCAGCAGCTGCTGCAGGCGAATCTATTGACGATCTTCCTTTCTAAGGATTATCAACCCATGACTTTTTAGGATAAGACCTAACAGTATGCAAAAAGATATAGTATTAAAATTAAAGCCTGCCGAGGCGCTGGATGATACCGTCATAAAGACCTATCTCTCCAACGCCTCGGCAGTCCCTTTTTCCAGCATCACAGGTTTCTATAAAACCAAACAGTCTATTGATGCCAGAAGCCGCTCGCAGGTTTGGATCAATTTGACCGTAAGGGCATATATCAACGAACCCTTTGTTGAAAGACCCAACCAACCCATTTCATTCCCAGTTCTTTCTGCCCATGCTAGAAAAGTGATTATTGTTGGCGCCGGACCCGCAGGACTCTTTGCAGCACTGCAACTCATAGAACTAGGTATTCAACCCATTATTCTTGAAAGAGGAAAAGATGTTAGAGCAAGAAGAAGAGACTTAGCCGCTATGAATAAAGCGGGGATTGTGAATCCAGAAAGCAATTATTGTTTTGGTGAAGGTGGCGCCGGAACTTATAGCGATGGTAAACTCTATACAAGAAGTAGCAAGAGAGGAGACATTAATAGAATCTTGCAATTGCTACACCAATTTGGGGCAGATGAAACGGTTTTGTATGAAGCGCATCCGCATATTGGTACCAACAAATTACCACATATTATTACTGCCATTCGCCAACAGATTTTAGACAGTGGCGGGCAATTCCTTTTTGAAAAAAAACTCAGCAAATTCATCTTACAAAATGGTAGCATTACCGGCGTACAAACCGCTGATGGGGATCATTTTGTAGCAGAAGCAGTGATATTAGCAACAGGACATTCCGCGCGAGATGTGTTTGAATTATTGCAGGAACAATCTATACTCATTGAGAGCAAACCCTTTGCCCTTGGCGTTCGCATTGAACACCCTCAAACATTAATAGACAGTATCCAGTACCACTGCACAGTAAGAGATGAACACCTACCTCCAGCCAGTTATGGTCTGGTAGAACAAGTACAAGAAAGAGGAGTGTTTAGTTTTTGCATGTGCCCGGGCGGCATCATTGCGCCAGCAGCTACTAACCCTGGAGAAGTGGTGGTAAATGGTTGGAGCCCCAGCAAAAGAAATAACCCCTATGCTAATAGTGGTATGGTGGTTCAAATTATGGTAGAAGACGCCGTAAGATTTTTCAAGAAAAATCCGCAACCAGGATTGTTTGGAGACATTGATCCCGCTAAACACCCATTACTATTAATGCATTTTCAAGCAGCCATAGAAAAAGCTTGTTTTGTTGCAGGCGGTGGAAAATTAGTGGCGCCCGCACAACGCATGGTTGACTTTGTCAATAAAAAACAAAGTGCAGAACTACCCAACAATAGTTATTTACCCGGTATCCATTCTGTTGCCCTAGATAGTGTATTACCTGCATTTGTCTACAATAGTTTGCAAGGAGGCTTTAAAGCTTTTGGCAAAAAAATGCATGGCTATTTAAGCAATGATGCAGTAGTGGTGGCTACAGAAAGTAGAACCTCTTCTCCAGTAAGAATTCCAAGAGATGCCGTTAGTTTGGCACATCCGCAGATTGCTAATTTATACCCTTGCGGAGAAGGTGCTGGTTATGCAGGAGGCATTGTGAGTGCCGCCATGGATGGAGAAAAAATTGCCAAGACCTTGGCAATGACCAAGCACTAATTGCTTTTAGGTGCAGCCTCTTTTTTAGACAACAACATTTTCTGAGCCAACAAAGCATTGTTCTTGTAAACCTTTAGCTCTGCTTTCATTTTCTGCTTGGCTGTTTTATCAAAAGCTGTGTTAATGCTTGATAGGTCAGGCTTTCCAGCGTCTACCCATGCGGTATAATAAAAGTCTGCAATCAGGTTAGCAGAATGAATTAATTGATCATTGATGCTAGTTTGTAAAGCTTGCGCATAGGCTTTGGCAAAATCAGTAGTATAGGACTTAGTTTCTACACCTCTGCGCATTTGTATCCTGTATTTCTGTGCATTGGTAAATTGTAGGCTCACTGATTTTTCTTTAGCCAACATATCTGGCACTAAAATGGCGGCCCTTCTTACTGCTTCCCAAATGGCTTGATCAGGGTGTTTGAGATAACTGGCTTTATGGCTGGAATGCAGGGTATAATTGGCAATTTCAATTTCAGGAATCATTGACTCCCAAAGAGAGTGCAAACCTTTTTGATTGGTTAATTGACCGTCATAATTTAAGGTAGTATGTAAAGGTACATTGGCGTCTCCAATATAGTGGCCAAGGTCTGCTGCGTAAAATAAAATACTGTCTTTGTTTTTATTTTTAAAAGCTTTTACCAATTGCTCTTTCATGTAGACAACATGATAAGGAACATAGCCATATTTGACCAAGCTATCCTGGCCATATTTGGCTAAAGCCGATGGCCAGTACAAGGGCATATCATTTGCTGCATTAGGTCCAAATGCTTCTAGGTCAATAAAGTGTTTGGTAGCTTCTGTACTATCAGTATTTCTGCGAATATCTGGTCTTGGTGCATTGTAGACCAGGTTATCCATATTTTGGTAGAAAAAGGGCTTTAGTGCAGATGGCAACTCATAAATAGCTAGTTGTTGCACTGTTTTGTGTATCAAAAAACCCCAGCTACTAGCCGTGATCAAAAGAATAAATAAACCAATAACCACTAAGGGCCTGCGAGCAAATTTCATTGGGCTGGGTTTTAAACAGCTGCAAAAATAAAACAAACAAGTCTCCGTCTGTGTAATATTTGTACCAACGGTACTACTAACAGGTTGATTTGGCTTAATTTAATGGCCAATAAACCCCAACAACCATAAACTTTACGTATGAGTAAAATCTTGGAACTGCAGCATCTCAAAAAATATTATGCCACACAGAAAGCCGTGGATGATATTAGTTTCTCTATTGAAAAGGGCAGCATTTTTGGTTTACTTGGCCCCAATGGTGCCGGTAAAACCACGCTCTTAAGAATGATCACAGGCATTTTTTATCCTGATAGTGGAGAGATTACTTTAGATGGCAAAAAGTTTGATCCCATCAATGATATTATCAAGATTGGGTATATGCCTGAAGAAAGAGGCCTGTATAAAAAAATGAAAATCGGTGAACAAGCCCTCTATCTAGCCCAACTGAAAGGATTGAGTAAGGCAGAAGCCATGGAGAAAATCAAGTTCTGGTTTAAAAGACTTGAAATGGAATCTTGGTGGAATAAAAAAGTGGAAGACCTAAGTAAGGGAATGAGTCAGAAATTACAATTTGTGACCACCGTTTTACACGAGCCCAAACTGATTATTCTGGATGAACCCTTTAGTGGATTAGATCCAGTGAATGCCAACTTGATTAAGGATGAAATTTATGGTTTGGCCCAAAGAGGTTGTACCGTTATTTTTAGTACGCATAGAATGGAACAGGTTGAAGAAATCTGCGACCATATAGTACTAGTGAATTTAGGACAGAAAATCTTAGACGGAACGGTTGCTAGTGTAAAACAACAATTCAAAGAAAACAAGTTCAGAATTCAGTTGCAAGAAGTTCCTGCAAATCTGATGGCGGATAGTTTTGAATTGATTGATCAGAAAGCCAATCAACTAACCGTAAAAATCAAAGAGGGATATAAGGGCAATGATGTGTTAAAATACTTCTTAGACCAAAACCTAAGTGTTGAAGCATACAATGAAATCCTTCCATCACTCAATGAGATTTTTATTAACCTAGTAGAGGGTAGCAAAAGCACTACCCGCGCATTTCAAAACATCAACGACTAATTCAACAATATGAATAAGATATTATTAGTAGCCAGACGCGAGTTTCTAACCCGCGTTCAGAAAAAAACCTTTTTACTCACCACCATTGGCTTGCCCTTGATCATCTTTGGCTTTTATGCCATGATCATTTATTTTTCTGTAAAAACAACCGATAATTTTAGGATTGCTGTTGCAGACAAAGCCAATATTTTCAATAACAAGATTGAATCAAAAGACAGTGAAATCATTTTTGAATTTGTGCAAGCAGATAGTGCTGCTTTGCCTGAACTAATCAGCTCCAAAAAATACGCTGCTTCTCTGTACGTGCCTGCTGGATTCACTTTGCAGGGAATTGATTCGCTTCAATTTAAGTCTGACAAAGCCGTTGGAATGATGACCAGAGAAAAAATTCAACGTAGAATCAATAAGGCTTTAGAAGACAAACGCTATGAAGCAATGCATATTAGCAAGGCGCAAATTGACAGTCTTAACCAAGATAGGGACCTGATTAAATTCTCTTCTGCCAATGGCAAAACAGATAATGATGCCAAGGTAGGCGTAAGCTATGCCGTGGGTATGATTTCAGGATTCTTGATTTATATTATTCTCTTTATTTATGGCACTATGGTAATGCGTGGTGTGATGGAAGAAAAAGTGAGCAGGATTGCTGAAGTGATTATCAGCAGTGTAAAGCCATTCCAATTAATGATGGGAAAGATTACTGGAATTGGTGCTGTTGGTTTGGTGCAATTTATTATTTGGATAGTCTTGGTCTTTGGTTTACAATTTGCCATTGCCATATTGTTCCCAAGTTTAACTGAGTCAATGCAGGGTCAACCCATTCAACCAGCTGGCATGCAAGCCGCACAAGCTGTAAAAACTAGTGGTGCCATGAGCGGACTTATGAGTGGTCTAGCTTCTATTAATTTCCCCTTTATCATTGGTTGCTTTATCTTCTATTTTATTGGTGGATATTTACTTTATTCTTCTTTATTTGCTGCAGTAGGTAGCGCTGTAAATGAAGACCCACAAGACGCACAGAGTTTATTATTGCCCATTACCATGCCTATTATTTTTGCCATTGTGATTATGACCAAGGCGGTGAATGATCCTAATAGTGGACTAGCTATTTTTGGTTCTCTATTCCCACTCACTTCACCCATTGTAATGATGGCGCGTGTGGCACATGGGGTTCCAGACGGAGTTACTTATTTTCAATTGGCCCTGAGTATGCTATTTCTAATCCTCGGATTTTTAGGAACCACTTGGGTGGCAGCAAAGATTTACCGCACAGGTATCTTAATGTATGGCAAGAAAATTACCTGGAAAGAAATGATGAAATGGGCGTTTAAGAAGAGTTAAGAGTGTAAAGAAGAAAGTGAAAAGTGAAGAGTGAAGAGTGTAAAGAAGAAAGTGAAAAGTGAAGAGATAAGAGTGAAGAATGCACAATCATTTGTCTCGCGATGTTTTTTAAATTCCCCCGAGCAATCGGGGGAATTATTTTTTAAAGTGGATTCAAATAAAAGACCTAGGCGCAGCCTAGGTCAACTCGTTTATTGAGAATACCATCCATTCTTCACTCTTCACTCTTATCTCTTCACTTTTCACTCTTGATTCTTCACTTTCCTCCCCTTTGAACCAACTCGCGACTTACTTGTTTTTCGAGGTTTTCAAAAAAGCAGTTTTTTATACTTGTTCTAGTATAAATCGGGGGGTGCTATTTTATACACGTTCTAGTATAAAATAGAAGGGCCGTTTTTATACACGTTCTAGTATAAAAACAGGGGCATTTCAAAAATTCAAAAAACAAATAACCTATCTTGCGTTCCACAAAATTTCCCACTCTTCACTCTTCACTCTTCACTCTTCACTCTTCACTCTTCACTCTTCACTCTTCACTCTTCACTCTTCACTCTTCACTCTTCACTCTTCACTCTTC
>NCHJ01000146.1 GCA_002256765.1 Bacteroidetes bacterium 24-39-8
CTTGAACCCAGTTCTCAAAATCCTTGTCTGTAATCTTATTGGGGAAATTTAAAACACCATGATCTGGTAAAAGAAAATTCACTTTAGCATTTTCTTCTGTTACCCTAGAACCTGCATTAACCATAAATGGATAAGGCCCTACCTTAATGCGTTTTTGACCAATCTGATTACTTTTCAAATATTGTACAATTAGGTTACCGCCTTGTGCTACATACCTACTAAGGATATCGTTTTTATTACTCAACCATTCAAATATATTATGCGCTCTAATGCCAAGCACTACTGCATCAAATTCTTTGAGCTTTTCATCTGTAATATCCTGCTCATGCAAAAATTGCAAATCATATCCCATTTGTAATAGCGCATCGGGCACTTTATCTCCAGCACCTGTTATGTATCCAATTTTTTTACCAGCTACTTTTATTTCTTCTGTTATTACATGTGCATTATTCTGAAAAAAGTAATGGATAGCAGGAATATGGTCATATTTAATTGCTCGCAAATAAGAATTAAATGCTTGAGATTTCCCATTTTGCTTAATCAACAATTCTGCTGTAAGTATGGGTGTTTTATTTGCTTTAAAAGACTTGCTTAATTGAATTTGCTGTGTATATACCGCTCCAGCTTCTAGATCCATAATAGTATCCTTACTAAAAATATTTTCCCCTTGCTGTTTAATATGAATACTTACAGGCACTTGTTTGCCGTTAAAATTAGATTTGTATTGTAACTGCAATTTTGGATTGGCTACTTGTTTGCCATCCATTTGAATATTGTTTAATAGCACATCAGGCGTTAAAGAAACAATGATGGGCGTGATCACCACAAAGGGCTGGTACAACTCTCCTTTTACAGGATCCACATATTTGTATTGTACGGTTCTTTCTGCGGTTAGTTTTAAGCCATTGATGGTAAAACTAAAATAGGCTAGATAGGCCGGTGCAGACTGATCTTGACCAATTAACATTTGGTCATCCACAGTAAAACTTCCAATATTATCTTGTTGCTTGGCCAACCAATAAGGCTGAGATACTTTTTTGGAAGGATCTATTGGAATGCTTTTGGTAAAACTATTATTTTGATTGGTGACAAGTGATTTTACAAGTACGGTATCAAAGCTTTCATTGGCCGTTGTTTTCATCCAAACCTGTTCCCATTGTACATTGGATTCTTTACGTTTATTGACAAAAAGATTTAGGTTCATCTTTTGACCTAATACGCCATACTCTTCATCAGTAGTGGCTTCAAAAAATAAACCAGCACAGGTGAAAATCAGTTCTTGTAGTTCTGCCAATTTTTTATCCTGCCACAAGGATTTTCCTGGCAGTTGTTTAATGGCTTTATACAGTTCAACTAAAGCTTCTACTGACGCTTCGGGTTTGTCAAATTGATAACTAGCAATAACGGCTTTGATTTTATCTTGAATGAAAGCGCCGCCAGGAATTCTACTCCAACTAATATCTACCCCATCCATTAAACTGTTCTGGGGTGCTTCACCTCCCAATGTGGTAAAATATTCAAGAGAAACACCCCTGCGTCTTGGCCTGCCTTCTCCTTGGCTTTTGTGCATACTTCTTGCTTCTCCACCAATCTCTCCATAGCTTTTCCCTAATAATGGATTGTACGCACTTACGTCTAATTTAAATTGGTCATTACTGGTAGTATTGGCTCCTCCAAAATTAAAAGTGTTCCATAACAGGCGTTTGGCTTGCCAAGGTTGAACACCATACTTCAATTGTTCAGGGAATCTTTTAGGATCTGCAGCTGCAATAAATGCTTCTTGAGCAATGATAGATGAAGCAGCGTGGTGGCCATGTCCTGCCCTAGCATCGCCCGGGAATCGGGCAATAATCACATCAGGTTGGTATTGACGAATCACCCATACTGCATCTGCCAATATTTTTTCTTTGTTCCAAATGCGTAATGCTTCTTCTGCGCTTTTGCTAAAGCCAAATTCAAAAGCACGGCTAAAATATTGTTCTGCCCCATCCTGTCTTCTTGCTGCTAGTAATTCTTGAGAACGAATCAAGCCCAATTCAATGCCCTGCTCACTACCTATAAGATTTTGCCCCCCATCTCCTCTAGTCAAACTTAAATAAGCAGTCCTATACAATTTTTCTTTGGCCAAATATGGCAAGAATCCATTGTTCTCATCATCAGGATGGGCAGCAACATATAATACAGATCCCAAAACATTGAGTTTCTGTAATTGCATATAAATATCTGCCGAGTTATAAGATGCGGGAACCTGAGCTTGCACTGCGTTCCCCAACAGGAAACAACAGCTAAAACCTAGGCAAAAAAGCGTATGAAGGAAGCGCATATGGTATAGGGATTAGAAATTAATTATTGTCCGGCTAAGAATACTGCATTACAAAATAAGAGTTTTCCATTTTCCCAAAATTGTCTAAACATGGGATTATCCGCTAATAATACTACCGAACCAGCTCCCATACCCATGGTTCCAAAAAGCAGTCCATCTTTCAATTTGGCTTTAACTTTTACGCCACTGAAACCCGTTACATAAGACTCTTTTTTTAGTACTCCTACATTCCAACCATTTTTCATGAATTCAAAAATATTGGCGTCTTGTTTGAGGGTATAATAAAAATCTGGAAAGCCAAAAGCCAAAGGATGGGTATTGTCTAAGTCTACTTTGTAAATGGCACCTGGTATAGAACCTGTAAGCGCGTTTCTCTCCTGATCTGCAAATTTTTTCAATGCAGCATATTCCCCCTTGTCTTCAGACTTGTTTTCTTTTAATTTAAAACCCCAATCTGCCCCCGACAATTGTTCTGCGGCAGATTCTAAGGCAATAAGTTTACCGCCATTGCGTACAAAATCTTTGAGTTTATCTGTGGTAGGTTTATCTGTTAGATTCCTGTAAAAACCATCTGGAATAATCAATACTTGGTAATTCTTAAGGTTGAATCTAGCCAGATCATTGGCATTGACCAAGGTTAAGGGATATTCCAATTGCTTGTCAAAGAAATGCCAGATCTCGCCCGCTCCCAAGGAAGAACTTTGCTCGCCGCTTATCAATGCCACTTTGGGCGCGGCGTTGATTACACGAATATCAGGAGAACCAAAATCCATACCCTTGTCCATAAATCCAGTTTCTACCGCATCTGCTTGAACATGAAATTTTTGGCAGGCATCATTGGCAATTGCATTCCAATTTACAGCAGCATTACTGGTCTTTAGAACTATCATGGTGCCCCTTCCATATTCCTTTCCTTTATATTGAAAAGGAGCAGTAGCATAACGCAGTTTCACACCCTTCTTTAATAATTCAGCCATTAGTTTGGCAGAATTAAGCGAGGTGTAAGGAATTAATAAACCGTAATTTGAATTAGCAGCAACAATAGCAGTTGCTGATACAGCGTCCGTATTCACGTCTAACTTCTCTTTAACTGCATAAGCTTTAACACCATATGCATAAGGCAATGCCCAAGCTGTAATATCATAGGTATTAGAATCTGCTAATTTTGTTCTTGGCTCTAACAAAACCCTAGCTAGCACAGAATTGGTTTGATAAGCGCTAACCGCTAAATGCAAACCTTCATCCACAAAAGACTCTTCTTTTCCAGTAAAATAATTAAATCCTTTAAAACCTTTATTGCTAATAGTACCAGACTCAATGCCATTATCAGACAATAATTTCTTAAGTGATAATAATTTATTTTCATCCTTTGAAGTGAGTACATATGTTTTGTATTCACTGGATTTGGCTGTCTTGCTGTCTTCAAAGAATTGTTTGAATTCTTTGACCAATCTCTGTTGATTTTTAGAACTGGTTTCAATGGTAGAAATCCCTGTAGTATAATGATGATTCAACCTATCTAATAAGGTTAATGTATCTCCGTTTTTATTCAAAATGGCCAATCCACTTCTGATACCTCCCTGCTCAAAAGTCATTCCAATAGCACCTTTGTAAACGGGATAAGTATCACCATAAGAAGGATACAAAAGGTCAAACCTTTCTTTGGTAAAATACAACCAACCATTTTTGTCAAAATAACTGGCATTATTTCTACCAATCAGCACTTGAAAATCGCGCTGCCAAGGGGTAATCACTTCATGAAAAGGTTCTGCTGCAGGAGCAAAATAATAGGGTTCATTATATCCTTGCTCGTGATAATCCACGTGCACATGTGGCATCCACTCATTGTATTTTTTAATGCGTTGCTGAGATTCCACCTGTGTTTGCCAAGCCCAGTCCCTATTTAAATCAAAATTATAGTGGTTACTTCTTCCTCCAGGCCAAGGTTCAATATGTTCCCTTGATTGAGGATCAGCATTAGGTGTTGTACCAACCATTGAGTTAAACCAGTTTACATATCTGTCTCTACCATCAGGGTTAATACAAGGATCCATGATAACTACCGTATTTTTCAACCACTCCTTGGTAGCAGTATTGGAAGGATCCACCAAAGCAAACAAGGTTTTCATGGCTGCTTCTGAAGAAGATGTTTCATTACCATGTACATTATAACTTAACCAAACTATGGCTGGTGCATCTGCAAGTCCAGAACCCGCTTTTGCCAATCCAGCCATTTGTAAATTATTTAGGCGAATAGATTCAATCCTTTTTAGATTATCTGGAGAAGCTATAATGCTGACCATTAGTTCTCTGCCTTCATTTGTTTCTCCATACTTTTCCACTTTAACCATTTCTGGTTTAGCCGCTGCAACAGACTTAAAATACTCTACTACACGATGATGCCTTGAATACTTTGCACCAAGTGGATAACCTAAAAACTGGTCTGGGCTTTGTAATGTCTGTGCAAACAGCACAAATGAAAGGGTTGCAAACAAAAAGGATAAGCTTAGTCTTTTCATAAGAAATAAATAAGGCGTGAATGTAGGCAAACTAAAAAAGCCCCGCACTTAAACTGTCCACTATTTTTAAACAGGGTTGATAAAATTAGCTGATCCTTTGTCACAAATCGCCTAAATTTCAACCATGAAAATGATCAAAATCCTTGGCTTTGCAGCATTGCTGACTTCCAGCCTACAATGCCTAGCCCAAATTAGCCTTGTTGGCCCTGGCAAAAAAATAGATCCCTATCATTATGAGATTGTCAAAAACGGCCTATTTAGAAGGGCTGCTGTAAGTTCTGCTCACCCTTTGGCCAGTAAGGTTGGGGCTGCCATGATGGAGCAAGGCGGCAACGCTTTTGATGCTGCTATAGCCACACAATTGGCCTTAGCCGTGGTATATCCTGGAGCAGGCAATATTGGCGGTGGGGGATTTTTACTGGCCAGACTGAGCAAAGGAGAAGTCTTTGGACTAGACTATAGAGAAGCAGCTCCTTCAAAAGCTGGCAGAGATATGTATTTAGACAAAAATGGTAATGCCATTACCATGCTGTCTCAACAAGGGCAATTGGCTTCAGGGATTCCTGGTACAGTAGCAGGGCTTTTTGCTACTTTGCCTTATGCCAAATTACCTTTTTCGGTGCTGATTCAACCAGCTATTGACCTTGCTGAAAAGGGATTTGCAATTACAGAAAAACAGGCCAATGGATTTAATGGTGAAAAAGCCATCTTTCAAAAACAGAATAGTCAACCCATTGCTTTTGTAAAAGAAACCCGTTGGAAAGTGGGCGATACTTTAATTCAAAAAGAATTGGCAGCTACTTTAAAGCGGATTCAAAAAGACGGGGCCAAAGGGTTTTATGAAGGAGAAACCGCAAAATTGTTGGTAGCAGAAATGCAAAAAGGCAATGGTATCATCAGCTTAGATGACTTAAAAAACTATACCGCTAAACTCAGAAACCCAATTGAATTTGATTATAGAGGTCATCATATTGTAAGCTTTGCCCCACCTAGCAGCGGTGGTTTATTGATCAACCAAATGATGAAAATGATTGAAAAATATCCTGTGAATGAGTATAAATTTCAGTCAGTAAAATCGGTGCAATTGATGATTGAAGCAGAACGTAGGGCTTACGCCGATAGGGCCGAACATATGGGAGACCCCGATTTTTATAAAGTTCCTGTTAAAACCCTGACTAGCGATGCCTATTTGGCCAAAAGAATGAGTGACTATAGTCCGGACAAAGCAGGCGTAAGCACTGCCATTACGGCTGGCGCCATTCACGAGAGTGAGGAAACCACCCATATTAGTATTGTTGATGCTTTAGGCAATATGGTTAGTGTCACTACCACTTTAAATGATACTTACGGCAGTAAAACAGTGGTGGCAGGAGCAGGCTTTTTATTGAACAATGAAATGGATGATTTTAGTGTAAAACCTGGTGTTCCCAATATGTATGGAGCCATTGGTGGAGAAGCTAATGCCATTGCCCCGGGCAAAAGGATGTTGAGCTCTATGACCCCTACCCTTGTGTTAAAAAATAAAAAGCCCTATGTGGTTATTGGTACGCCTGGTGGTACTACCATTCCTACTTCTGTTTATCAGGGATTGGTGAATTTTATTGACTTTAATATGACTGCCTCAGACGCCATTAACAAACCAAAATTTCACCATCAGTGGCAACCAGATGTTGTAATGATTGAAAAAGACTTTGATGCGAATACCAAAAAACAATTATTAGCCATGGGCTACAAATTGGTTGACAGAGGGGCTATTGGTAGAACAGAAGCCATTCGTATTTTGTCTGATGGCAAAAAAGAAACGGCAGCAGATATTCGCGGAGATGATGCAGTAGCAGGCTTTTAAACATATTGACTATGGATGGATTTTTAAAAGATTGTATTAAACGTTTTCATTATTACAAGGAATTGGGTGACAAAACTTTGGAACAATTAAGTGAAGCTGAATTGCATTGGATTCCAAGTACAGAAAGCAATAGTATTGCGCTGACCATACAACATTTGCATGGAAACATGAAAAGCCGATGGACTAATTTTCTAACGGAGGACGGTGAAAAAATATGGCGTAATAGAGACCAAGAGTTTGAAGTACAGACTACTTTGACTAAGCAGGAGTTATTGGATTTATGGAACCAAGGTTGGAACTGTTTATTAGATACCCTAGCTGGACTGAATACAACAGATCTTCAAAAGACCATTTATATTAGAACAGAACCCCTCTTAGTCTATGATGCTATTTTGAGACAGCTAGCTCATTATCCTTATCATGTTGGTCAAATTGTCTATGTTGGCCGTATCATTAGGAATGAGCAGTGGAAAAGCCTCAGCATACCCAAGGGGCATAGTCAGGCCTTCAATGATCAAATGAAAAGCAGTTCACCCAAACATTAGGCTATCTAGAAAATAATTATTTATCATGGAACTATTTATGATAGTTTGGTATTGAATTTGCCTAAGAGTAGGTATTGATTAATTTTAACCCCAAACCAACCTGCTTCTGAAGCGAACCCTTAACATATCAAGAAGAACTTTACTAAGCCTTTTGGCCATATTGTTACTATTATTTGTTGCTATTCAAACAGAATGGGTACAAAATAAGTTGGTGGCAGAAGTTACTGAGCGTTTATCTAAGCAAATTGGCACTGAAATTAAAATAGAACATGTGAGCTTTTCCTTGTTCAATAAGATGAATCTAGACGGTGTGCTCATCAGGGACAAACAAAAAGACAGTTT
>NCHJ01000147.1 GCA_002256765.1 Bacteroidetes bacterium 24-39-8
AAAAATGCGAAAGATTAGGCTCTTTCAGCCCAATTCATATATTGGCATTGATTTCTTAGAAAAAAAGGCCGAAGTCATTAAACTAAAACAACCAGAAGATACCAATGTATTCTCATTTGACATTGATACACATAATGGGAAAAAGACCATTGCTATAGCAAATCCAGTGATAGAACCTCAAAATGCTATCAAATTAGAATTAGAATCTTTTGTTAATGCCATTTTAACTAATAGCCCAACAGTAGTTAGTGAATTAGATGGTTTTCTTGCTATGGAAGTAGCGCATCAGATTTTGGAGAAAATCAATAGCACCAGTATTCTGGTATAGTTAGATGCAAATACAGATTAAAAATAGTTTGCTTTATGCATTCTCAGATTTAATATTTAGTGCTATTGCACTTGTATTGTTTTCCTTTTTTAATGTAAGCGAACCACCTAGGAATGGACTTAATTGGATGGTTTTTAAAAGTGAAAATTTCACTATTTTCTTGTTTGCATTAACTTGGGTATTTTTCTTTCTTTTGATGGGCAGTTACCAACGGTCTATTTATAAAAAATCAAGACTGAATGAATTAACAGATACCTTAATCCAAACAGCTATTGGTGTTTTTTTGATGGTCGGTTTTAATTTATTAGATACCGCACCACAGGCTTGGTTAAGTTATATGATGATCCAATTTTGTTCCGTTTTTTTGGGAAGATTCTTGTTGTTGGCCAAAGCAAAAAAAGACATTGTTCAAAACAAATTCTTTTTTAACACATTAATAATTGGAAATAATCCAATAGCTATTGGATGTTACAAGGAATTAATCAAGAATTTTCATTATTTAGGATTAAAACCTGTTGGATACCTTCAAACACCTGATGAGTCCAAAAATGGTTTGGGAAAATATGCAGATTGTCTTGGCAATACCAATGAGCTGCTCAAAGTTATAGATGCACATAATATAGATCAAGTTATCATTGCACTTGATAAACAACAATATCAATTAGCAGAAAGCTTGATCAATCAATTGATTGAGAAAACAGTAGATATTAAATTAGCACCCAGCATGATTGATATTCTTTCTGGTTCAGTTAAAACAAACAATGTTTTTAGTGCTACTCTCATAGATTTACAAACAAACCTCCTTCCCTTTTGGCAACAAAATATTAAACGGTTATTTGATATATTATTTGCGGTTTTCAACCTGGTAATATGGAGCCCCCTACTTATGCTCATTGCAATTATTACTAAAATAGACAGTAAAGGTCCTATTGTGTATTCTCAAGAAAGGGTTGGTTTAAAAGGGAAACCCTTTACCATTTTTAAGTTTAGGAGTATGGAAATTGATGCAGAAAAAAATGGACCAGCTCTTTCTACAGACTTTGACCCGAGAATTACTAATTGGGGGAGATTTTTAAGGAAATGGCGATTAGACGAGCTACCTCAACTTTGGAATATTCTAATTGGAGACATGAGTTTTATTGGACCAAGACCTGAAAGAAGAATATATATAGACCAAATTATACATATTGCTCCTTATTATAGGTATTTGCTCAAAGTAAAACCTGGACTCAGTTCTTGGGGAATGGTACAGTTTGGCTATGCCTCTACCGTTGATGAAATGGTGGAAAGAATGAAATATGACTTAGTTTATATTGAAAACCTTTCTTTATTATTAGACTTTAAAATTATGATGCACACTATCCGCATTATTTTATCAGGAAAGGGCAAGTAACAAATTTGACTTATTTTAGAGCAGTATGCAACCCTCCATCAGATTATGCAACAGCAATGAAATTGATCCTGAAAAATGGGATATCTGTGTTGCCAAAAATGCCAATGGTCTAATCTATGCACAATACCATTATCTGAATACCTTATGCCACAATTGGGCTGCAATAATTATTGGTTCATATGAAGCAATAATGCCACTTCCTTGGAATTCAAAATGGGGAATCAAATATTATCAAGCCATTCCATTTATTCAACAGTTAGGCTTAATAGGCAAAATTGACAACGATCAAGTATCCAAATTAATGGAATTGATTTACGATTTTGCAAAATATGGTGATCTGTTTTTTAATTTCAGTAATCATGAACTAACATTGTCAGTTCCAACAAAGGCTAAAACAAATCTTGTTTTGGATTTACATCAAGATTATACAACCATTGCCAATAACTATAAAAAAGACTTGTGTAATAATTTAGACAAAGCAAATAAATACCACCCAGTCTATTCAGCTACTAACCATTATTCAATTGCATTAAACATTTATCAAAAACAATATGGCAATAGGTTTCATTGGGTAAGCAAACGGGATTATGGTCAATTGGCCAGATTATTATCATTCTACCAATCAAAAAGTCAATGCTTAGTTAGAGAATTAAAAGACCCTACAACAGAAGACTTATTATCATCTACAATATTACTAAAAGATGAAAAAAGGCTCTATCTTTTAATCAATGTAATTACACCAAAAGGTAGACAAATTTCGTCTAACCATTTTTTGATAGATAGGATTATCCAAGAATTTGCAGGCACAAATTTACAATTAGATTTTGAGGGTTCTGAAATTCCGGGGGTTCAAGACTTTTTCAAAAACTTTCATCCCTTTAATCAACCCTATTTTCATGTCCATTATAATCATTTAAGATGGCCACTTAGAGTAATCAAAAAATAGCCTTATTTGTGTTGATTGTATAACCATTCAATCATCGGTTGATCAGTATAAGCACCTAGCCAAGAAAAATGTCCCACAGAAGGATAAAGTGTTAACCCGGGATTGGCTCCCGCTTTAAATAAAGCAGCAGCCATATTCATGGATAACTGCGGATTTACTGCCCCATCCTGAGCACCATGAAACATCCAAATAGGAATTTTGGAAAAGCTGCTTACTTTGCTAGTATCCCCTCCCCCACAAACAGGAACGGCTGCAGCAAATAACTCAGGAGCTCTAGATATAGCATCAAATACACCAAATCCTCCCATAGACAACCCACTTATATAAATTCTATTAGGATCAACTGGAAGTTTTTGCATAGCATTTCTAATTAGTCCTAGTAATAGTTCCATTGGCTTACTAGGATTGGGTAGCAATTGTATATTGCTACTATTTGCCTCTCTTTTAAAATTTGACCACTGCTGACCTTCTGGACACTGAGGAGCAATTACAATAGAAGGGTGCTGGAACATAAACTGATCGTTAGCAAACTGAAGCGCCCCCCATTTTAATTGCGCTTCATTATCCTTACCTCTTTCACCAGACCCATGCAAAAAAATGACCAAAGGATACTTGGCCTTTGGATTGGCATCTGGAAACAACATACGATACTGCAAAGTATCCCCATTGGAATTCCCAAATTTCTGAAAACTATATCTATTGCTTTGCGCAAATAAATTTGATGTACTCAGTCCTAACAATATAATTGCTAGAAGAGTTAAAAAAATAGTCTTTTTCATATAATGGCAAAAAAAAGGTTTCATGAAAATTACATGAAACCTTTTAAAAATGCAAAACTCAATTATTAGCGCATCATTTCAAGTACTTGTTTTTTAATTAAAAGGAATTCCTTCTCTAACAAACCAATTGCCCCCTCCTTAATGGGAGTCATGGGTTCAAACGAAGTAGCAATCTCCATGTACAAGTCACTAACTTTTCTTCTATATTTTAATTCGTCATAGAAAATGGTCTGACGTTTCAATTCCAAAATTTCATGACGCATACTATCCAAGGTTGCAGTCTTTTTAACTTGAGCAGCAGATGGATTGCTAATTTTTTGCCAACTAACTAATGTCTTATCCAAACTATCTACCAATACGGCCAAAGCTTCATGCAATTGAAACATTCGGGTACTTTGCGCGTGCAATCTAGCCACATTTGCAGCAGAAAAACCCTTAGCATCATTTGGTAAAATATTGATCATTTGCTCATATAATTTGCCATCTACTTTCATGACCACTTTATACTTACCAGTTGGAACTTTAGGCCCATAAACACCAGAATAGAAGACCATTGACTGTGCAATAAACCCGCCTTTTGCAACTTTGGGAGGATTGCTAGATAATGGCCAATACACTTTATTTAATCCCTTATTATTACTACCATTCAAGTCTTTAATTTTTTTACCAGAAGCATCAAAAATTTCAAACTTGACAATATCATTACTTTTCTGTTTCAAGTAATAATTAAAAGACGGCATGATTGTTTTACCCGCTTCTGTCCAACCCGCAATATTGCTGCCAGTAGCAGGCAATTGAGGAGCAAAATCATAAGGAAAATCTGCTGGTTTAAAAAACAAATGATCTTTCTCTATATCATTTTTAGCAAGATCCCTCAATGGTTGCAAATCATCAATAATATAAATACCTCTACCATGTGTTGCAATGACTAAATCACCTGAAGTAGGATGAACATTAATATCTCTAACCAAGTTATACCATGGCATGGCTTGGTATTTACTACGCATAAATGACTTTCCAGCATCAAGAGAAATAAATAAACCTGTTTCTGTACCAACAAATAAAAGGTTTTCATTTTGTAAATCTTCTCTCACCACATGCGCAAAACCACTGAACTCACTTGATGCAATTCTCTTCCAAGTATTACCAGCATCCATACTCATGGCAATATAGGTTTGATGGTCACCATACATATGGTTATCAAAACTAGCATAGATACGTTTGGGATTGAGTTTAGAAATTTCTATACTACTTACCCAAGTACCTTTTGGTATGCCGGTTTTCCATACTTCAGGGGACTTATTCACCCAGGTTTTTCCACCGTCGTTTGTTAGCTGCAAGTTACCATCATCAGTACCTACCCAAATCTGCATTTCATTGTTAGGATTTTGGGTAATGGTAAAAATGGTACAATGATTTTCTGCACTAGTATTGTCCCCTGTAATTCCACCACTTTCCTCTGTTTTTTGTTTAGCCTTATCATTAGTGGTTAGGTCCGGAGAAATCTTGGCCCAACTCCTTCCTTCATCCTTTGATTGATAGAGGTATTGATTGGCCATATATAAATTGAAAACAGGTTTTCCGTTTGCCGTTTTTTTGGCAGATGCTCCAGTAACTATTGGCGTATTCCAGTTGAATCTGTGTTCTTCATCACCAGCTTGTTTTTGCGGTTTAATAGAACTTGCCAACCCGGTTTTTAAATCAATCCTATTGGCATTTCCGCCTTGAGATTCCGCAAACACAATTTGTGAATTCAAAGGACTTGGTTGCACCCAGAATCCATCACCCCCGTTTAAATCAAACCAATTGGCACTACTTACACCACCAGCCGAAGAATTTGCAGCCATCCAAGACCCATTGTCTTGCAATCCTCCATAAACACGGTAAATAGGCTCATTGTCCGTACTTACATGATAAAATTGACCAACAGGCAGGTTATTGAGAAACTGCCAAGAAACGCCTTTATTTTGGCTAATATAAACGCCCCCATCTGTACCCAAATACATCTGATCCGTATTAGCAGGATTAATCCATAGCGCATGGTGGTCAGCATGTGGTGCTACCCCACCAATAATGGTATTTGACCAAGAGAATCCTCCATCTTTGGAATAAGCAAAATCAAAAGCCGGTCTGTATACTCGTTTAGGATCCTTAGGATCAAAAACCAGTGTGCTAAAATAAAAAGGTCTAGCAGTAATATTTTCTGTGGAAGCTAATTTTTCCCAGCTTGCACCTTCGTCTTTTGAGAGGAACAAACCTGGCACTTTTGCTTCAACTATGGCCAATACATCAGATGGCTTTGAAGGGTTAATACTTAAAACAATCCTACCCAAATTCCCTTCAGGTAATCCTTTAGTAATTTTAGTCCAAGTTTCTCCCCCATCCAATGATTTAAACATGCCACTTCCTGGGCCACCAGATTCAAAAGCAAAAGGCTTTCTTCTAAATTGCCAAAAGCTAGCAAGAATAATTTTGGGATTTGTTGGATGTATGGCAATATCCGCACAACCCGTTTCATCATTTACATAAAGGGCTTTTTTCCAAGTCTTACCACCATCTATTGATTTATACAAACCTCGGTGTGCGCTACTGCTCCAAAGTGGACCGGGAGCGGCAACATAGATAACTTTACTATCCGTTGGATCCAATAAAATTTTACTAATATGCTCTGTACTATCAAACCCAATTTTCTGCCAGTTACTTCCACCATCTGTTGTTTTAAACAGTCCATCACCAATAGAAACACTGTTACGCATATTGCTCTCCCCAGTTCCTACAAAAACGGTTCTTGGATTGGTTTTGTCAATGGCAATGGCCCCAATACTTTGGTTGTATTTATCAAATACTGGACTAAAGGAAACCCCACCATTTTGGCTTTTCCAAACACCACCACCAGCAGTACCTACATAAAGATTGAGCTGGTCACTGGTTACAATTCCTTCAATGGCTGTAATTCTCCCACTCATGGTAGAAGGACCTAAAGCTCTTGCCGATAAGGTTTGAAAATAAGAGGAATTTAAATTGGTTTGACCCGAGGCATTTATCACAAATAAAATTGCGGATAGGCCTATGGCGATTAGTTTTTTCATCTGGATGATATTAAAAAGGCTTACCCATCCTAGGACGGGTAAGCCTTACAAGAATAAAAAGATTAATTATTAGAAAATAACTTTTCGTCAATGGTTGGATTCACAGTTACTTTTTTAGTAGCCATAATCATTTGACCTTGATCTACTTTAAAAGGAACTTTAATGCCACCATCAACAGTTTGATAATCCAAACTTTTTACTGCCATTTTAATTTCTTGACCTTGCTGTTTTAAAACAGTTTCCTGTTTGTATACAAGGAAGGTTTTAGTGTCAATAAAATAAGTGCTTTCATTATTATTCTTAGTAGTCAACTTAATTTTAAAATATTCATTACCGTCTTCCTCATCCTTTCCTAAGGATTCAATTGTTGAACCTTTTTCCTTATAATCAATAAAAGGACTTTGAATATCTAGGTCGTCTACCTTTGTTTTTAGCTCATCTTCTGTTAATGGTTGAAGTGTAGCTTTTCCTTGCATGGGATTTTGGCTCCATCCCTTGGTAGGAGTCATAATTTCTATAAATACGTTACCTTGAAATTCTCCCTGAAAACGGCTTCCTTTCATGTGGACAGCGTTAACAGTGTAAGGAATTTCTAAGCCTTGAACTTGAATGGCGCCATCAACTTTCATTGACTGAACTTTTTTCCAATTTTCCTTACCGCCAATGGCAGCAATATATTTGTCTACAATTTCATCTGCAGTTTGTGCCTGAACACGAATGTTAGATCCAATCAAAGAAGCCACCACTAGAATAGGGATAAATAGTTTTTTCATATGTTTTTGTTTGATTTCAGTATAGGTAATATACCTAACGATATTATTACAGCTAATTCAAAAAAAAG
>NCHJ01000005.1 GCA_002256765.1 Bacteroidetes bacterium 24-39-8
GTCATTTATAAAAATGGCAAGGAAATTTGGCGCAAACAAGGAATTGTAGATCAAGCAGAATTAAAGAAATGGCTTACCCAATAAATAGGGTTTTCAAGGATGGTTTTATTGGTCCTGTTCAGGTCTGTAACCTCTAAGGAAGTCAGTAACCAACATGCGTTTCTTGCCTTCTAATTGAAGCTCTAGCACCTGAATAAACCCGTCTTCAGTTGCAAATTTCAAAACTGTTTTTCCGTCTGTAACTACCGTGCCGGTAGCCAAATTTGTTTTGGTGTAATCTTTGGCACAACGATAAATTTTCAAAATTTTTCCATCCAATTTGGACAAAGCGCCAGGAAAGGGCGAAAGCCCACGGATGAAATTGTGTACTTCTTGTACGGGTCTATTCCAGTTGATTTGACAGTTCTCCGTAAATAGTTTTGGCGCGTGTTTTAACTCAGCTGGATTAGCCAATAATGCTTGGGGCTGTTCCTTGATATTGCCAGTAGCTAGGCCTGTAATGGTTTTCACTAATAAGGAGGCCCCAATTAGTTTCATACGGTCATGTACATCGCCCGTGGTTTCATCTGGTCCAATTGCAAAACTATCTTGCAAAAGAATATCACCCGTATCAATTGCGTGTTGCAATTTAAAAGTAGTTACGCCTGTCTGTACTTCACCATTGATGACAGCCCAATGTATGGGTGCAGCGCCTCTGTATTGTGGCAATAAAGAACCGTGCAAATTAATAGTTCCCATTGGGGGCATATTCCAAACTAGTTCAGGTAACATTCTAAAAGCTACCACCACTTGAACATCGGCCTGCAGGCCTTTTAGCTCAGTCAAGAATTCCGGATTTTTTAGTTTCTCTGGTTGCAATAAGTGAAGACCTTTTTCAACTGCGTATTTTTTTACATCACTCTGCATGAGTTTCATGCCCCTTCCGGCAGGCTTATCAGGAGCGGTGACTACACCTACAATTTGACATCCAGCACTCACCAACGCATCTAATGACGCCACGGCAAATTCTGGGGTGCCCATGAACACAATTCTTAAGTCTTTCATTGATTTTGCTTCAGCACTCATGCTGTAAAGATAATCCTTGTTCCTAACTACCTAATTATTCAAAATCAGGATAGAGCAGGTATTTTTTTCGAATGGCTTTAAAGGCTTTTAGTTTTGGTTCCCATGATTGACGAATCTGAGCTTCTGATTTTCCTGCAATCACTTGCTCCATCAATTCACTATTACCTGCTAGCTTATTAAAGAAAGAAGCAGTAGGCTTACCACTGGAAGGTTTTAGAAAGAACTTTTCTTTATCAGGATATAATTGATAGGCTTCTAATAAATATTTCACTTGCACTTTTCCGCCCATGGCTGCTAATACATTTTTGGCGTTGCCCGATAAATCCCAGCCATAGCATAATTGATTTTTCAACTTAGGCTCTTTTGCTCCATCTCTACTAATGGGGGTAAAGGGCTTTAGTGTATTGGGTAAAGACGGGTGACCAAAAATGGCAAATGGGTGTTCCGTTCCACGGCCCTCACTTAAAATGGTTCCTTCAAAAAAGCAGGTGCTGCCATACCAGTAGATTGATCCCATATCTGGTAAATTAGGAGAGGGTTTGATGGGTAATTCGTATTTGGATTTGTGCGTATAATTGGCACATTTGATTACCTGAAAATGAAAGGCAGTGTCTTTTGAATTTTTAGCAGTTTTGTAATAATCATGTTGTTCATTGGCTTTGGCAGTTAACCACTTTTCACCTGCAATCATCATGGCGTATTCTGCTATGGTCATGCCGTATACAATGGGTATGGGCTGCATACCAATAAAGCTTTTATATGCGGTATCTAATACTGGGCCATCTACAAAAAATCCATTGGGATTGGGTCTGTCTAATAAGATTAGCGGCTTTTTATTTTCAAAAGCAGCTTCCATATATTCTTGCAAAGAAGAAATAAAAGTATAATAACGGGTTCCCACGTCTTGTATATCAAATAACAATACGTCTACATTTTTCAGGTCTTCTGTAGAAGGTCTGCGCTTCTTACCATATAGGGAGATGACCGGAATGCCTGTAGCGGAATCTATATAATTGTCTACTTTTTCTCCAGCATCGGCCTTGCCACGGAACCCATGTTCTGGTCCAAAAGCAATGGTAATATTCACGCCTCTTTTTTGTAAACTATCTACTAAATGGGTATTCCCAATAGTGGCGGTATGATTGGCAAAAACACCAACGCGCTTTCCTTTGAGCAGGGGTAAATAGACTTCAGTGCGGTAAGCAGCAGGTTGAATGGGTTGGGCTTGACCGGCTAAAAACAAGGAAAAACAAGCTATTGTAGCTAAAAGAAACTTCATGCAGGATGTTTTAGGCTGGTAAGTTAACCAAAAATACTTGGCCTTATATGTTTTTGGATTGTACTTTTGCCCCGGAAATCGGTGATTGATGTATCTAGGACACCCAGCTGAGCTCCATATTGTTCAATTACAAAATTCAAACATGCAACAAGTTAAAAAAGGTGATACTGTAAAAGTGCATTATCACGGAAAGCTCACTGATGGAACTACTTTTGATTCTTCAGAAGGTCGTGAACCCCTAGAATTTGAAGTAGGTGGTGGAATGGTGATTCCTGGTTTTGACGCTGGTGTTACCGGTATGGTCATAGGAGAAAAGAAAACCATTCAGATTCCTGTTTTGGAAGCCTATGGTCCTAAGCAAGAAGAAATGATCATGGAATTTCCTAAAGATCGTTTTCCTGCAGATATGGTACCTGAAGTTGGAATGCAACTGAATATGAGCAATGGCTCTGGTCAGAATTTTCCAGTAGTGATTGTAGACGTTAGGGATGAAGTTGTGGTATTAGATGCCAACCATCCTTTGGCAGGTGAAGACCTGATCTTTGATTTGGAATTGGTAGCTATTGACGCCAAGAGCATGATTATTATGCCTTAATTTTTCAAGCTAATTTTGATAGGCCTCCGAGATTTCGGAGGCCTTTTTGTGTCAGATCAACAGCACAACGGTATCTTGCAAGAAATTTAGTAGATGCTCCCTCATTATCATTTTACCGTGTCTGATAGGTTTCAGCGTTATGTACAAATTGATACGCAAAGTGATCCTAATAGCAATACGCACCCTAGTACCGAAAAGCAAAAAGATTTATCTCAATTATTAGCCGCTGAATTATTGGCCATGGGCTTAGCTGATGCTCATACAGATCAATGGGGTTATGTATATGCTACCATTCCTTCCAACACTCATCAACCCACACCAATAATTTGTTTTTGTGCCCATGTAGATACCGCACCTGATTGTAGTGGCACGCATGTAAAGCCCATCCTGCACAAAAATTATCAAGGAGCACCGATTGTATTACCAGATAATCCCTCCCAAGTATTGACCGTAGAAAGATATCCTTATTTAAAAACGCATATTGGTTCAGACATTATAACTGCCAGTGGTTTAACCTTATTGGGGGCGGATGATAAAGCCGGTGTTGCCATTATCATGGATATGGCAAATTATTTAGTGTTGCATCCTGAAATTGAACACGGCACTATTAAAATACTATTTACCCCTGATGAAGAAGTGGGAGCAGGAACAGCCAAAATAGACTTAGAAAAACTGGGCGCCGATTTTGCTTTTACCCTTGATGGGGGAGAATTAGGAACCTTAGAAGACGAGACTTTTAGTGCTGATGCCGTAACCATTACCATTCACGGTGTGATTGCCCATCCTGGTTATGCCAAAGGCAAAATGGTCAATGCCTTGCGGATTGCAGGAGCCATCGCGCAAGCATTGCCTTTACAAGAATGGTGTCCTGAAGCTACAAATGGGAAACAAGGATTTGTTCACTTGCATGGGATGAATGGGTTGGCAGAAAAAGCTAGTTTAGAATTTTTGATTCGTGATTTTGATACTGCTCAATTAGTTGTTCATGAAAACAAATTAAAAGCTTTAGCAGAAAATATAGTTGCACAATATCCAGGTGCCAGTATGGAATTTGAAGTGGTGGAACAGTATAGGAACATGAAGGAAATATTGGATCAACATCCACAGATTTTACAATACGCTATCAAGGCTTATGAGCAAGTGGGCATTTCTGTGATCAAAGAACCTGTTAGGGGTGGCACGGATGGTAGCAGATTGAGTTTTATGGGTTTACCCTGCCCCAATTTGTTTACAGGTATGCAAGCCATTCATAGTAGGAAGGAATGGGTAGGTGTGAAAGACATGGAAAAATCTGTTGAAATGTTGGTGGCTCTTGCAAATCAATTGGTTAAAACAAAGGCTTTGTAATATTTAAGCAAATGCCACTACTAATCTTTTAATTATGTAACTTTCTAAAAATTATTGATATGAGTGTCCTATTGAACTTCTGGTGGGTACTGGTTTTGGCCATCATAGTGTTCACTGGTCTGGTAACCGTAAACCAAGGTACCATTGCAGTGATTACTTTATTTGGAAAATATAGACGCATTTTACGTCCGGGTTTGAACTTTAAAGTTCCCATTTTAGAACAGGTATTTAAAACGGTGAGTATACAGAACCGTTCTGTTGAATTGGAATTTCAGGCCGTAACACTGGATCAGGCCAATGTCTATTTTAAAAGCATGTTGCTCTATTCTGTGATTAATCAGGATGAGGAGACCATTAAGAACGTGGCTTTTAAATTTATTAGTGATAAGGACTTGATGCAGGCCTTGATTAGAACTGTAGAAGGTAGTATCCGTGGGTTTGTGGCTACCAAAAAACAAGCAGAGATTTTGTTACAGCGTAAAGAAATTGTTGAGTTTGTGAAAGAGCAGATTGACCAATCCTTAGAAAGCTGGGGTTATCACTTACAGGATTTGCAAATCAATGATATCACATTTGACCAAGCCATCATGGAAAGCATGAGTAGGGTGGTAGCTTCTAATAATTTAAAAGCAGCTGCTGAAAATGAAGGTCAGGCCTTGCTAATTACCAAAACAAAAGCCGCTGAGGCAGAAGGTAATGCCATTAAGATTGCTGCTACAGCAGAACGAGAAGCAGCTCGTTTGCGTGGTCAGGGTGTGGCCCTGTTCCGGGAAGAAGTAGCCAAGGGTATGACACAGGCTGCAGAACAAATGAAACAGGCCAACTTAGATACCAATGTGATTTTGTTTAGTATGTGGACAGAAGCTATTAAAAATTTTGCCGAATTGGGTAAGGGTAATATGCTGTTTTTGGACGGAAGTCCAGAAGGCATGCAAAACACTATGCGCCAAATTATGGGGATGGTTAAAATGAATACCGATAAGGATAAATAATTGACCAAATAGGTCTAATAAGGTGCACCATATAGCAGGGACTGCCGTATGGTGCATTTTTGTGATGTGCAAAAGCTTTCCTAAAAAAGGGGCGGAAAACCTTTTTATTCACAGCAGGGTTGTTCTTTTGTAATTCAGGTTAATTTTAGATTCACCTTAAATCAATTGGGATGTACCATCTCTTACAAATAGACAGTTTACAAAAAGCGGCTGCAACTGTTGCCGCTCCGGAACAGGTTTCTATGTGGTCGCTTTTGGAAAAAGGCGGATTGATCATGTATCCCTTGTATTTGTTATTAGCCGCTGCCATTTTTGTGTTTGTAGAGCGTTTGATTGCTATTAGAAAAGCTTCAAGGATTGATGAAAACTTTATGCGTATTATCAGAGACAATATTGTTACTGGTAATATTAGTGCTGCAAGAAGCCTAACAAAGAATACCAATAATCCCGTTGCCAGAATGATTGATAAAGGCGTTCAAAGAATTGGCAAACCCCTTGATGCCATTGAGAAGAGTATGGAGAATGTAGGTAAACTAGAAATGTATCAGATGGAAAGAAACCTCTCTATTCTTTCTCTGATTGCAGGTATTGCTCCTATGTTTGGATTTTTAGGAACCATTATTGGGATGGTTCAATTGTTTTACGGAATTGCATCTACGGGTGAATACACATTGAATACCATCGCCGGAGGCATTTATACCAAGATGATTACCTCTGCAACGGGTTTGATTATTGGATTGATTGCCTATGTAGGGCATAATTTTCTAAGTACTCAAATTGACAAAACGGCCAACAAAATGGAAATGGCTAGTGCAGAATTTATAGACATTCTTCAAGAGCCAACCCACTAGTAGAAACCAACCGAATATGAATATTCGAAAAAGACTTAGAAATCATCCGGAAGTGCATACAGGTGCTTTGAACGATATTTTGTTCATCCTGCTCCTATTCTTTCTAATTGTTTCTACCTTGGCCAATCCCAATGTAATCAAGGTTTCTAATCCCAAGGCCAAGGCCGATACCAAGGCTAAGCAAACCGTTGTGATTACTGTTGACAAAGACCAACAAATCTTCTTAGGTTCTAAGAAAATAGAATTTGATGCATTGGAACCAGAACTAAAACTCTTCTTGGCTAAAGAAACAGAAAAACCTTCTGTAGTAATCAATGGTGATAGCACGTCTCACTTGGGTACTTCTATAAAAATCATGCAAGTGATTAAAAAATTAGGTGCAACGCCTGTAATGGCCGTAGATAATACTGGTATTAAGTAGGACTTTTAGTGACGTGGCTTCTTTTGAAATGGTGGCACTAATTGTCTAATAACTGTGCTTTAAGCATCCTGTCTTTTCCCTGCATGTCTTGTTTCAATTCTGTATAATATCCCATACTTTCAAAGAGCGCAGCAACTTCTTTACCAAGCGCTTGATTAATTTCTAGGTAGACCGTTCCATTAATGCTTAAATGTGTTTGCCCAAATAGAGCAATATTTCTATAAAATAATAGTGGGTCTTGATCGGGAACAAATAAAGCCATACTTGGTTCATGATCTAGCACATGGGCTTCCATACTTGCTTTTTCAGATTCCATGATATAAGGAGGATTGCTGACAATTAAATCCACTTCTTCTAATTGTTCCCATTGTTCCTGGTCTAAAAAATCCAATGCTTTTAATTCAATCACTGCTTTTAATTCAAGGGCATTTCTTTGAGCAACTTCCAGCGCTTCCTTGCTCTTATCAATAGAAATGATGGAAGCGCCAGGCATCTGTTTTTTGAGCGCTATGGGAATGCAGCCACTACCCGTTCCAATATCTAGCACCCTTAGACCCATGATATTGCCATTTTCTAACCTAATCCATTCTACCAATTCTTCTGTTTCCGGTCTTGGTATTAAGACCCACTGATTTACATAAAAGGGTAAGTGTGCAAACCAAGCTTCTTCTAACACGTATTGAAGGGGTTTGCCTTGAAGCAATTGACCACTGTATATTGCTAGTTGTCCGGTTTCTGCTGCGCTTAAGATCCTATGGGATTCCATTAATCGGTCAATACGCTTGAGACCTGTGACTTTTTCCATGACCAGATTGGCAATGGCCATTGCCTCTCTTTGATCATAGTTGGTTTCAAGGCTTTTGGCCAGTTCTCTATAGGCTAATTCCATAGTCATGCTGCAATGTTAGCACCATTTGGTTATTTTTGCAGGTTCCCGATGATGAATTTGCACGAAACATATATGCGCAGGTGTTTAGACCTAGCCCTTTTAGGAGCTGGTTCTGTAGCTCCTAACCCCATGGTGGGGGCTGTATTGGTATTTGAGAATAGGATTATAGGGGAAGGGTATCACCAACAATATGGTCAGGCTCATGCAGAAGTTAATTGTTTGAATGCTGTTAAGCAGGAGGATCAGCCATTTATTAGTCAGTCAACTTTGTATGTGTCTTTAGAACCCTGTTCACATTTTGGGAAAACACCGCCTTGCACTATGTTGATTCTCAAATATGGAATTCCTAAAGTTGTCATTGCTTGTCAGGATCCTTTTCCAAAAGTAGCAGGCAGTGGCATAGAAGCCTTAAAACAAGCAGGTGTGGAAGTAGTAGTGGGTGTTTTAGAGCAAGCGGCATTGGCTTTGAACAAACGGTTTATCTGCTTTCACCAAAATAAAAGACCCTTTATTATTTTAAAATGGGCCCAAACGGCTAATGGGAAAATAGCAGGGATGGGTGATGAGCGATTAATGATTTCTAATGAATTGACCAATCGTTTGGTGCATCGCTGGCGCAGCGAGGAAGCTGCTATACTGGTTGGTTTTAATACGGCTTTAAAAGACAATCCTAGACTGGATAATCGTTATTGGCAGGGTAATGCTTCCATACGCATGGTTATAGACAGGGATTTGAGTTTGCCCTCTCATCTTCATTTAATGGATGGAAGTCAAAGAACCATTGTCTGGAATCAGGTTAATAATCATACAGCACCCAATCTTGATCATGTTCTTATAGATGTTGACAAAGATACCATTGAACAAATTTTGACAGCTTCTTATCAAATGGGGATTCAAAGTGTAATAGTAGAAGGTGGAGCTGCATTACTCCAAGATTTTATTGACAAAGGTTATTGGGATGAAGCAAGGGTGATTAGTAATCAGCAGTTAAGCATTGATGCTGGATTGGATGCTCCTGTTTTGAAGCAAGCTAAGCAGTTTCATTCAGAACAAATACAAACAGATTCCATCCTTTATTTTCATCCAAGCGTTCAAGTTTAAAATAGGCTATGATATATTTATTAGGAAGCATTTTATTAACCAGTTATCTGACCCTCTCTTTTAAGTATTGTGAGCGGCATGGTGTTTCTATTTTTCAGGCCATTGTTTTTAATTATATCACTTGTGTGATTACTGGTTCTATAGTCAATGGTGCTTTTCCAATTGACGGAAATACCATTCAAACCCCTTGGTTTAGATGGGCTTGTTTAATGGGATTGATGTTTATATCCATTTTTAATGTGGTAGGGTTGACCGCGCAGAAAATGAGTGTAGCGGTAGCTTCCGTGGCCAATAAATTGTCATTGATTATTCCCGTGGTCTTGTCTGTATACTTATACCAAGAAAGTGTAACAGGATGGAAATTGGTTGGAGTGGTTCTGGCATTGTTAGCAGTTGCTTTAACCTGTTATCCTGAAAAGCAGGGTGGGGGTTCTGATCAAAAACCGGTTCAAAAATGGGCTTATTTTTTACCAGTGATCTTATTTTTTGGAAGTGGTTTATTAGACGCACTGATTAACCATGTGCAACAAACCTATGTTACGGATGAAAATTACAATGCCTATTTGATCTCTGGTTTTTTCTCGGCAGCCACTATTGGTACTTGTATTCTCTTGTTTCAGTATGCCACCAAACAATTGAAATTTGCTTGGAAACACTTGGTAGCAGGGGTTTTGATAGGGATTCCCAATTATTTTTCTATCTGGTGTCTGGTCCGTTTTCTTAAAAACAGCCCTTGGGAAAGTAGTGCCAGCTTTCCTGTGAACAATATGGGTATTGTCTTATTTAGTTCTGTTGTAGCTTGGCTTCTTTTTAAAGAGCGTTTGAGTAAGATTAATTGGTTGGGTGTAGCACTGTCACTATTGGCCATTTATCTCATAGCATTCGGGAACAAATCTTAAACATGGCAGACGTTTATCAGACCATAGAAAAAACTGCATTTGCCGAGTTCAAAGACCGGGGGAGTAAGTTTATTGCCTATGCCTATCCCATTCAAAATGCGGATGAGTTTAAATCCTGTTTGCAATTATTAAAGAAAGAACACCCCAAAGCAGTGCACCATTGTTTTGCTTATAGATTGGGATTGGATGGAAATAATTTTAGGGTCAGTGACGATGGTGAACCCAGTGGTTCTGCTGGCAGACCCATACTTGGACAAATAGATAGTAAGCAATTGACCAACACCGCAGTAATTGTGGTGCGTTATTTTGGGGGTACTTTATTGGGTGTGCCTGGATTAATCAATGCCTATAAAACAGCCACTGTGATGGCTTTACAATTGGTTCCCATAGTAGAGAAGTCCATAGAAATTAATTACGAATTACAGTGTAATTACACCCATTTAAATGAAGTGATGACCATTTGCAAACAATTTGGTTGCACTGTGCTTGGTCAGGAACAACAATTGTTTTGTTTATTAAGAGTAGGTATTCCCAAAGCTAGATTGGATGAAGTGTTGTTCAAACTCAATGACCTACACCATGTAGACGTAAAGCCCATTCCTTAAGCTTTTCCAGCCATTTGATAGATAAATGTGCCAACAATTTCTTTGATGGTGTATTTCCAGTTTTCTAATAAAGAAATATCTGGTATCCACCATTCGTAAAAAGCTTTCTCCTCATCAAATTCAAAATAATTGCAAGGGTATGGCTGAATGAGCAATCCTGCTCTTTGGAATAAACGAATAGACCTTGGCATATGAATAGCCGATGTAATCAACACGTGGGGCCCTTTTAATTGTAAGCTATCTAAAATTCTTTTGCTATATACCGCATTTTCATAGGTATTTCTAGATGTAGATTCTAGAATGATATCTGTGGCATTAATACCATTTTTAATCATTTCTTCAGAAAGAAATTTAGTTTCAGGTGGTTGATTGTTAAATGTGCCATTGCCCCCTGAAATCAAAATTTTCTTGATGATTCCTTGGTGATACAGTTGTACTGTTTCAATAAACCGATCAGATGATTCTGAAAAAAAACCTTTGTTGTGCTTGTCATATCCTGATAGACCTCCTAACAAAATACCCACTTGAAATTGCTGATTCTTTGTTAACTCTATTGGCTTTGCTTGATACCACAAAACAAAATTGTGATAGATAAAGGGGTTGCTAAAAATTACAGCAATACTAATGATGGCAATTTTAATCCTTCTTTTACTACTAGGTTTTTTGGCAATAAAATACCAAGACAATAAAATCATTAACCAGACAAATGGTGCAAGAAACAGAAAGAAAATCTTGGATAATAAGAACATATTATTGTTTGAATCTTGGGCTAACAATCAGGTCTTTACTACCTGCTACATGTTGGTAAAATCCTTCTCCAGTTTTTACACCTAATTTACCTGCAGCTACCATATTGACCAATAAAGGACAGGGGGCATATTTGGGATTTCCATAACCATGATAAAGGGTATTTAAAATACTCAAACAAACATCTAGTCCAATAAAATCGGCTAGCTGTAAGGGGCCCATAGGATGTGCCATACCCAATTTCATAATGGTGTCAATGGATTCTACTCCTGCAATACCCTCATACAAAGAGTAGATGGCTTCATTAATCATGGGCATCAAAATCTTGTTTGCAATAAAACCAGGAAAATCATTGACCACACAAGGAACCTTACCCAAGGTTTTGCTCATTGCCACAATTTGCTCTGTTACGGCTGCATCTGTAGCATATCCATTGATAATCTCTACCAATTTCATTACTGGAACAGGGTTCATAAAATGCATTCCAATCACCAATTGGGGGCGTTGGGTTGCTGCTGCAATCTTAGTAATAGATATAGAAGAGGTATTGCTGGCTAAAATGCAGTCCTTTGGAGCATATGCATCTAGTTGTTGAAAGATTTTCAATTTCAAAGCTTCGTTTTCAGTGGCAGCTTCTACCACTAAGCTAGCATTGGCTACTCCAGCTTCAACTGTATCGTAAATACTTAGATTAGCAAGGGTTGCCGTTTTGTCGGCTTCTGAAATACTGGCTTTTGTAATTTGTCTGTCTAAGTTTTTGGTAATTGTCTGTATGGCTTTTTCTAATTGAGCCTTATTTACGTCTACCAAAGACACTTTGAATCCTTGTTGGGCAAATACGTGTGCAATGCCATTACCCATGGTTCCAGCGCCAATGACGCTAATCTGCTGTTGCTCCATAAAAATGATTGTGTTGCTCTAAGTTAAGTCTATTTCTTACTCTTGAAATCACCCCTTTTCCAGGCCTTGATAAAGTCTGCCCAAGCGGCAGGGTTCAAGATATTCATAGGAGGTACTTGACCGTTATAATAGTATTTATTGGCTTGTTGGCGCATTTGAAAGTTGATGGCTTCTCTACCATCGGCCGGCAGGCTAGATAACAACACCCTTCTTTGAGACTCGTCAACATTTTTTCTGGCTATCTCATAGAGGTCATCAGGAACTCTATTGTTTACAAAATCCCTTTCAAATTGCTCCCTTGTAGGTCTGGGTTTTAGAATGGTAGCTGGTAAGTAAACGGTATCGGTTACTAGTAATTGAATCCAGGTATATTGGTTGCCGTTTAGATTTTTTGGAATGCTAATGGTATAATTCTTAAATCCAATACAGGAAAATGTGATTTTATCGCCTTTTAAAACCGCAATAGAGAAAACCCCATCAGGACTTGTGATGGTTCCCCTTCCTTTGCCTTCTACTATAATACTGGCCGATGCAATCCCCCTAAGGCTGTCTGCCGTCATGACCACCCCATTAAATTGAACCACGGAGTCCCTATAGGGATTCCCTTCCGTAGTTTCCTGTGCCTGAACGTTTGTGACAAGCAGGGTAAGCAGCAGTAAGGTGAAAAAGGGTAGCAGTTTCTTCATCGTGTCAAAAATACAAAGCGTTTTTTACTATTCGAGAATCGCCCGTTTCTTTATTTAAACAAAGGGATTTGCAACAAAGTAAGGCCGCCATCTGTTAACTTTGCGCCTAAATTCCTTTTTTAACAAAAACTTGAGTGATGACAGAAGCAGCCATTTTACAGGCATTGAGTAATGTGCAGGAGCCCGATTTGGGCAAGGATCTGGTTACATTGAACATGATCAAGGATATAGCCATTGATGGAAATAAAGTGAGTTTCACCATTATTTTGACCACACCGGCCTGTCCAATGAAGGATATGATGCGTACAGCAAGTGAAAACGCCATCAAATTTCTAGTGAACAAAGAAGCCCAAATTACCGTGAATTTCACCTCAAATACCTCTACTATTCGCAAGGATAATAAGGAAGTATTGGGTGGGGTCAAGAATATTATTGCGGTGGTGAGTGGTAAAGGCGGGGTAGGTAAGAGTACCGTTTCTGCTAACCTTGCCTTGGCATTGGCTGAAGGTGGTGCAACCGTAGGATTAATGGACGCGGATATTTACGGACCAAGTGTTCCCATCATGTTTGGCGTAAGGGGAGAAAGACCCTTGATGAAGGAAAAAGACGGAAAGGGTATGATTATCCCTTTAAATAAACACGGCATCAGCCTGATGAGTATTGGTTTATTGGTAGATGAAAAAAATGCCGTTGTTTGGCGTGGTCCCATGGCAAGCTCAGCTATTCGCCAATTTGTAACCGATGTAGACTGGGGAGAATTGGATTATTTAGTTATTGACATGCCTCCAGGAACCGGTGATATTCATTTGACTTTAATGCAAACCGTTCCAGTAACGGGTGTTGTCATTGTAACTACTCCTCAAAATGTGGCGCTGGCCGATGCTAAAAAAGGCATTGCCATGTTTGGACAAGCACAGATTAATGTACCCATTATTGGACTGGTAGAGAATATGGCTTATTTTACTCCAGCTGAACTGCCTGATAATAAATATTATCTGTTTGGAAAAGAGGGTGGTAAGCGTTTGGCAGATGAATATGACTTGGCTTTCTTGGGCCAGATTCCATTGGTACAAACTATTAGAGAAGGGGGTGATGCTGGAGTTCCAGCCATGGTAGGAACAGATGAACTTAGCAAAAAAGCGTTCCGCGATTTTACAGCTGCTGCTGTAAGAAATATTGCCATGCGTAATGCCAATATGCCCAAGACAGAATTGATAGCTGTTACAGAATAAATAACGCAGACTTAATTTTTGAAGCTCCATTCAATAAAATGAATGGAGCTTTTTTTTCTAACTTGTGTCTATGTACAACATACCTTATTTTAAAGCATCTGAAGATGCGGAAGTGATGGCTTTTATGAAAGCCCATCCCTTTGTAACCATTTGTGGAATAGATAAGAACAATTTTCCAGTTGCAACCCATGTGCCAGTTTTAATAATTGAAAGAGAAGGAAAATGTTTCTTGCAGGCCCATATCATGCGCAAGCAGGATCATCATTTGGCGTTTGAATATAATCCTAATGTATTGGTTATATTTCAAGGTGCAAATGCCTATGTAAGTTCAAGCTGGTATGACCAAGACCAACGGGGGAGTACCTGGAATTATCAAGCGGTACACGCAAAAGGGGTGTTAAGATTTTTATCTGATTTGGAATTATTTGAATTGCTTTCAAATCTAACTGCGCATTTTGAGAAAGACCCAGATTCTCCATCGCAAGTGAAAAATCAGACAGATGATTATATGCAAACAAATATGAAAGCAATTGTTGCTTTAGAAATTGAAATTAAAGAGTTGCAACATGTTTTTAAGATGAGTCAGAATAGGAATAAAAAAAGTTATCAAAATATCATTGAAGAATTAGAAAAAGGAGATGTAGCTTCTATTATTGTTGCAGAAGAAATGAAAAAAAATCCACCTCAAATTACAGATTAATGAAAAGGTTAAGTGTATGCTTATTTTTAGTTAGTATTTCTTGTATGTCTAGTAAAGTACCCCATAGTACCCCATTTAATGAAGCCGCCTTTGATAAACAAGGACACCGTGGTTGCAGGGGATTAATGCCCGAGAATACCATTTCCGCCATGTATAAAGCCATTGATCTAGGCGTTACTACTTTGGAAATGGATGCCAGTATTAGTAAGGATCACCAGGTATTCCTAAGTCATGAACCATTTTTTAATCATGAAATTAGTCTACAACCCAATGGGAAACCTATTGAAGAAGATCAAGAAAAATCCTTCAATATGTACCAAATGGATTATGCTCAAATTATAAAGTATGATGTGGGTTTAAAACCGCATCCAAGGTTTCCAGAGCAATTCAAAACAGCTGCTGTAAAACCCCTGCTATCACAAGTATTTGATTCGGTGATTGCATACTGTGCACAAAAAGGAAAACCCGTTCCTCAATTTAATATTGAAACAAAAACCATGGCTAAAACGGATGAGCTATTTCATCCAAAACCTGAGACATTTGTTGACCTATTGATGGCCGTTATTCATAACAAAAAAATGGCATCAAAAGTGATTATCCAGTCTTTTGATATTCGAACATTGCAATACTTGCATCAAAAAGACGCGGCTATTAAAACCGCTTTATTGATTGAAGATTTTGACAAAAAACCTTTTGCGCTTCAACTAAAAGATTTGGGATTTATTCCAAGTATTTATAGCCCTGCACATCAATTGGTGACAGCATTATTGGTAAAACAGTGTAGAGATGCAGGTATACAAATCATCCCTTGGACAGTGAATGATGTAGCAACTATTAAAGCCCTTAAAAAAATGGGTGTGCATGGTGTTATTTCAGATTATCCCAATCTATTTAATCAATTGTAAAATATTTTTTTACAAGATGCAATCCAAAGTTTTTCAGTTTGCGTAAATGATGCAAACTAAAAAACAAACCATGAAAAAAATTGCACTGGCATTCGTATGCGGACTTTTCTTGCAAGCAGCAACAGCACAATCTGTAGAAGTAGGTGGCGCAGCTATGTACCCCAACAAAAACATTATTGAAAACGCCGTAAACTCAAAAGATCATACCACATTGGTAGCGGCCGTAAAAGCAGCAGGTTTGGTTGATGCTTTGAGTGGAGTAGGACCTTTTACCGTATTTGCACCTACTAATGCAGCATTTGGTAAATTACCAACAGGCACGGTTGAAACCCTAGTAAAGCCTGAAAACAAAGCAACCTTAACAAAGATTTTGACTTACCATGTTGTTGCAGGTAAATTTGATGCTGCAGCCATTGCTGCCAAAATCAAGGAAGGAAATGGATCTGCAAGTTTTACTACTTTGCAAGGAGGCGTTTTAAAAGCCAGCATGAAGGGTAAGAAATTAATGTTGACTGATGAGAAAGGTGGCATGTCAATGGTTACTATTAAAAATGTGTATCAAAGCAATGGCGTTATCCATGTGATTAACACGGTAGTAATGCCTTAATATGGATTCTTTAAATTTTAACTGCCTCGGTTTATTCCGGGGCAGTTTTGTTTGCATTACGCTTTAATTGTTGCAAATTTGCAATTCATGCAACCAATTATCATTACACTTGACGGTTTCTCTTCCTGTGGTAAGAGCACTTTGGCTAGACAATTAGCCGCAGAATTGAATTATGTATTCATTGATTCTGGCGCAATGTATCGTGCAATTACTTTATATTTTTTGCGCAATCATACGGATTGGAACACCCAATCAGAAGTGGTAGCTGCATTAAAAGAGATTACCCTTGATTTTCAATACAATCCCTTAACAGGAAATTCAGATATGTATTTGAATGATGAAAATGTAGAAACGCTGATTAGAGATATGTTGGTGAGTGAACACGTTAGTGAAGTTGCCGCTGTTAAGGAGGTACGCGAATTTGGTGTAGCACAGCAACAATTGATGGGGAATAAAAAAGGGATAGTGATGGATGGTAGAGATATAGGAACTACCGTATTCCCTAATGCGGAATTGAAAATATTTGTTACCGCAGATCCTGCTGTAAGGGTAGAGCGTAGGTTCAAAGAATTGTATGCGAAGAATCCCAATATTAGCATTGAAGAAGTAAAAACAAATTTAGAAATGCGTGATTATACCGATAGTAATCGGGAATTTAGTCCTTTGCGCAAAGCGGCGGATGCGGTAGAATTAGACAATAGTTTATTAACTAGGGAAGAGCAATTAAAGATTGTTTTAAACTGGGCAAAGGAAAAAATGAAGCAATACTGATGATTAGATTAACGAGTAATTACAATTATTACTAGTAGTCATAGTATTGTTTCGAATATGTAACTGCGTAAAATTTTCAATTACTTCTTTAGCACCAGCTGCTTTTAATTTTTCTGCAGTAAATGCATTCCCAATTCCAATGCAAATCATACCTGCTGCATTGGCCGATTGGACGCCAGAAATTGCATCTTCAAAGACCAGACAATTACTTGGCTCAATACCTAATTTTTGGGCCATTTTTAAATAAGGTTCAGGATGGGGTTTTCCTAGAGTTACATCGTGTGCGGTTATGCTGAATTCAAAATGATTTGGCAATCCAATTCTTTCAAGCATTTGTTCCATTCTTTCTTTGTGTGAACTTGTTGCAACACCTCTTGGAAAATCCAATACTTTCAGCGCTTGTACAAAATCCTGGACACCCTCAATACCAGTTGGATGCATGGCTGCATCAAATGCATATCCTGCGTCTCTAATGGCTTGTTGTTCTTCTTCAGTTGCCTTGGAAAATAACCCTTCAATGGTGGCAGTTACCTTTCTGCCATACACCCATTCTAGAATCATGTCTTGTGTTAATTCAAAACCAAATTGTTTGGCCCAATGGTCCCAAAATGTAACAATGGCGGGATTGCTATCAATGATAACACCGTCTAAGTCAAATATGATTGCTTGAATGGGTTGTGACATAAGTATTGAATTACCATCCACCATTTAGTCCTTGTTTTAAGGCTTTCTGGTATTTGCGCATATCAAATGAATATAAGAAAGGTGCACGATGAGCGCCACCTTTTCTGGTTTCTTTTAATCTTTTTAAAATGCCAAATGCGGTCATTTTTCTATGAAAATTTCTACGGTCAAGTGCTTTGTCCAGAATGGTTTCATAGAGTTTTTGTAACTCCGGCATAGTGAATTTTTGGGGCAACAAATTATAACCAATGGGTTGATGGTTTAATTGAAGCCTCACCGTTTCTAATGCCTTGTTAAGAATCTCATTGTGATCCATCATCAAGCTGCCAATTTCATGAATGTCTTTCCAAACGCATTCCGTTGAGTTTTCGTCTGGAAAAGGCGTTACATGTGCAAAATCAACCAAGGCATAATAGCCAATACTGATAAATCGTTGAAAAAGCCAACTGTCATTATTTAATTCAATTCCGGTTTGTAAAAGGCTTTTTCTATGGATATTGCTATCGGATCTGTTGGGAGCTCCAAATACATGAAATTGTTGTAGAAAAATATTCTGAAGCCCCGTTCTTTCTCTGAGTACCCTTGCAGCTGCGGTTTCAGTGTCTTCTTCTTTAAGAACAAATCCCCCTGGTAAAGCCCATACATTACTGTGTTTAAGTTTTAAAACTAAGACCTTGACTTGGTTATCGTGGAAACCTAGGATAACGCAATCCAAGGAAACAGATGGCAAAAACCATTTCTCTCCTTCTTTGATAATAGCTGAAAGCTGATGGGGTACTGGCATACTCTTACGAAAATACGGGAAATTTTCGGCCAAAAATTTCAGAATGCCTTCAAAAAATGGTATAATTGTGTCATAACGACACAATCAAATTTATTCACCCTGATCATTAGTGGGTCAGAAAAACGATTGCCATGCATACACGTAGAAAATTCTTACAACAAGGCTCTGCCTTGGCACTTGGATCATTGTTGTTGAACAAAACATTTGCAGCCGATTTATTTTCAGCTAGCAAATTCCCCGCACCAGGATTACAACTCTTTACTTTTTTTAATGTCATAGAACAAGATGTTCCAGGTAACCTGAAAAAAATCCATGACATTGGATATAGAGAAATTGAGTCAGCTTTTAGTAGACTTGGAGGATACTATGGCAAGAGCCCCAAAGAGTTTGCCCAATTATTAAAGGATTTAGGATTGACTTGGCGTTCACACCATGTACTAGGTGCGCCTTTCAAATTGCCTGCAGGGGCAAAAATGCCTACTGGAGCCGATGGTAAACCAATGGTGATACCCCCAATGAAAAATCTGCGTGACAATTACCAAGAGTTAGTTGACCAGGCAGCTGAGGGTGGGGTAACTTATTTGGTTTGTGCTAATACCCCCATTGGAACTTTAGATGAAGTAAAAGGATCCATAGAAGTGTTGAATAAAACCGCAGTAGCAGCAAAGAAAGCTGGTTTGTTATTTGCTTACCATAATCACGATGCAGAATTTAGAGCAGTAGAAGGAGTCATTCCTTATGACCTGATGTTGAAAGAAACCGACAAAGACTTAGTGAAGATGGAATTGGATTTAGCATGGGCTATGAAGGCTGGCAAAAATCCGGTTGACCTATTTAAAGCCAATAAGGGGAGGTTCCATTTATGGCATGTAAAAGACCTAGATGAGAAAAATGAAAAAGTCTTGGAATTGGGTAAGGGGCATTTTGACTTCAAACCCATTTTTGATCACGCAGCTGATTCGGGCATGAAATATTTCTTTATTGAACAGGATGGTGCCCCTAATCCTTTAGAGAATATTACTACAAGTTATAACAGCTTACAAAAGCTTTTAAAATAATGCAATACGCATCATAAAAAAGCCGCCCCAATATAATCGGGGCGGCTTTTTTGTGCATGATGTATTAATAAGCTCCTAAGGAATCATAGACCACTACTTTTTTCCAAAGATGTTTACAGTTATCTACAAATTCCAAGTGAATAGGATCAACTTGATAAGCGTCTTGGTCTGCGGCAGTTTCAAAAATAGCCAACCATGAAAGGGCATAGGTAGTATCTATGACATCCCTATTAGTTGTAGCAGCTGTACCTATATGAAATTGTTGAATGCTTGGCACATTACTCAACTTTTTCAGACCTTCTAATAGAGCTGCTTTTTCTTCAGCACTATTGGCGTGTTCTAGCCAAAAATAAACATGGTGTACAAATAATTTCTGTGTTAACATGTATCAATTTTTATTCAATGATTTGATCGGTGATTTTTCCGGTGGCTTTGTTTTTGAGAATGAGTTTCTTGGCGCCAAAATGGGTCATTTCTTCTTTGATTAACCAGTGCTCAGCATCGTGCTCCACCAAATGGCTTTCTTTGCTAAGGCCAGTTTGACCTCGCCAAATATCTAGTTGCACGGGCTCCCATAATTTAGACTTAGCGGATTTATAAGCTGCATCTAATATGGCATTCACCACATAACCATCGTAGAAGGTTTCCTTGGGGTCTTCTCCTTTTTCCTTGGCGTTGAACATATCCATAAACATATGGTTATAGCCCAGCTCATTTAATTCATCGCCCACAGGGAATAACCAGCCGGTATTACTTTCTGCTTTTTCAGCAATATAATCGCCACCCTTGCCCGTGGTAAACATATCAAAACCTGTGCGCAAGAAACTGTTGATCCAGATGGTTCCTTCTGAGCCCATGACTTCATCGCGTAGGTCTAGCCCACCTCTAAAGGTCCAACTCACTTCAAACTGACCAATGGCACCGTTCTCATATTTTACCAGACCAATGGCATGGTCTTCTGCGTCAATGGGTTTTACTTGGGTATCTGCCCAACACATCACTTCTACTGGTTTAATGTCTTTACCAATATAACTTCTGGTTATTTCTACGCAATGACAACCTAGGTCAAGAATACAGCCACCACCAGCTTGTTCAATATCCCAGAACCATTCGCTGTGTGGGCCAGGATGGGTTTCTCTGGACTTGGCCCATAGAATCCTACCCAACGCGCCTTCTTTAACACTAGCAGATGCTTTGATAAATTTTGGGGTATATACCAGGTCTTCTAAATAGCCGTTAAAAATGCCAGCTTCTTCAACAGCTAGTAACATGCGTTTGGCTTCTGTTGCATTTCTGCCCAAGGGCTTGGTGGTCATCACCGCTTTTTTGTGTTTGCAACAAAGCATCACAGCTGCTTCGTGTAAGTTGTTGGGTAGTGCAATACAAACAATGTCAACATCGGGGTGAGCAATGGATTCCTCCATTTCAGTTGTCCAATGTGCGCACTGATAGTCTTGCGCAAATTTTTTGGCAGATTCTTCTCTGCGAGAATAAATACTAACCACTTTGTCTTTGGAACGGTATCCTTGAAGGGCATCGGCATAAAATCTTCCGATGAATCCGGAACCGAGCATGGCAATTCTTTGCATGATTTTCAAATTAAAAAGTCAAAAGTAAAAAGTCAAAAAAAGTTATAAAATGTCTAAAAGATAAAATTGAAATTAAAAGGGTCAATTGGTAGCAACTGTTTTTTTCTCTTTAAAGAAAAGGATAAAATAAATGACAACGGCTAGTGCAATATATGCAGGTACATACCAGATGCTTTGCCAGTCATGTGTTTCACCCATTTTGTATTTGTCTACTGTGTATCCAGAAAACCAAGTGCCAATAAACATCCCTACGCCATAAGTAGCAAAAGTGAATAGCCCCTGAGCTGCGTTTTTAATTTTGTCTCCCGCTTTTTTCTCTGTGTACATATATCCTGTAACAAAAAAGAAATCATAACAGATGCCGTGTAAGACAATGCCTGTAAAGAGCATCCATGAACCAGAGCCGGCATCGCCGTAGGCAAAAAACAAATAACGAAGAATCCAGGCGGTCATGCCCAATAGCAACATTTTCTTTACCCCAATTCTATTGAATAGAAAAGGAATAGCAAGGATAAATACGGCTTCAGAAACCTGACCCAAGGTCATTTTACTGGCCGCATTTTCAAAATGAATTTCATTTAAAAAGGTATTGGCAAATCCATAATAAAATGAGAGGGGAATACAAACTAGAATGGCTGCAATAAAGAAAATGAGATAGGGCCTTTCTTTGAACAAGACAAAGGCCTCGGTTCCCATAGCACTGGAAGCGTCTTCTGTGGATGCTTTGGGTGGTGTATTTGGCAAAACAAAACTTAAAAGCCCTAAAAAGGCGGATACGCCTGCGGCTAAGTAAAAAGTGGCCGAAGTTTTTTCAATATCTAATTGTCCAATGAGCAATCCAGCAACTATCCAACCCAAGGTACCAAAGACCCTGATCCAAGGGAATTGTTTTCCGGGGTCAGTCATTTGAGAAAAGGCAATGCTATTGCTTAGCGCGATGGTTGGCATGTACAATAAGGCATAAACTAGGATCACCCAATAAAAATGGCTGCTATTCTCCATTTTGGTGGCCATAAATAGCAGCAAAGCTCCAACCAAGTGTAATACCCCCATGATCTTCTGAGCGGCAAAATAGCGGTCAGCTACTAGACCTACAAAAAAAGGAGAGATCATGGTAGCAATGGCAAGAGCGCTATAGGCTGCACCAATCTCAACACCAGTAGCGTGTAGGTACTCATTCATATAAGTACCCATGGTTACATACCAGGCTCCCCAAATTAAATATTCCAGAAACATCATGCTGGCAAGTAAGACTCCTGTTCTAGCTTTCATAAGGCGGTTAGTTTTTTGCTGAAGTTTTATTAGATTTAGCAAAGTTTTACTGCTTTGAATGCAGCAATCTTTGCATTCCAGCGAGGGACAATTTAATTAAAACATAGACATGCTTGCCAGATTGAGGATTATTTTTCTTTTGCTATTGCTATGCCATTATTCCTTGATGGCGCAAAAATCAGATAGTACCTATGCCCAAAAATTGGGCTATTCCAAAAATGCCAAATTGCTCATCTTACACATAGATGATGTGGGCATGTCATTTGATAGCAATGAAGGAGCAATCAATGCCATGGAAGATGGTGTAGCCAATTCTTGTTCTGTGATGATGCCCTGTTCTTGGGTGCCTGCATTTATTCATTATCTAAGACAGCATCCAAAGATTGATGCGGGTTTGCACTTGACGCTAACATCGGAATGGAAGGGTTATAGATGGGGGCCTTTGAGTGGTAAGGAATTGGTACCTGGATTGGTGGATAAAGAAGGGGCTTTATGGTCTAGTGTGGAAGACGTGGTAAAACATGCAACCCCTGACGAAGTGGACAAAGAAATAAGGGCTCAGTTAGCAAGGGCAAAAAATATGGGTTTTGAACCCACCCATTTAGATTCTCATATAGGTACGCTATTTGCTAGCCCAGAATACTTAATGCGCTATGTGAAATTGGGTATGGAACAACAAATCCCAGTCATGCTGCCTGGTGGCCATAATCAATTGATTAGGGCTACTATGAAGGGATCTGATGCATTGATGAACCAAATGCGGGGATTAGGTACCATGCTTTGGAATGCAGGCCTACCGGTATTAGATGATTTACACAATGAGAGTTATGATTGGGAAATTCCTAAAGAGATGCAAGGCAATGATCAAAAAATGCAAGCTTTTAAAACAGCCAAGTATGTAACCGCCTTGAAAACCATTCAACCAGGCATTACCATGATGATCATGCATTGCACTGCAACCACAGCCATATTTCCTTTTATTTCAGGCTCTGGTCCTACGCGCAAAGGCGATTTACTAGCCATGACGGACCCCCTATTTAAAAAAGCTTTGCAAGAACAAGGCATTCAATTGGTAACTTGGCGTGAATTAATGGAAAAAAGAAAATCAATTACACATTCAAAATAAACAAATGAAAAAACTATTTGCAGGTTTAGTCTTAATGATGATTGCTTTGGGCGTTAGTTCTTTTGACAACGCCAAGAAGCCATTAAAAATCTTGGTATTTAGCAAGACCATGGGTTTTCACCATGCATCCATTCCTGCTGGGATAGCATGTCTGCAGAAGATTGGCGTAGACAATAATTTGAAAGTGGATACCACTACTGACGCTACCGTTTTTAACGAGAAGAATTTGAAACAATATGCGGCGGTGGTTTTCATGAGTACCACAGGTAATATTTTCAATGAGGAACAGCAAGCAGCTTTTGAAAAATTCATCCAAGCAGGTGGGGGCTTTGTAGGTATTCATGCTGCAACAGATACTGAATACGAATGGCCTTGGTATAATAAATTGGTAGGTGCTTATTTTAAAAGCCATCCCAAACAACAGGAAGCCGTATTAAATGTCTTAGACAAAACACATATTAGTACCATGCACTTGCCAGCTAACTGGAAACGCTTTGACGAATGGTATAATTTCAAAAGCATTCAGTCCGATTTGCATGTGTTAATTACCATTGATGAAAAATCATATACTGGTGGGCAAAATGGAGACTTTCATCCCATGGCATGGTGGCATGATTTTGACGGCGGAAGGTCTTTCTATACTGAGTTTGGTCACACAGACGAAAGTTTTGTAGACCCATTATTTGTGCAGCATTTAACGGGTGGTATTGCTTATGCCATCAATAAAAAATAAGATGCTATATAAAACTTGGTTACCTGCTTTATTATTGATGTTGTTGGGTTGTTCTAGTGGCAATCAAAATTTCAATGCCAATGATAGTTCGGCTAATTGGGCTATGTTAGATTTTGTAAAAGCCGATAGTCTCAATCCCATTTTAATGCCGGGTTCCAATGTTTTTCTTGACCCCATGACCAACAAAGAGGTAGCATGGGAATCCAAAAATGTATTTAATCCTGCCATTGTTGTGAGAAGAGATACTTTGTTCATGCTTTACAGAGCACAAGATAGTATTGGCAAGCCCGGAGGCACTTCTAGAATTGGGTTGGCTTATAGTAAAGATGGATTACATTTTACCAAAACCCCCAATCCGGTTTTTTATCCAGCACCGGATGGGTATGAAAAATATGAATGGCAGGGTGGGGTAGAAGATCCCAGAATTGTAGAAGATAGTTCAGGGGTCTATTACATGACTTATACTTCTTATGATGGTAAGACCGCCAGACTCATGGTGGCTAGTTCCCCTGATTTACAAAAATGGACCAAACACGGGCCTGTTTTTGCAGAAGCCTATGGCGGAAAATATTTGTACCAATGGTCTAAATCTGGATCTATTGTATCGCGCTATGCGCAAGGAAAAATTATTGCTACCAAGATTAATGGAAAATATTGGATGTATTGGGGAGACCAAAATATTTGGGTGGCTACTTCTTCAGACTTAATTCACTGGGAACCTTTTGAAATGCAGGTTGATGAATCGGCCCCCATTCCATTAAAAGGGCAGGCTTTGAATATGCCAGAACTAAGAATCATTATTCCTACCAGAGACAAAAAATTTGACGCTGATTTGGTAGAGCCAGGTCCGCCTGCTATGCTCACAGACAAAGGAATTTTGCTGATTTATAATAGTAGGAATCTTAAAAATATTGGAGACACCAGTTTGGCCGATGGTACCTATACTGCAGGTCAGGTCTTACTAGACAAAAACAATCCTTTGCAGGTATTGCATAGACTGAACCACTATTTCATGAAGCCAGAAAAGCCCTATGAATTAGTGGGTGAAGTGAACAATGTTTGCTTCTTAGAAGGATTGGCGCAGTACAAAAACCAATGGTTCCTCTATTATGGAACCGCTGATTCAAAAATTGCAGTAGCCGTTAGAAAAGCGGCTTATCCTTAAACAAATAGAGATTAGCCCAATGCTTGTAAAATATCGTTTAAGATATCCTCTTTATTTTCTAGACCAACACTAATCCTAATCAGACCTGGCGTAATATTTACCGCCTGACGTTCTGCTTCACTAAGTTTGGCATGGGTAGTGCTGGCAGGGTGAGAAGCAATGCTACGCGTATCGCCCAGATTGGCTGTAAGCGATAACATTTTCAATGCGTCTAAGAATTTTCTACCTGCTTCAATGCCTCCCTTTAATTCAAAACAAACAATACCACCGCCATTTTTCATTTGTTGAATAGCAATAGCATGATGTGGATGACTTGCTAAAAAAGGATATCTCAGGGTATTGATGGCGGGGTGATTTTCTAATTGCTGAGCAATGTAAAGGGCATTGGATGCGTGGCGCTCCATGCGCACATCTAAGGTTTCTAAACTCTTGCTCAAGACCCAAGCATTAAAGGGAGATAAGGCTGGGCCCGTACTACGGCAGAACAAATAAATCTCCTTGATCAAATCTTTTCTACCCACTACTACACCACCCAATACTCTACCTTGTCCGTCTAACCATTTGGTAGCAGAATGCACTACCAAATCTGCACCATGTTGAATGGGTAATTGGTTTACTGGTGTAGCAAAGCAATTGTCTACATTAAAGATGATGCCATGTTCTTTGGCAATGCGGCCAATCATGCTCATGTCTAGAATTTCTAAACCTGGATTGGTAGGTGTTTCCAAATAAATCATCTTGGTATTGGGTCTAATAGCAGCCCGCCATTCAGCTTCAGTTGCATTAGCCGATACATAAGATTGTTCAATGCCAAACTTGGGTAAGTATTTGGCAATGACGGTATGGGTACTTCCAAAGATGGAATTACAAGCCAGCAAATGATCACCCTGTTTTAACAAGGCCATAAAACTCCCAGATACCGCACTCATGCCAGAAGCAGTGGCATAGCCAGCTTCAGCCCCTTCCAATGCCACCATCTTGTCTGTAAATTCTTGCACACTTGGATTAGAGAAGCGGCTATAAATATTATCATCCGATTCATCTGCAAAAGCCGCACGCATTTCTTCCGCATTGTCAAAACAGAAACTGCTGGTTAAGAACATAGGAGTAGAATGTTCCATTTCATTGGTTCTTGCTGTTTGTATGCGTATGGCGTCTGTTTGTTGGTGTGACATATTTGCTAATTGAAAGGGAGTTAAATGATTTCTGCGGTCCAGTTGATGCTGGCGCCTGCTGCGCGCAATGTGGCTGCAACAGAACAGTATTTATCTATAGATAGGGCACAGGCTTTTTCTGCTTTTTCAAGGTCTGTAATGCCACTAAATTGAAAACGAATATCAATGGTTTTCCAAAGAGCGGGTTCTTTGCCGGATTCTCTTTCTGCTTCAATGATCATTTTCACGGCGCTAGGCTCCTGTCTTTGCTTTTTCAAAATGGAAACAATATCAACCCCACTACAACCACCCAAACCCATTAATAGGGTCTGCATGGGTCTGATTCCAGCGTTTTGCCCACCTATTTCTACTGCAGCATCCATTTGAAGGCTATGATTGTTGGCATCCCTGCCCTCAAATCCATAGTCACCAATGGTTCTTGTCAACTCAATTCGGGTCATTTTGAAGATTTATGCAAATGTAATTTATCCAAGCCCTTATTTTGCATTGAATTCGGGAATAATTGATATGCAAATATTTGAATACAAGCAAGATTTTAAGCTAGAGAACGGTTCTGTATTAAAGGGAATTGAAATTGGATACCAAATACAAGGAACCATGAATGCTGCCAAAGACAATGTGGTTTGGGTATGTCATGCCCTAACTGCCAATGCCGATGCTGCTGATTGGTGGAAAGGTTTGGTGGGTGAGGGCTCCTTGATTAATCCCGAAGAATATTGCATTGTAGGAGCCAATATTTTGGGATCCTGTTATGGGTCAACTGGTCCATTGAGTAACAATCCGGCAACAGGTGAACCTTATTTTTCTAGTTTCCCTGCCGTGACTATTAGAGATATGGTAGCAGCCCATATACTTTTGCGCAAACACTTAGGTATTGGAAAAATTCACTTGCTCATGGGTGGCAGCATGGGTGGCTATCAGGTCTTGGAATGGGCTGTAATGGAAAAAGAATTGATTGAAAAAGTATTCTTGATTGCAACATCTCCATCAGAAAGTGCCTGGGGTGTGGCGGTTCATACGGCACAGCGTTTGGCCATTGAGGCCGATGGTACTTGGTTAGACAGAAGCCCATCGGCGGGAGCCAAGGGTCTTAAAGCAGCCCGAGCCATTGGCATGTTAACTTACAGGAATTACGGAACCTTTCAAGTGAAACAAACCGATCCTGATCCCGAAAAAATTGACAATTTTAAAGCATCTTCTTATTTGAATTACCAAGGTGATAAATTGGTGAACCGATTTAATGCCTTTAGTTATTGGTTATTGACCAAAGCTATGGACTCACATCATTTGGGCCGTGGACGCGGGGGCGATTTAATCAAAGTATTAGAATCTATTTCACAACCCATCTTAATCATTGGCATTCATAGCGATATTCTTTGCCCATTAGACGAACAACGTTTTATGGCAGCACATTTACCCAATGCACAATTGGTAGAAATTGATTCAGCTTATGGGCATGATGGGTTTATTATTGAGACAGCTCAGATTACTGATTATCTTAAAGAGTTTATTTAACCTTTTAAAGGTTTTTTTAGTGAAGAGATAAGAGTGAAGAGTGAAGAATGGACTGTGATCTAAGTAAACTAGTTGACCTAGGCTGCGCCTAGGTTTTTTATGTCATATCATTTAAAAATAATCCCCCCGAGCATTCAGGAGAATTAAAAAAAATAGTCGCGAGACAAATGTTTCTGCATTCTTCACTCTTCACTCTTCACTCTTCACTCTTATCTCTTCACTTATTTAAAGTGGGTGATAAATTTTTTCGGCAGTAGCATAGACTTCTTTTTTATTCAACGTCATTGGCTTGGTTTGTTGCTTTACATACATTTCCATTTGGTCTGTATAGTGCGGAGAATTTTTTCTAGCAGATGCGCCATAGGTATTGATAGATTCAATGATAGGTCCGTCTTTGGTAAATCTGACCAGTTCAATGTATGCATCGCCCTGATTGCCTTTGAGCATGTCATTCTTGTAAGGAATAGAATACATGGGGGCCAATACATCGGGCAAGCCAGGGCCTGGAACTTCCTTTGTTCCACGTACCATTTTCTGAATATCGCCAAGGGCCAAATTGGTTCTGCCAAAGTCTTTGAGCATACTGGCTTTTACACCACGAAAAGCCTCCACCGCTAATTCTTTACTAAGCACCGACGCTTGCATATAATGCTTTCTATTCCTATAAATACTATCATAGAGTAGCAAAAATGTTCCTGCTCCAACACTATTGGCTTCTCCTTTTTTATCCCAAGCATTTAATTGACCAATGAGGTCAGCAAGATCTGGATACTCAGTTGCATTGAGTGCAAATAAGTTATCAATATTGATGGGGAAATAGAATTTAGATGGATACTGTCTATCAAATTTAATTTTCTTGAAACTATCAAAATCAATAGTCTTGTGTTGGGCCATTAATTCTGCAAAACGCATGCTGCGATTGTTTTCTAGGGTTTCATAACCCATAGTAGGATCTTTAATCACGGCATTGTCTGGACCTTCTGTAGCATGAAAAGGAGAGTGGTTGGTATTGTATACAAAACCAGATTGGGGTTGCAATACTTGTGGTAGATCTTCCAAAGGATGCAGCTTGGTCCAAAGTGTAGCGGATGTGTTGCCAGGTAAAGTAGTCTTCCATTGAAACTTGGGATCACGAATAGGAATGCGTCCATTACTCAAATAATAGATGGTATCAAAACGGTCTGCATACACAATATTATAGCCAGGAATGGCCAACATATTTAAAGCTGTTTTGAACTCGGTAAAATTGCGGGCTTTGTTAAATCTGTACCATTGCTCAAGACCACGTATATCCATTTGGGCGGGCATGCGTATAGAGAATGTACCACGATCAGTAATTATGGTTGGTCCGTATTTGCTCCAATAAGCTTTCTTATTTACACCAATAACAATGCCTGCCACTTTTACTTTTAGTGCGGCATTTTTTGATTCAAGAGTTTCCCATTTGCCATCTAATTTGTATTCTAATTTATTGGCAGGGTTGATCTCTAATTGATAAACGTCTAATTTGTCTGGGGCATTTACGGTATGGGCCCAACCAAGGTTTTCATTTACCCCATGCAAGATGCTGGGAGCTCCAGGAAAATTGGCACCTAAAATGTTCCATCCCTCTTCACTGCATAAATGCGCTTCATAAAAAGCCACAGGTCCTTCTAGTGGCTGATGGGCATTAATGTCTAGGTATACCTGACCATCAATAGATTTTCTACTGTTTACCGCAATGGCATTGGATCCTGCCGTTTTGTAATTCTCCAATAAGGGAACGGATCCATTGAAAATAGTTTTTAGGGCATTGTCTGCACCAGATAACACACATAATTGCAATACGGAATATTGAATCATGTCTTTGGGTCTAACCGGAAATGCTTTTTTGAGCAAGACTTCTTTGGGGTGTTTTTCTGCATAGGCATTCAATCCTGCGCAATAGCCTTCTAGTAGTTTTTTAAAATCGGGACTCAGGTCTGATTCATATTTTTCTTCTACCAATTCTGGAATTCGGAGTAAGTGAATAATGTAATCAATCTGTGCACCTTCTTTGCCCTTATATCGCGCCAGCATGGCTTTACCTGCCAATAAGGATTGTTGAATGGTTTCAAAATCGTCTTCCGCATGTGCCCATGCCAAACCATAGGCTACGTCTGGGTCCGTTTTGCCAAAAATATGTGGCACACCCCATTTGTCTCTGACGATGTCAATTTTTTCGGGCTGAAATTGGGCTTGAATTTGGAATTGTAAACAAAGAAGAAAGGCTAGCAAGACTGATTTGGCAAACATGTATTTTATTTTTCTAAACAAAAGATAGGATAATTGGTTTTAGTTCTGGAAATGTTTTCTGTTTTAGTTACTGTGCAGGGCTTTGGTTTTTAAAATGGCATTTGTTTTGACTTTTGAATTTAGACTTTTGACTTAGCATATAATAATCCTAATTTTGTAAAAATCTCCTCTATGGGTATCTGGAATCAATTTGCCGAGTATCTTTTTATCAAGAAAAAAGACCCTAACGAAAAACCTACACAGTGGATGAAATACATGCATGGCATGAACCGCATTTCACTCATGATGTTCTTGGTGGCTATTTTAATTATCCTCTTTAAAGTATTCTTATTGCCTTTATTTAAAGGTTAGTAGGGGGCTGGTTTTCTAATAAGAATTGGTGGATAATCTTTGCGGCTTGAGCGGAGGCATGCCCTCCTTTAGAAAGTGTAGCTTGCAATTGCTGATAGTCTTCTCTAATTTGTTCTTGCTTTGAAGTATTGTGTAAGAGTTCATTCAACTCTTTTTCAAGATTGGTAGTGTTTAACTCGTCTTGAATTAATTCCTTCACCACCAATTTGTCCATGATCAAATTCACCAAAGAAATGTATTTGATCTTCACCAGTCTTTTGGCAATCTGATAGCTAATATTACTTCCTTTATAACAAACTATTTCTGGGATGCCTAAGAGCGCTGTTTCTAAAGTGGCGGTACCGCTGGTTACTAGTGCGGCTTTGGATTCCAATAATAATTGATAGGTATTGTTTTTTACAGAAGCCACGTTCTGATAGGGTTTCAGGAAGGGTTCATAAAATTCGGAATCCTGCCCAGGTGCTTCCGCCACTACAAATTCTTGGCTGGGAAAGAGTTTGGCTAATTCCAACATGATGGGTAGTTTCTTGGCAATCTCTTGCTTTCTACTGCCAGGTAATAGGGCTATTTTTTTAGAATTGGGTAATGGGAAAATGCTATCTGGTCCATATCCCAGTTCTTGCTTTTTGGATTCTATCACTTCCATTAAAGGATGACCAACATAATCTACCTGCCAGTTCCATTTGTCTTGGTAATAATCTTTTTCAAATGGTAGAATCACCAGCATTTTATCAATGCACTCTTTCATTTTCCTCACCCTGCCTTCTTTCCAAGCCCAAACCTGTGGCGATATATAATAGATCACTTTTAGTCCCTCTTGTTTGGCCCATTCTGCAATCCGGAGATTGAAGCCGGGGTAGTCAATTAGAATTAAAGTATCGGGCTGAAAAGCCATAATATCGGCTTTGCAAAAACGGATATTTTTAAAAATGGTGGGTAGGTTTTTAACCACTTCCGCAAAACCCATAAAGGCTAGGTCTCGGTAATGCTTGATCAATTCTGCACCGGCTTCCTCCATCAAATTACCGCCCCAACAACGGATTACTGCTTCCTGATCCAACAATTTGATTTGTTTGATCAGGTTGCTCCCGTGCAAATCGCCACTGGCTTCACCTGCTATAATATAGTACCGCATCTGGCTCAAAGGTATAGAACCGCCCTTTTTTAAAAGAATTTTCTAAAAAACTAAAAAAATAGTTTGAAAACTAAAAAATTAGTTATTATATTCGTTCAACTATAAAATTAGTTGAAGATGAAACCACTCACCAAGGCAGAAGAACAGATCATGCAAAGCATCTGGAAATTGGAAGCCGCATTCTTAAAAGATATTCTGGAAGCACAGCCTGAACCCAAGCCACATTCTAATACTGTTGCCACTATTGTCAAGATTTTGGTAGACAAAGGTTTTGTTGGTGTAAAACCCATTGGTAGGGTGCACCAATATTTTCCATTGGTATCAAAAGGAGAATATAGTTCTAACAGTATCCGCAGTTTGGTGGAAGGTTATTTTGAAGGATCCTTTAGTGAAGCGGTGAGCTTTATGGTGCAACAAAAAGACATTAGTGTCAATGAATTAGAACTCTTACTTACTGAAATTAAAAAACACAAAAAATAATACCATGTTAACCTACGCCTTTTATTTTTTACAAGTGGTGGTATGTAGTGGTCTCATGATGGGCTATTACTGGTTGGTATTGCGTAACAAGCGTTTTCACCAATACAACCGATTTTATTTGTTGGGAGTATTGGGATCTGCTTGGTTAATTCCTTTGATTAAAATACAGTGGAACAAACCAGTGGCGTCAGAAAGCCCAGCTATGAATTTGCTGAATATTGTAGCAGACAATAATGCTGCCTTGGAAGCTAATATTCAGCAGTCTGGATTTCAATTTGGTTGGGAGAATGTCTTGCTGGGTCTGTATTTGATGGTTGGTCTATTCATTTTAGGAACCCTTTTGTTTGGTTTGTTTAGGGTATACAAATTATTGCAACAATATCCTTGTAAATCAGTGGGAGAAGTGTACTTGATTCTTACCCAAGTAAAAGGCGCTCCATTCTCCTTTTTCCAATACGTATTCTGGCACGAATCTATTGACCTGAAAACCGATGCTGGAAAACAAATGCTAGAGCATGAACTCACGCACGTTAAAGAAAAACATAGCCTAGATAAAATTTTAATTCAGTTGGTATTGGTCATAGGTTGGTTCAATCCTTTTTTCTGGCTCTTGAAAAAAGAGATGGAAATGATTCATGAATTTATTGCCGATAAAAAAGCAGTACAAAATGGTGATACGGCTTCTTTGGCGCAGATGTTATTAACGGCCGCATACCCACAACAATACTATGCTTTTACCAATACTTTTTTCTTTTCACCCATTAAAAGAAGACTCAAAATGATAACCAATAATAAAAATCCAAGATTTACCTATGTTAGAAGGTTGATTGTGCTTCCCTTACTAGCCGTAGTAGTAATTCTATTTGCTTTTAGAAGCAAACAATTAGACGCTAACCAGCCCTTGTCTGTAGGAACCATTATGGAAACCGTTGCAGATAAAATTCAAGGTAAAGTTCAGGTACAAGATATTCAGTTAGAAACCATGTTGCCTTTAGAAAACGTTTATACTATTGTAGTAGATGCAGGTCATGGTGGGGAAGATAAAGGGTCAATTAGTGCTGATGGCAAAATTACGGAGGCCGCCATTACGCTAGCATTGGCAAAAGCTGTTAAAGAAGCTAATCACAACAAAAATATTCGCATTGTTTTAACCCGCGAGTCTGATTTATTTCAAAGTGTTCAGGTTAAAGCAAATTTTGCCAATGAGCAAAAAGCAGATTTATTTGTTTCCCTACACGCAAATAGTGCTGCCCCAGTTTTGCATGAAAATGGAAAAAAAGAACCAAACCCTTACAAAGGCGTTGAGATCTATATAGCCAATAAAGAGAAAGCTGTTGACTATGTTTCCAATGCTGCATTTGCCAATAGTTTGGGTAATGCTATTAAAGCAGTAAATCCTGAATTAATTGGAATTAAAAGTAGAACACAAGGTATTTGGGTTTTACAAGCCGTGAAGTGCCCATCAGCCTTGGTAGAAGCAGGATTTATGACTAGTGCTGATGACTTAAAAATGATGCAGGATCCTAATTACCAAAAGCGTTTTGCTAATAGTATCCTTACTGGAGTAGTGAATTATTTGGCAGCTAAAGAAAATCAAGTAACAGTGGCTGAGTTTAAAGCCATAAAAGATACCACCGTACCTAATGTACAGGTTTTGAACCTGACCAAAACTGCGCCGGTAGAAAATCCACTAGTTGTAGTTGACGGTAAAATTCAATCAAACGATGAATCATGGAAAAAAATTAATCCAAATAGTATTGCAACCATTGATGTTTTGAAAGGAGAGTCTGCTAAAGCGCTTTATGGCGATGCTGGAAAAAATGGGGTGATAGTCATTAAAACCAAAATCACAGAAATCACAGTTACAGGGACTGATGGTAAAAAAATGAATATTAAAGCTGATCAATCTTTGAATGGAAAAATTGATTCCAAAGTGGTTTATTTTATTGATGGTGTAAAGACAGATTCTTTAACCATGACCAAAATGGATCCTCAATCTATTGCTTCGGTTAATGTTTGGAAAGGAGAGAAAGCACTTACCAAATTTGGGGATGAAGGTCAGTATGGAGTGATTGATATTAAAACAAAATCTGGCGCCCAAAAAACAATGCAAGAAGTAGAGGTGATAGGATATCAAACAAAAAAAGATGGGTCAGGAAATCTTGGAGGATCTGGTGTTGTATTTCAAGTTACTGAAACACCTGCTATGTTTCCAGGTGGTGTTTCTTCTTGGAACAAATATTTAGCAAGAAATTTATCTAATGATTTTTTAATCAAACAAAACGCAGCTCCAGGCACTTACAAAGTAGTAGTAAATTTTATAGTGGATATTGAAGGAAATGTAAGTCAAGTGAATGCAGTAAATAATCCAGGCTATGGATCTAAAGAGGAAGCAGAAAGACTGATTAAAAAAGGGCCAAAATGGAAACCAGCTATTCAAAATGGAAAAATAATCAGTTCTGAAGTGAATCAATCTATCACATTCAGTGTACCTGAATCTGCTAAATAAAGATAAGTTTAGTTTTAAAGTCCAATACTGGCGCTGGTTTTCCAGCGCCTTTTTTTTGCTGGAACTGGTCTTGAAAATTGCGTAAATTGATTAATATAAGATTGTAAAAGCCAGCACTGCCATGTCAAAAGCAATTCAACTATTCATCGCATATACTTTACTCATTGTTACGGCTCAAGCCCAACCAAAATCAACTACTAATCCCAAAGACCAGCAAATGGTCCAAATGACCAAGGACCAACTCAAAGACAAGATCAAAGGGGGATGGGCTGGACAAACCATTGGCGTAACTTTTGGTGGGCCTTATGAGTTTAAGTTTCTGGGAACCATGATGAATGACTATCAAACCATTCCTTGGCCCGATGGCGCTATCAAGCGTTATTTTGATCAGGAGCCTGGTTTGTTTGACGATATCTATATGGACTTGAGTTTTGTAGACGTAATTGAAAAATATGGGGTAGACGCACCCGTTGATTCTTTTGCCAATGCTTTTGCACGCGCTCCTTATCCACTTTGGCATGCCAATCAAACGTGTAGGTATAATTTACTTAATGGCATAAAAGCACCCGCATCGGGCCACTGGTCAAATAATCCCCATGCGGATGATATTGACTTTCAAATAGAAGCCGATTTTGCGGGTCTGATGCATCCCGGTATGGGAAGGTCAGCTTCTGCCCTTTGTGACAAAGTAGGGCATATCATGAACTATGGTGAGGGCTATTATGGCGGAGTATATATTGCCAATATGTACAGTCTTGCTTTTGTAAGTCAGAACATGAAGTTTATTGTCACAGAAGCCCTCAAATCCATCCCTCAAAAAAGTTTGTATTATCAATGCATGAAAGACGTGATTGGTTGGTATCAGCAATACCCCAATGACTGGAAGAGAACCTGGTTTGAAGTACAAAGAAAATGGACCCAAGACATAGCATGCCCAGATGGGGTTTTTCTTCCCTTTGATATTAGCGCTAGGGTAAATTCTGCTTATGTAATTATTGGTTTGTTATATGGCCGGGGCGATTTTGCAAAGACTGTTGAAATAGCTACTAGGTGTGGGCAGGATGCGGATTGTAATCCATCTTCTGCAGCAGGCATTTTGGGAACCATGTTGGGCTATCAAGCTATTCCAGCCAATTGGCGTAAAAATTTAACGGCTATTGAGGATCGCAATTTTGTATACACAGACATCTCTTTGAACAAAATGTATGAGTTAGGTTTTCAGCATGCTTCTCAAATGATTCGATCACATGGTGGGTCCGTATTTGAAGAAAAAGTAAACCTCCGTTACCAAGAACCCAAGCCAGTTGCTTATGAAGAATCTTTTCCCGAATTGCATCCTATAGAAAGGCGTTGGCTTGGCTGGAATGGGCATGTACTCAAAGGCAATTACTCATTTGAATTTGACGGCACAGGATTTACGCTTTGTTCCAATATGAGTAATGAATGGGGGCAAAGTTCTAGTTATGTATTCCAAGTAGCCATTACCATTGATGGCAAAAAAGAATTAATCAATCTTCCCTATAATTTTAGAATCAGAAGGAATGAATTGTTTACAAAATTTGGCCTAGAAAAAGGGCATCACCAAGTAAACATTCAGTGGTTAAACCCTGACCCAATTGGGAATATTCAGATGAAGGATATCCTGATTTATTCCAATGAATCAAGGTCTACTGTATTAAAATAGCTTCTACAAAAACCATTTAATCACCAAGGCCAATAAGGCATAAATGCAAGTGGCAATAAAAATGCCCCTAGCAGTTTTGTCTATTTGTTTGTTGATGTATAAAGTAAATACTACCGCATTGGCAATGAGTGAAATACTGATGATTCCAGACATCAATGATTTCTGTTGCAGCATCACCTGAAAGAATTCACTGAGTTTGAATAACCTAAATTGAATTAGGTAATAGGCAAACATGGCGATGATGGGTGTTAGAAAACCCAATACCAAACCCAGTTTTAAATTGTCTTTTTTGAACATTAGATTTTCCAGGTTTTTTCTAGTTTCTTTTTCAATTCATAATGGGTCAGGTCAAATTGCACGGGCACTACACTCACATAATTGTGTTTGAGAGCCCAATCATCTGTGTCTTTGTTTTTGTCAAAGTTCATGAACTCTCCCGTTAGCCAATAATACCTTCTTCCGTGTGGGTCTTTGCGTTCGTCAAATTTCTCTTCGTATTTGGCATAAGCCTGTTTACAAACCTTGATACCCTTAATTAATTTGGCATCAATAGCTGGTACATTCACGTTTAAGCAAAGGTGTTTGTCTAAGTTTTTATTCTTGAGTACAAACTCTACTACCTGTCTAGCATAAATTTTTGCAGCTGAAAAATCCGCTTCCAAACTATAATCTAATAGGGAAAATCCAATACTGGGGATGGCTTCAATAGAAGCTTCTAAAGCAGCAGACATAGTGCCAGAATAAATCACATTAATACTGTGATTGGCGCCATGGTTAATACCACTGATACAGATATCAGGTTTGCGATGCAATACTTTGTCAACTGCTAGTTTAACGCAATCAACGGGAGTGCCGCTACAGCTATAAGTTTCTACGCCTTCTATTCCGGTTACTTTAGCAAGTCTCAAAGGATGTCCAATGGTAATGGCATGACCCATACCTGATTGCGGTTTATCTGGAGCTACTACTACTATTTTCCCCAAACCTATTACAGCCTCCGTTAAGGCCTTGATTCCAGGAGCAGAAACACCATCGTCATTGGTGATTAAGATAACAGGTAAGTCTTTTTGCTTTGTTTTTGCCATGACTGCAAGATAAGATGTGATTCAAAGTCAAAAATCAAGTCTGCATTTTCAAAATGGATTTTTTAAATTATTAACAGTCTATTCATGCAAGAGGATGTTGGTCAAGAAATTTTAAAATAAAATGCAAATAAATTTGGCAAAACTAAAAAGTTTAGTATTTTGCAGCTAAATCAGTTAGTTATGTCAAACGCCGGAAAGAATTTACGCTACCTGCGCAAGTTGCGTGGCTGGACTCAGGAAGAATTTGCCAATAAGCTAAAAATCAAACGTTCCTTAGTAGGAGCTTATGAAGAAGAGCGAGCAGAGCCAAGACTGGAAGTCATGGAAGCTATTAGCAGTATCTTCAAAATCAGCTTAGAAGAGTTTCTTTTCAAAGACCTTTCTGTGACCCATAGTGGTGGAAACTATATGGAGCGCAGAAGGATGATGAAGATGGAAGCGGAAATAGCCACTATTAGTTTTGTTCCCGTTAAAGCAGCTGCTGGTTATTTGTCTGGCTACGCCGATCCTGAATTTTTGGATGAGCTCAATACTTTTACCCTGCCCATGTTGGCGCCTGGCCAATACCGCGCTTTTGAAATCATTGGTGATTCTATGTTACCCACTCCTAGTGGAAGTGTCATAGTGGGAGAGCGTTTGGATGATTTAGAAGACCTAAAGAATAGCAATACTTATGTGGTGCTTTCTAGAAATGAAGGGGTTGTGTATAAGCGGATTATGAAAAACAATCGAGCTAAGAATAAGCTCACACTCATCAGTGATAATCCGCAATATGAGCCATACAATGTAAGTGCAGAAGATGTTTTGGAAGTTTGGAAGGCAGTGTATATTCTGCAAAAAGCCAATCTTGGTCCCAGATGGGATGTAGGTCAATTAGCGGGAATGGTGAATAATTTGCAAGAGCAAGTAACCACTTTAAAGAAAAAGTTGAACTAAGCTTTTTTAGATAATTCAATAGGGCTGTCCAAATGGGCGGCCCTTTGTTTTAGCCATTTATATATTTTCAGGTAAGAGTTTCTAGGCATTCTTTAGATTTGCGGCAAGCATGAAAAAAACCTTCTCTTTTTTGGTCATTCTCTTTTTGGTGGCAAATCTATCTGCTCAAGAGAAAAACCTATTCGCTCTCAAAATCAAGCAATCCATAAAGATTGATGGGGTTTTAGATGAATCTGTTTGGCAAGAGGCGGCAGTTGCCGATAGCTTTATTGTCAATAGTCCCAATTTTGGTGCATTGGCTGCACAAGCTACTAAGGTTAGAATTTTGTACAGTGATCAGGCCATATATGTTGGGGCCTATTTGTATGATGACCCCAAATTAATTCGCAAACAACTTACCGCACGTGATAGGGAACAGCGTCAGGATATTGATTATTTCAGCGTTTTTTTTGATACCTATAATGATAACCAAAATGGATATCAGTTCTTAGTAACAGCTAGGAATGTGCAATCAGATGGTAGATTGGTGTCCAATATGGTATCACAATTTGGTTTGCCTTCCGATTATAGTTGGGATGCAGTTTGGGAAAGCAAAGTGACCATTCAAAAAGACGGATGGGTGGTAGAAATGAAAATCCCTTATTCAGCACTACGTTTTTCAAAGAAAGAAGTGCAGGATTGGGGTATCAATTTTCAGCGTTATACCAGAAGAAATAATGAATCTGTATTTTGGAATCAAGTAGACCCCAATCAAAATGGATTTGTAAATCAGTTTGGAAGTCTTGCAGGGGTTGATCATATTATTCCACCCTTAAGACTTTCTTTTTTACCCTATTTAGCTGCAGGAGTTAGAACCACACCCTATGCTGATGGAAGTAAAAAAACTACTTGGCTACGCAATGGGGGAATGGATGTTAAGTACGGGGTGAATGAAAGTTTTACCCTAGATGCTACCTTGATCCCGGACTTTGGACAAGTAATTTCTGATAACGTGGTGTTGAATCTAACGCCTTATGAAGTTCAGTTTCAAGAAAATCGCCCATTTTTTACAGAAGGATTAGAGCTCTTTAATAAAGCAGGTTTGTTTTATTCAAGAAGGGTGGGAGCAACACCTGCGGGTTATTCTAGCGTGAATAGTGCGGTTGCTTCAAACCCAAATTTGGAAATAATATCCAATCCTGGCATCACACAATTGTATAACGCCACCAAATTTTCAGGTAGAACAAAATCTAAATTGGGCATTGGAGTGTTTAATGCCATCACCGCACCTATGAATGCAGAAGTGGCCAATAAGAGCACAGGGCAAGTAAATAAAATTGAAACAGAACCCTTAACCAATTATAATATTCTAGTCTTGGATCAGGCTCTAAAAGGGAGGTCCTCCATTACTTTTACCAATACTAATGTTTGGCGCAGTGGTGGGGCTAGAAATGCCAATGTAAGCGGTCTAGACCTAAATCTCTATGATAAAGCCAATCGCTATAATGTTCATTGGTCTGGTAGATATAGCAGCATTACTGGATTGGATAAATATGATGGATTTAAACAGGTATTGTCTGTTGCAAAAATCAGTGGTAATTGGCAGTATAGTTTGTTAACCAATATTGAATCTGACAGGTATGATCCTAATGATTTAGGTTATTTGCAAGCACCTAATGAATTTTCTGCCATTGGAAAATTTGGGTATTATGTGTTTACACCAACCAAAAATTTTCTAAGCCAAAATTATACCATTAGTGTATTGCCCACTTATTTATACCAACCATTTAAGTTTTCCAACTTTATGATCAATACCAGTGGTTTCTGGTTTTTTAGAAATTTCAGGGATGCTACCATAAAATTGAATGTTCAACCAGATTGGCAACGAGATTATTTTGAAATGAGAACAGAAGGTAAGGTCATGAAGCGGGAGCCTTATTGGTATCTAAGTTTAAATGGTAGCACCGATAGTAGAAAGCCATTTTTCTTCAGGTACGCAATTGGCTACGCCGATGCACCTGGTTTTCCAAAAGACAATTATTACAATTTTCAAATTGGACCAAGATATAGATTTAATGAGCATTTTAGCCTTGACTTTGACTTAACTAGGTCTGTAGATAATGGACAATATGGCTATGCATTTAGAGAATCTAATGGTACTCCTGTTGCAGGAAGACGAAGAAATATAAGTGTATCAAGTATTGTTAATGGCATTTATAATTTTACTTCAAGAATGAATCTAAGTATGCGTGTAAGGCATTACTGGAGTCAGGTGCAGTATAGTAATTTCTTTTATACCGATGCAGAAGGGAATTATATACCAAGAGCTTTTCAAAATGGTCAGGATCAGAATTTCAATGCCTTTAACCTTGATATGTTTTATACCTGGGACTTTATGTATGGTAGCAAACTAATCATTGGTTGGAAAAATGCATTGGGTAATGATTTTCCTATTAATGGGCTTCTGTATGACAAGTATACCAAGAACCTATCCCAAGTGTTTCAAAAACCTCATGGTAATGAGTTTAACTTGAGGTTGATTTATTATATTGATTATCTAAGTCTACAGAAAAAACAACACGGTTAATGTTTGGTTTGTTCGGGTTGATAATCCGTTGGTAAGTGGGTAGAAAGTTTTTCCCACCAGGACCAATAACCCTCAATAAACAAATTGTTTCCATAGAAATAGGTTCCATTGGGATAAATAGAAAGTCCAATTTTGTTGGGCAGATTGATATCGGAATTAATATGGTCAATTCTTTTTAAGGTAATCCTAGCGTATTCTATTGGGTCTCTTTTGTTTTGATAGGTAACACGCAACCAACCTATAAAACCCATGAACTGAGCAGTTGCATCAATGCTGGTATCAATTGGGGCAACTAAATCTTCCTTAGTAATCAGTTGGTCTAACTGAACGCTATATTCATTAGCACCTAATTTGCTTGCCTTTTTGTAATATTCTAAACTGTCTTTTGAAATACTAATAGTTTCTTTGTTTTTAATGGCTTTTGAATAAGCCTTAAAAAGGCTAGAAGCTCGTTTGTATTCTGCATAATCTACTTTAAGCACCTGGTGAATTTCAAATCCTTCTTGCTCTAATTGATTGTTATAAAGCGCTCTCATAAAATGCATGATAGAACCTTGATAAGCTTCTTTTCGTTTTTTAGCCCAACGATTTTTTTCATCATTATTTTTTGGTAGCATTTCTTGAAACTGTGGATAGCCACTATAGAAAAAACTGCGTTCCTCTAAATTGTATTCAAACTTGGTTAGTAAATATTGAATTCGGTAACCCAATGCCTTGTTTTCAAATAATAGTTTTTCACGAGAAAATGCCCGAATAGAATTGTTTTTTCTGCTAAATCTAAACTTGACTACTTCTGGATTTAGGAGTTTGCAATCTGCAGCAAGCGCACTATTGCCTATAAAGTGTGTATTAAAATATTTGCCCCATTTTTCCCATCCATCCTCGTCATAGGGTTCTACAATTACTTCTTGTAATTCGTTAGCAGTTGGTTTGAGTAAAACCTGTAAAGAAGCGGTTATTTGGCTACTATTGATAGAAATAGTTCTGGTTTCATAGTTTAATGAAGAGATGACTAATTCAAATTTTCCCTGTGGTATTCTTTCTATATTAAAATGACCAGATTGGTCTGTGGTAGTACCAATAGAAGTATGGCTCAAGAATAAATTTATTCCAGCCAATGGTTGTTTGGTAATGGAATCAAGCACCATGCCCCGAATACTGGATTGTGCATTGGTATCCATACTGAAAAAGCAAGCGCAGATAACCAATAACATGAGAAAAAAATCCTTTGCCAACCTAAAAGTATTGCAATGTGCTTCTACAATGGTTCTAATATCTGGGGAATAACCACCACCAATGGCCACTGTAACGGGAATGGCTTTTTCTTTTAAGGATTCAAAGACAAATGCATCTCTTTGTTTACAGCCTTCTATACTCACTTTTAATTTTCCAAACTTGTCCGTTTCTAAAATGTCTACTCCTGAAAGATAAAAGGCAAAATCAGGTTTTACTGTTTCAAGCAGGCCTGGCAAATGATATTGAAGTAAAGTCAAATAAGTATCAGTGTCAGTACCATCTAAGAGTGGAATATCCAAATTGGAAACCTCTTTGTGAAAAGGGTAATTGTGTGCGCCATGCATGCTAAAAGTAAATACCCTATCATCTGATTCAAAGATTTTGGCTGTGCCGTTTCCTTGGTGCACGTCTAGGTCAATGATTAAAATTTGCTTTGCTAGCCCTTTTTTCAATAACCAGTTTGCTGCTACGGCCATATCGTTTAACAAACAAAATCCTTCTCCTCTGTCAGCAAATGCATGATGGGTGCCACCCGCCACATTCAGTGCAATCCCGTTTTCTATGGCGTATATACAACAGTCTATTGTTCCTTGGGTTATCATTAATTCCCGCTCAATCAATTCAGGCGATTGTGGAAATCCAATTTTTCTTTGTTCAGATGCACTTAGTGTTTGTTGCTTTAATTTATGCAAGTAGTTGATGTCATGGGTCCATAATACCACTTCATCTGAACAGTAATTGGGTTCAAATAAATTTTCTTGAAAGATGGTTCCTTCATGCAATAATTGCTCAGGAATCAACTCATATTTGAGCATAGGAAATCGGTGACCTTCTGGTAAGGAGTAGGCATAGCAAGCATGATAGGCAATTTTTACCATCTTATCTAGCTATTTCTATGAGTTGATGATTCACTATGGCAAAAATGGTATTGTCTTTTTTCTTTTTTACAGTTGCTGTGCCACTAAATCTACTAAATGCAGGAAGAATACAAGTGGTTTTGGTAAAATAAAAACAGGGGAAATGCAGGTTTTGTTTACCCATTCCCGATAAGCTTACTCCGGGATGTAAATGACCTGAGAATAGAAATCCACTATCAGGATGTTCTGTAAACGCCATTGGTTCATGAACAAATTGAAATGGACCTTGTTGGAAGATTCCTTTATGAATTGCAATTTGATTGGATTGGTAACATTGATCACCTAAAATATCGTGATTGCCCATTACCAAGAGTAATTCCAATTGTTCAAAATCTTTTCTCCATTTGGCAAATAAATCCATTTCTAAATTAGCGGCACTATGAAAAAGATCGCCTACCACTATCAATCTTTCAGGTTTAAAAAAGCCCAATAAGTCAACCATTCTTTGCATGTCTTCCTGAAATACTGCCTGAGGCACTCCAATACCATTTTTTCTAAAATGGCCTGTTTTTCCAAAATGGGTATCAGACAGTAATAAAGTAGACTGATTCTCCCAAAAGATGGCCCGTTGGGGGCTAATCCAACAGGTTTGATCTTGAATTTGATATGGAATAGGAGCGTTCATTTGAGGTGCAAAGATGCACTAGGATTTGCTAAGTTGTTCTTGCATTTTTCTAACTCGATCCTCCAATTTTTCGCTACTCAAACTATTTCTATTTAAGCCATCTACAACAATGGGGATAGCCAAGGGCGTCAATTGTTTGGGAAAACAAAGCAAAATCTGGCTATGGTACATTCTTTCTAGAGCGGCCCTAAGTCTATGCTCTTCCATTTGCTGTTCCATCAATTCTCTAAATGCTTGTCTAAACAAAATATTATCTGGCTCATATTCCTCAAACACTTTGTACAAAAGGGCAGCAGATGATTGTAAGTGGCGTGCTTTTTTGTGCTCGCCTGGGAATCCTTGAAAAATAAGTCCACCAATCACGGCTATATCCCTAAATTTTCTTTTAGACATTTCTGCACTATTGATACTCTTTTGAATATCGGCAAAAAGGTTTTCTGTTTTAAAAAGTTCCTGCACATTGGAATCATCCACCGGAATGGGTTGATCACTCAATAATTCAAACCCATAATCATTCATGGCAATGGAAAAACTGATGGGCATAATCTGGGCTATTCTATATGCTAGTATGGCACTCATGGCTTCGTGTACTTGCCGGCCTTCAAAAGGGTAAACCAGTAAATGATAGCCGTCTTTGGATTCAATTTGCTCAATCAATAATTCATTGTCACGTGGAATTTTTGAAAGGGCTGCTTGGGTTTGAAATAAATGTCTCAGGCTCTTGATTTCTATTTCAGTTTCATCTACCAAAGCTTTATTAAAAGTCTCTCTTAAAATGGCGCCTAGATTGGCGGTAAGGCTCATGCGGCCTCCATTCCATGAAGGAACTATGGATTTTTTAGCACTAGATTTTCTAACCAAAACATCCATATCTTTGATCATCACCAATTCTAAATTTCTACCTGCAAGGGTGAATACATCACCTGGATCTAGTCTGCTAATAAAATATTCTTCTATCACTCCAACATAACCCCCACCTAGAAATTTTACTTTTAACATGGCATCGCTTACAATAGTGCCAATATGCATACGATGTCGCATGGCAATCTTTCTGCTTGTTATTTTATATAAACCCTGTTCCAACACCACTTTGTGGTATTCATCATATTGGTTTAAAGCTATACCTCCTTGGGTAATATGTAATAATACTTCTTTGAATTCTTCATCACTAATATCGGCAAAGCAATAACTGGTTTTGATTTCCTGAAAGATGGTATTGGCATCAAAACCTTCACCCACAGCTAGGGTGCAGAGGTATTGAATGAGCACATCAAAGCAAAGTAGGAGTGGGTCTTTGCTTTCAATTTTGTTTTCTACTATGGCTTGTTTAAGCGCTGCTGCTTCAACCAATTCTAATGAATGTGTTGGCAAAAAATAGAGTCGGCTAATTTCTCCTGGTCCATGACCACTTCTTCCAGCACGTTGTAAAAATCTAGCTACCCCTTTGGGTGATCCTACCTGAATCACCGTATCTACTGGTCTAAAATCAACACCCAAGTCTAGACTGGCCGTACAAACCACTGCTTTGAGCTTTTGAGCGTGTAAAGCATCTTCTACCCAAGCTCTTAATTCAGGCTCAATGCTGCCATGGTGTAAGGCAATTGCTCCTGCTAATTGTGGTGCAATATTGAGGATGGTTTGGTACCAGGTTTCGCTCATGCCCCTGGTATTGATAAAGATTAAAGTGCTATTACTTGCTTCAATAATGGGGATGAGTTTCTCAGCTAATTTGATGCCTAAATGACCAGCCCAAGGGTATTCTGAAATTTCATCTGGGATAATAGAATGAACTTCTATTTTTTTATCTATCGATGCTCTTATGATGCAACCCTCTTCTTGCAAGGGCGCTAATAATACTTGTCTGGCTTCTTCTAAATTGCCAATAGTGGCAGAAATACCCCAAAGACTGATCTTATTTTTTTTCTTGGCTTGCATACCCAACAGCCTTGTGATGGCTAGTTCTACTTGCACGCCTCTTTTGCTACCCATTAGTTCATGCCATTCGTCTACAGCAATCCATTGTAAATGTGCAAATACAGAGGAGCAATCTTTTTGTGCCAATAATAAGTGCAGGCTTTCTGGAGTAATGATCAGTATTTCTGGAACCTTTCTTTTCTGTTTTTGTCTTTCACTGGTGCTGGTGTCTCCATTACGAATGCCAACTTTCCATGGTATACTCAATTCTTCTAAAACGGCTTCCATGGCCCTGCCAATATCTTTGGCCAATGCCCTTAAAGGCGTAATCCAAAGTAGTTGTAAATTACCTGGTGCAATAGTTTGATAGTTCTTTGGGTGCTCGTTAATGTATTGAATTAATGTGCCTAGAAATACGGAAAAAGTTTTGCCACATCCAGTAGGAGCGTTGACCAATCCTGAATGGCCATGCATGATTTGCTCCCAAGTTTGTTCTTGAAATTCAAAAGGGTGGAAGTCTTTTTTCTCCAGCCATTGACTAATAACGCCATATCCTTTTGATTCTTGAAGCATGGTTTTCAAGCTACAAAGTTTTCAGGTATTCAAGCAAGGCTTTTCTTTCTTGGTTGGATAATTTGTTACCAAAGCCGTGTCCAGTATTTCCATAGCCAGGCAATTTTGTATTGTAGGTTTTCTTACCATCAGGTTGGTCTGCAATTGTGAATTCCCATCCAAGTGCCGTTGAATCATACACAGGATTTTTAAAATCTCTTTTCCAATAAGTAGGTCTGAGGGAACTTTTTAAAACCCCTTCAATGGTAGGCACAGAGCCATTGTGTAAATATGGTGCTGTAGCCCAAACACCATCTAAAGGTGGAGCCATATAACCATTTGCTGGTTCTAGTTTGGCGGGTAAATCGCCCTTGGCAAACCAACTTTTATTAAACCAAGCAATGAATTGTGGATTTTGGTGGTTGGCCTTAAAGAGTAAAGAATCTGTTTGAATAATGGAGGCGGGAATTAGTAAATTGGGATAGGTCCAATCATTGCCATAAGTACCATGGCATTTACTACAATTGTCTGTAAATATAATTTTCCCAGACTCCGCAAGTGTCTGATCAATGGGATAGGGATACTTTGGTGGTTTAATGGATTTGATATACGCCAATACATCGCCAAAATGACTAAATACTTCTCTTGCTTCTGCTGTGTCTTTTACGGTTAGGATATTGCTGAGCATTAAGAATTTGCCAAAATCGCCTCGGCCAAAACCATTGTAGAACATGGCATTTTTCTTTTTTAACAACCACCAGGCAGGAACATCTGTAGGAATCACTTCTTTGGGAATGTCAAGTATGGGTTCTTTTTTCCATTCTAGGGTTTCTGGATCTCGGTGTGCCACCAATAAGGTAGCCAATCTATCTGCCGCATTAACGCCCCTAACTTCGGTTTCCATCATAGGGGCAATGGTGCTCATAGATCTGATTAAATCTTTGCTAGCATCATATTGAGCGGGAGAAACGGTTTGCATGAAACTGGTGACCAATCCCCTTAAAAAATTATTACTATGTCCAATATTGCTAAAATCAAGATAAGTATTACCCAAGCCAACTACTAAACTGTCATTGAAAACTTGAGCGTGGCATTGCAAACAAGTTGGTACTACTACGTCAATACCCCGATCATTGGTAATGACGTTGTAACCATGGGGTACGGTTGCATTCTTTCCACTTCTGTTTAAATAATTGTGTTTTTCTTTGCCATTTAATAAGTTAAAATAGCCATATGGAAGACCGCTTTTTAAATAGTCACCTGTAATGAGGTATTGATAGCCTTTAGCTGCGTCACCGCCGCGTTGGGGGCTAGCGGGAATAAATTGTGGCTTGTCTCCTGGATCAGAACTGGCTGATAATAAAAGCATCCATACGCAAAAAAGGCTTATTAGAACCAATAGACTGATTCCTTTTTTGGGGTGCGCATAGAACTCTTTCATACAAGAAGTATAACAAAGGATTGCTCAATAGGTTCTGTATAGGGGATAATAGACCTAGTTTAGCTAGTCGGCAATCTTATCAATCCACTTGCCCAACAAATTTTCCAACTTAATGGTCAACTTTTCAGCAGTTCTGCCAATACTGCTTTGGAATTCGGGTATTTTGAATAGCCAATAAAAGAAGCTACCACGACCCTCTTGTTGCATATCCTTGAAGACCGTTTTTCTAATCATTGTCCCATAGTCAGATTTTAGATAGGACCAGTTATTGGCCAGTCTTTCTTCCATAATCATTTTTTTCTGCTCTAAAAGTCCAATCTGTTTGTCCAGACTGGCTAAGTCTTTAATCTCAGTCTGCTTCATATTCTCTGGTTTGTTCCCTAATAATGATGCGAATAATGGGATGGATGAACAATTGTTTTCTGAGTAAGACCAATACCAGAGTAATGGTCAATAAAATTAAAGTTGTTAAACCAAACCCAATTACTGGGCTATTAAAAATGCCTGACAGCCACCAACTCAAAGTTAGGCCTGCAAAAATGCTGATCAAGAATGCCATGGCACCTAAAACCATGAGCCAAATTAGCATGCCTGCAATGGTGGAACTTTTGCGAATAAATTGCAATGAGAATAATTGAATCCTCAGTTCTATGTACTCATTAATCTGGGCTTTATTCTCTTCTAAGAATTCCCATAAATTAGGTGCCTTTTCCATAATGTGGATTGTTGGTTAAAGTTAGGAAACTTTAAGTTAAGAGGACGAAAGTGAAGAGAGGAGGAAAAAGTGAAGAGATAAGAGTTAAGAGTGAAGAAAGAAGTGAAGAGATAAGAGTTAAGAGTGAAGAGAGGAAGAAGAAGTGAAGAGATAAAAGATAAAAGTGTAGAGTGAAGAGAGGAGGAAAGTATAGGGAAAAGCATGGGGGAAGCCCGATAAGGGAAAACAGATTAGAAAACGGGCTTCACTTGACCGTCTAGCTTCTTTAGAATATAAATTTTCTTATTTTCTAGATAGTCAGCTATTGGATTATCCCTTTTGAACCTGATAGGTTGAATATCAAACTCATTGAAAACTTTGAATGACTTATCTGATATATTATTCAAAAAAGCCTCTTTGTGTTTGATCAGCAATTTTGGAAAATGGTACATAGATTCAAATCCCTTGAATACCTGATCGCTAGGTCTTGCTTGAAATTTAATTTTGTACTTGTTAGTAATAGCAATGGAAACTTTATCGGTTCTGGTAAAATTAAAAGGACTGCTATAAATAATTTCTATGCCTTTGTATTCAGGTTTGGATAAGTCTTTAAAGCCATCCCAAGTGGGCATCCCTACTACGGTCCCTTTATAGTCGCGGTTATCGGCTAGGCATTTGACAATGGCATTCCCAAATGGTTCATTCAAACTGCCACAAATCAAAACATTATTACGGTTACTATCCAAGTTTGCTAGTAGCGTCTGTTGGTTTAAACTGTCTACCATTTCTATTGTTTTTATTCTAAGTGCTAGAGATGGTGTTTTCTTTTGGAGCTCAGTGAAAAATCCTTGAATCATGTCTTCTAAAGCCCCTTTTCGTTTAACCCAAATTAAATTATCGGTACTATGAAAACGTTGCATGTATTTGTAAAGAGCATCAATATGTGTTCTCAAAGTTGAATTAATTAAAACAAAATAAGGGTTCTCGCTTACGCCACCGTCATTGGGATAAGTCTCAGAAATCAGTGCAATTTTTTTATTAAGCGCAAAATCTGCTAAGGGCTTGATTTCATTGCGATTATTGAAAGAAGCAATAATTAATGAAACCCCTTCTAATTCTGGGTTAGCTAAGATTTCTTGTATAGCTTTTTCGCTCTTCTTACTATCATAGATTAACACTTCTGCATTTACACCTTCAGCATTTAAAGAATCAATAGCCATCATGACTCCATTATAAAATTCAAGGCCTGGTAATAAGTACTTGGGCAAATTTGTATTACCCAATTTGAAATTATTACCACTAAAAGCAGAATCTACATACAGAGGTGCAAATACTACAATTTTAATGGGAGCTTCTTGAGCACGCGTTTCTTGAATAGCAAAACTGCTAATCAAAATGCCCAAAAAAAATGCAAAACTACCTTTCATCTATTTGTTATTAATTGCTTACTCCCATTCAATAGTAGCTGGGGGTTTACTGCTGATATCATAAACAACACGATTAATACCACGCACATTGTTGATGATCTCGTTTGAAATATCGGCCAAGAATTCATAAGGTAAATGTGCCCAATCCGCAGTCATTCCATCTACTGAAGTTACAGCTCTTAATGCCACAGTGAATTCATAGGTTCTCTCATCACCCATCACGCCTACTGATTTAACCGGAAGCAAAATGGTACCCGCTTGCCAAACTGCACTATACAAGCCGTGTTTTTTCAAACCTGAAATATAGATATCATCAGCCGCTTGTAATAAGGCAACTTTTTCTTCAGTGATTTCTCCCAAAATTCTAATGGCCAAGCCAGGTCCTGGAAAAGGATGTCTATTAATCATGTCTGCAGGAATCCCAAGTTCCAAGCCAACTCTACGAACCTCATCTTTAAATAAGGAACGTAAAGGCTCTACTAGAGCTAGTTTCATGGAATCTGGTAATCCACCCACATTGTGGTGTGACTTAATGGTTTGAGAAGGTCCATGCACACTCACGCTTTCAATCACATCAGGATAAATAGTTCCTTGGGCCAACATTTCAATGCCGGTTAAGATTTTTGCTTCTTGGTCAAAAATGTCAATAAATCCCTTACCAATGATTTTGCGTTTTTCTTCTGGGTCTGATTTCCCTGCCAATGCTTTGTAAAAATGGTCTTTTGCATCAACCCCTTTTACATTCAAGCCAATTTGATGATAAGTTTCTAATACTTGTTCAAATTCGCCTTTGCGTAAAACGCCGTTGTCTACAAATATGCCAAAAAGATTATTCCCAATTGCCTTACTAATTAGGGTTGCAGCTACTGTGCTATCTACACCACCACTAAGCGCCATGATCACTTTGCGGTCCCCAATTTTTTCTTTTAATTCAGCAACGGTTTGGCTAATAAAATGTGCAGGAGTCCAATCAGAACTGCATCCACAAATATTATTTAAGAAATTCTTGATAATGATTTTTCCTTCTGTACTATGATAGACTTCTGGATGAAATTGTAAACCATACAAAGGCAGAGAGTCCGTAGACGTCTTTTTAAACGCGGCAATTGGAATGCTTTCTGTTGTAGCCAGTACCTCAAAATGTTCGGGTAAAGCAACAATAGAATCACTATGACTCATCCAAACCTGTGTATAATCAGTAATGCCATTTAACAAAGTATCAGATTTGACAATCTGCATTTTAGCCCTACCGTATTCTCTTTTGTTTGATTTATCAACCTTGCCGCCGTATTCTTTAGCAGTTAACTGTGCGCCGTAGCAAACTCCTAAAACAGGAAGTTTGGACACAAAAGAAGGAATATCTACTGTGGGGGCAATGGGTTCGTTAACACTAAAGGGTGAACCACTTAGGATAATCCCTTTTAATCCGGGTTCAAATTCAAAAGACTTATGAAAGGGAATGATTTCACAATATACATTGGCTTCACGTACCGCACGCGCTATCAATTGGGTGTACTGACTACCAAAATCTAGGATTAATATCTTTTCTGTCATGCTTGCGAAGGTAACAGAAATTTCTGTGGTGCTGAAAGTGGATAAATGGTAAAGTTAATTTAATAGCGGGTTGCCCCGGCAAAGCCTTTTGACTATCTTGGCAGTACAAATTATTCACATGAAACATATAGTATCAGTTTTGGCCATAATGGTCCTTTTTTCTTCCTGCCGCATGTTTGGCTACAAACATATAGAGGGAAATGGTAATATTATAACCCAGTCAAGAAATATCAGTAAAGCAAGCAAGGTTAAATTGGCAGGCAGTTTTGATGTGGAATTAACCCCAGGTGCAGTAACCAAAGTGGAAGTGGTAGGGGATGATAATATCCTACCCTTTATTTATACAGAAGAGAAAGATGGGTTTTTGGTGGTAAAGTCTAAGGAATACCTGACTTACAATAGTACGGAGGGCATCAAGATTAAGATTACTACACCGCAATTGGAAAATCTGCAATTAGCTGGAAGTGGTAATATTATTGGCCAGGGTAAGTTCACTGGTTCTGACAAGCTGGTTTTGAAAATTGCTGGCAGTGGCGATATTAAGTTGGAAATTAATACACCCAAAATTGAATCCGATATTGCCGGAAGTGGATCAATTAACTTAACGGGTGAAACCAAGGAAGAATCCATTAAAATTGCCGGATCAGGGGACTATTTAACCGAAGGTCTGATGGCAGAAAATGCAACTGTAAGAATTGCAGGTCAGGGTGATGTGAAAGTGTTTGCATCAACCACATTGGATATACATATTGCAGGATCTGGCACTGTTTTCTATAAGGGTAATCCAAGTGTTAAACAGAAGGTAGCTGGCAGTGGCGATATCAAAAAAATAGACTAATTTCTTAGATAACTAAAAAACAAAAGCGCCTCTATTGTGGCGCTTTTGTTTTTTATAATAAATACCAACGTTCTTCCCTCTTCATTTTTCACTCTTCCTTCACTCTTCACTCTTCACTCTTCACTCTTAACTCTACACTCTTCATTCTTCCCTCTTCACTCTTCAC